>NZ_JBJURN010000015.1:0-96280 GCF_046622475.1 Enterobacter sp. LM3 | reverse complement strand
TACAACATTGCTGAGTGTAGTCTTGGCGGCATATGCGTTTCCCGTGGTCCATGCATATGCCGACCTTTTTAAAGCTGGTTTCATAGTGGAGTGTTCATATATGGATAAGACACAATTAACACCGGAACAACAAATTGCCTGGGCACAGGGGAAACTCGTCACATCAGTATTTCTTCGTGATGTTGCCGGATGCCATGCCGCATGGAAAGTATTAAGGAAATACAGAAATTTCGTTGTACATCGCCAACCTCACCAGGAATGGCGTAATAGTTTAAAAGTGATTTAATTTTTCCAATTTAAAAACCTATGTCTTAAACGGCAGGGATTCTCACACCATAAATTAAGGAATTCGAAATGAAAGTATGCGTAACATCCGTTGAAATGCGCCTTGCTATCGTAAATAAAGACATTGCAACCTTTAATATTAACGGCGCTATTTCTGGTGTTGTCCATTTACCATCTTCTGGCCCTGTAACCGTTGTGCTTGTTGGTGGCTACGTGCTCGGTGAGTTTCATTGTCCGGTTTGTGCTGTTAAGCACATTAGCTTGCTGTCTGTGAATTTCACAGAAGCTCAGAACGCCTGCGGCATGTCCTATTCTGACTACAAGCGCCAACAGCTTAACTGATATGAATGACATTATTTGTTATTGCGCTGTTTGCTGCCGTCAGTTCATGAAATCTGAAATGCACGAACGAAAAACGGATGTATATCCGTATAAGCGAATGATTTATTTATGCGAACAATGCAATGAACGACGGAACAGGCGCGACTCTTTAAAAAAGACGAAGTGCGATATCCGCAAACCAATTATTCCCACATCCTACTTTAAACATTAACAGAGGTCATTATGTCAGTAGAATTAAAAGTTTTCGGCGGTGCTTATTTCCCAAAGGATAAAGCACTTAAAAAGACACCCGATTTAAAGCCCCTCGCAATTGCAATAAATGGTTCTACAAAGGTGATCGCAGAAGCTGTTATTTTCGGAAAACTGGCCGCTGAGCACCCTGAACGTATCGATGATTATTTTAAGGTCAAAATCTGGGAGCACCGGGAAGGTTTACCCTGCCCTGAACTGGATGTTTTCTCCCCTGATTTTTTTGACACGGTGGCGGTTTGGAATGTTAACGCTGGTGAACCAGCTGCGGCACCGCAACCAGAGAACGATGATAGTGAAACCTGGCAGGATGATGAGCGTACAACGCCTATGAAGATTGTGCGTAACCTCGATCTGGACTCACGGGCGGCATGCCTTGCTCTGTTCGGTGCAGTAGAAGAAATTACCGCGGCGCAATACGGCCAGGTGGTGGATTTGAATAACGATGACGATGGCTGCTTCCAGCGCGAACTGGCGATGGCCTTTGTGAAAGAACCACGAGTGTTTGCTTTGAGCGGAGAACGCCAGGAAGAATTACTGGCATGGGTGCGCAAAACGATGAAGGTGTCCACTCAGTGGCCCGATATCAAAAAAGGGATCGCTAAGTGGATCGATACTCCGGCAGCTAAGCGGGAGCCAGTTACTACTGACATCAAGGCTGATACAGAAGCCAGTCTGGGGGGTAACAATCCTACTGATCGTAGCCCTGACATGGTGCATAACCTCGCGACGCTCCGTCTTGAAACCGCGCTTGGAATTTTGTCAGTCGCGATGGATTTCGATATTTACGCCATACCGTCTGAAATTATGCGCCGCGCCAAAGAAATCGAAAATGCAGGTGCAGACCCACGATTTTCTGCCTGGTGGAATAAATTACGCGGCACGCCGGGTATTCTGGATTTCTCCCGCGCTGCCATTATCGCGCTGATTAAATCCGCTCCGGAGGAGCTTTACCTCAGACCGGTTGATCTGCGTGCTTACATTAACCGCAAGCTCGTCGAATCGAACCACGCTAAACCAGATCAGAAAACGATTGATATCGCATGTGGCAACATCAAGCGGGAAGCAAACAATGATAAAACCCAATCGACTTTACCGGGCGAAACTGAAATACCAGCAGTCTGCCCAGGCCGCGCTGCGCAGCTCGACAAAGAACTCAATGACGCACTTCAGAATCACGAGCCACTGGAACAACACGACAACGATGAACAAATCGGGCGTGAACTCGCCGCACAGCGCGGTGAATTTGTACCTGGTATCAGCGACCCGGCAGATCCAAAATGGGTTGATGGAAGCGCACAACCACGGGTGGAGAACCTGGGCGGTGGTGTCTTCTCCGTCGGTGCGCTTATGGGGTCAGATAAAACAACCCACCCAGCACTCACAGAGCGCGAAATTGAGATCGTTCATGCTCTGAATGATCTGATTTCTGGCCGCACCAACGTTATGGGAAAATACGAGGTAGAGGGCGTGGTGGCATGCACAGGTCATCTCGTTTCCGATGTCATACCTCTGCTGATTACTGATATCGTCACAACTGAATATTGCCTGTCACCTGATTTCTCCGACGAGGAGATCCACGACGTGGCAACGACTCTGCTTGATGGCTGGTCCGACGATATCAGCGTGCGTCAAAAAATCGCTCTTGACGCAATCGTAGAATACCGCCGTCCTGAACTCCCAAAGCCGGTAGTGCTCGATCCACCAGCGGTCACTGCAAAACCCAAAAAGGCAACTGAGCCAGAACCTGAGGCAAACGGTCAGCAGATGTCACTCTCCTACCTGCAACAGCTAACGATAGCTGCGCTTCAGGGTTTGTGTGCTAACCCTGTCTACTGCAATCAGTACGATGACTTGCCGGGGATGGCTGCAGGGCTCGCACGGAGTATTGAATGCATCCAACAGCGGGAAAGCTCACGTGCGTCTAATTAACCGTTGCAAAAGCGATCCACTTGGCCGGGAGGCCTGCGCGTTGGTGCTGAAGCGTCACCATGAGCTATTCGGTGATCACGGTAAGCAGCACTTACAAACATTTTACACCGTAAAGATCCGTGGAAGAAAAATCACGGTTGAGATTGTTAACCGCCCGCGTAGTTATGTGGCCACGGCAATGATCCGAGCCCGGCATCTGCAATGTCTTCCCGGACTTGGTCGGTGATTTTTGACAATCAAAATACTATCTGCCGCTGCGGTATCGTGGCGGCGTCATGGAGTTAAGCATGGCGCAAATCATTTTTGATGAAGAGTGGATCGTGGCGGGAAGGCTTACTGAAAAGACAGGCCTGGACGGTAGGCAAATAAAAGCCTACCGACTGGGAAGCTGGGTTGAAGGGATTCATTTTAAGCGAGTTCCTGCAGCACCAGGCGGAGAAAGCAAACGTGCTTTGGTCTGGTACAACTTCCCGCGGATTAATAAATTTATTCAGGATGCATGATGGACTTTCCAACTGGCGTAGAACTCCATAACGGAAAAATAAGAATTACGTTTATCTATCGCGGCATTCGCTGCCGCGAAGTTCTCCAGGGTTGGACAGTAACGAGCGGTAACATCAAGAAAGCAGGGAATCTTCGCGCAGTTATCACAAGCGAGATCCAGCTCGGTCAGTTCGACTACGCAACGCGTTTTCCCGAATCAAAAGCACTTAAAAAATTTTCATCAACAAAGCGGATAACGACATTTAAAGAGCTGAGCGATTTTTTCATTGATACAAAGGCGCTGGAAGTGTCAGAGGCTACGTTGCTCTCCCTCACGTCTGCAGTTAATACCCTGAAGCGTGTAGTGGGAGAAAACACTCCCCTGGCTGATATTCAGCACTCTGATATTCTGAATTACCGCAAAGAACTACTGACAGGAACAATTTTTAATCCGGCCATGCCGAACACCGCGAAGCAAGGGCGCGCGCCCTCAACAGTCAATAAACAGATGGCCGTTTTATCAGAAATGCTGAAGCTTGCTCAGCGGAGTCAGTTTATATTACACGCTCCTTATGAGGGCGTTTCGAGGCTGAAGCTATCTAAATCAGATCCGGATCCGCTTTTACTTCATGAGTATCAGGCGCTGATTGCTGCCCTGCCCCGCAAACTGGCTTTAATCATCATTGTTGCCGTACATACGGGAATGAGGCCGGGCGAAATTTGTGCGCTGGCGTGGGAGGATATCGATCTGAAAAAAGGCGAAATCCACGTCTCCAGGAACCTGACTAATAAGCGGGTATTTGTTCCACCAAAAACGGATGCCGGGATAAGAACAATCACATTGCTGAAGCCTGCTCTTGATGCGCTGCTGGAGCAATACGAAATCACCGGCCACGGCCAAAAGCGGGAAATTCAGTTTCATCACCGCGAGATCGGAAAAACTGAGCAGCAAAAGCTACGTTTTGTTTTTGTGCCGGAAGAGAGGACGTCAACAAAAGACGGTTACTTTTCCAAAAATTCGATTTCGTATGGATGGAAACGGGGAACTAAACTTTCAGATATACGTGAGAGAAATCCTTATCAGTCGCGTCATACATACGCATGCTGGACACTCATTGCCGGTGCTAACCCATCGTTCATTGCAAGTCAGATGGGGCATGAGGACGCGCGAATGGTTTATGAGGTTTACTCAAAATGGATTGGTGATATGAACCAGGATCAGGTCAACATGCTGAACAATCAGATGCCGACGGCAATGCCCCCAGGACGCCCCCACGGGTTCGGAAGCATTAAAAAAATCATTTAATTTCATAGCGCTGGTTTCAAACCACATAATCAGCGTTAAACTATTCATACCATTCATATAGGGAGAAAAGATGATGCGCGTACTGGTTGTTGAGGATAACGCATTGCTACGCCATCACCTGAAGGTTCAGCTTCAGGAGATGGGACATCAGGTAGACGATGCCGAAGATGCAAAAGAAGCCGACTATTATCTCAATGAACACATACCGGATATCGCCATCGTCGACTTAGGGTTACCTGATGAAGATGGCCTGTCGTTGATTCGTCGCTGGCGCAACCATGACGTCTCTCTTCCGGTGCTGGTGTTGACCGCCCGTGAAGGCTGGCAGGACAAAGTTGAAGTCCTGAGCGCGGGTGCGGATGATTACGTCACCAAACCATTCCACATTGAAGAAGTGGCCGCACGCATGCAGGCACTGTTGCGCCGCAACAGCGGGCTGGCTTCACAGGTTATCTCCATCCCACCTTTCCAGGTTGACCTCTCCCGTCGAGAGTTCTCGATTAACGATGAAGCGATCAAACTGACGGCGTTCGAATACACCATCATGGAAACGCTGATCCGCAACAGCGGTAAAGTGGTGAGCAAAGACTCCCTGATGCTCCAGCTTTACCCGGATGCCGAGCTGCGTGAAAGTCACACTATTGATGTGCTGATGGGTCGCCTGCGTAAGAAAATCCAGGCGCAGTATCCACAGGATGTGATCACGACCGTGCGTGGTCAGGGTTACCTGTTTGAATTACGCTAAATGAAACGGATTTTTCGCCACATTCTGCCCCTTTCGCTGCGGGTTCGCTTTTTACTGGCGACGGCCGCCGTTGTGCTGGTGCTGTCTCTCTCTTATGGCATGGTGGCACTGGTTGGCTACAGCGTCAGTTTTGATAAAACGACCTTTCGCCTGCTGCGTGGTGAAAGCAACCTGTTTTATACCCTGGCGAAGTGGGAAAATAACCACATCACCGTCGATATGCCGGAAAACCTGAACCAGCAAAGTCCGACGCTGGCGCTTATCTACGATGAAAAGGGAACGCTACTCTGGATACAGCGTAACGTTCCGTGGCTGGTAAAAAGCATCCAACCGGAATGGCTCAAAACCAACGGATTCCATGAAATTGAAGCCGATCTCAACACCACCAGCACACTGATACGTGAGGATCGCTCTCTCCAGCAAAAACTGAATGAGATCCGCGCTGATAACGCCGACATGGAGATGACGCACTCCGTCGCGATCAACATATACCCGGCGACGATGGGCATGCCACAGTTGACTATCGTGGTGGTCGATACCATACCGGTCGAGCTTAAACGTTCTTACATGGTCTGGAACTGGTTCGTGTACGTTCTGGCCGCTAACCTGCTGCTGGTGATCCCGCTATTGTGGGTCGCAGCGTGGTGGAGTTTGCGTCCGATTGAATCGCTGGCGAAAGAGGTTCGCGAGCTGGAGGAACATCACCGCGAGAAGCTCAATCCGGAAACAACGCGCGAACTGACCAGTCTGGTACGTAACCTTAACCGTCTGCTGAAAAGCGAGCGCGAGCGCTATGATAAGTACCGCACTACCCTTACCGACCTTACTCACAGCCTGAAAACGCCCCTTGCAGTGATGCAAAGCACCCTGCGTTCAATGCGCAGTTCAAAGCTTAGCGTCGACGATGCAGAGCCGGTGATGCTGGAGCAAATCAGCCGTATCTCACAGCAAATTGGCTATTATCTGCACCGTGCCAGTATGCGTTCCGGTAGTGCCCTGTTAAGCCGTGAACTACATCCGGTGGCACCTTTACTGGATAGCCTCACCTCTGCGCTCAATAAGGTTTACCAGCGTAAAGGGGTGAATATCAGTCTCGATATCTCGCCGGAAATCAGCTTTGTCGGTGAAAAAAATGATTTCATGGAAGTGATGGGTAATCTGCTCGACAACGCCTGTAAATACTGTCTGGAGTTTGTGGAAGTCACCGCGCGTCAGACGGATAACGAGTTACATATTATCGTTGAGGATGATGGCCCCGGTATTCCGCACAACAAACGTGATGTCGTGTTCGATCGCGGTCAGCGCGCGGATACGTTGCGCCCCGGCCAGGGCGTTGGGTTATCCGTCGCCCGTGAGATTGTCGATCAATACGACGGTAACATAGACGCCGGTGAAAGCTTGCTGGGCGGAGCCAGAATGGAGGTCATTTTTGGTCGTCAGCAGCCCACATCGAACGATAGTTAACCCATTATGTGAAAAATGCGAGGATCTCGCACCCAGGCTCCTGAGCTTCCGTTATAATCCGACTCAGTAAGAGCCTGCGGAATAAAAAAGATGGATTATCACTTAACACTTAACTGGCCCGACTTTATTGAACGTTACTGGCAGAAACGCCCGGTCGTTCTGAAACGCGGATTCAGCAATTTTGTCGACCCTATCTCCCCTGATGAGCTGGCGGGTCTGGCAATGGAAAATGAAGTGGACAGCCGCCTGGTCAGCCACCAGGACGGGAAGTGGCAGGTCAGCCACGGTCCTTTCGAAAGCTACGATCACCTGGGTGAAAACAACTGGTCTTTACTGGTTCAGGCGGTCAACCACTGGCACGAACCAACCGCTGCCTTGATGCGCCCATTCCGCGCCCTGCCTGACTGGCGAATGGACGATCTGATGATCTCCTTCTCCGTGCCTGGCGGTGGCGTTGGCCCGCATCTGGATCAGTATGACGTGTTTATCATTCAGGGTACCGGACGCCGCCGCTGGCGCGTGGGTGAAAAAGTGCCGATGAAACAGCACTGCCCGCATCCTGACCTGCTTCAGGTTGATCCGTTTGAAGGCATTATCGACGAAGAGCTGGAGCCGGGTGATATTCTCTATATTCCACCAGGCTTCCCGCATGAAGGCTATTCGCTGGAAAATTCCCTGAACTATTCTGTCGGGTTCCGCGCACCAAGCGGGCGAGAGATGATCAGTGGCTTTGCCGACTACGTTCTGCAACGCGAGCTGGGCAGCCATCGTTACAGCGATCCGGATGTGCCTGCCCGCGAGCACCCGGCAGACATTCTGCCAGAGGAGCTGGATAAGCTGCGCGGCATGATGCTGGATCTGATCAACGAACCTGAGCATTTCAGACAGTGGTTTGGTGAATTTGTCAGCCAGTCGCGCCACGAGCTGGACGTCGCGCCACCAGAGCCACCGTATCAGGCCGATGAGATTTATGATGCACTGCAGCAGGGCGATAAACTGATTCGTCTGGGCGGGTTACGCGTACTGCGTATTGGTGAGGACGTCTTCGTCAACGGCGAGAAGCTTGATTCTCCGCACCGTCCGGCGCTGGATGCCATCGCCAGCCATCTGACGTTGACTGCCGATATCTTTGGTGATGCGCTGGAAGATCCGTCATTCCTCGCCATGTTAGCCGCACTGGTGAACAGCGGGTACTGGTTCTTCGAGGACTAAATCACCTGATCTTGCCCGGTGGTGCTACGCCACCGGGCGTTTTATCATCGATTCGCCGTCAACTCTGCGATCCGCACAATCACCTTCACCGCTTTTTCCATCCCCTCCAGCGTCACGAACTCATGCTTGCCGTGGTAGTTATAACCGCCGGTAAACAGGTTCGGGCATGGCAGCCCCATAAACGACAGTTGCGAACCATCGGTGCCACCGCGAATAGGTTTCAGTAACGGTTCGATGTCGCAATCCCGCATCGCCTGCTGTGCGATATCGAGGATATGCGGGTGCTCCATCACTTTATCGCGCATATTGTAATAGCTGTCTTCGATAATCAGCTCAATGTAGCAATCCGGGTGCAGCCCCTTGCCGACCTTCTTCGCAATTTCCATCATCTTGCGCTTGCGCGCCTCAAAGGCTTTGCGATCAAAATCGCGCACGATGTAGTGCATCTGCGCACTGTCCACCGAGCCCTTGATGCTGGTCAGATGATAGAAACCTTCGTACCCTTCAGTCAGCTCCGGGCTCTCTTCTGCTGGCACTTCCGCATGAATGCGGGAAGCCAGCGACAGCGCGTTCACCATCACCCCTTTTGCAGAGCCAGGATGGACATTGTTTCCCACAATTTTGATGGTGACCGACGCCGCG
This sequence comes from Enterobacter sp. LM3, assembly GCF_046622475.1. Taxonomy (NCBI): domain Bacteria; kingdom Pseudomonadati; phylum Pseudomonadota; class Gammaproteobacteria; order Enterobacterales; family Enterobacteriaceae; genus Enterobacter; species Enterobacter sp. LM3. Next base: position 87,620 of record NZ_JBJURN010000015.1, on the reverse strand, counting down.
TTGAAGTTTTCATACTCCAGCTCCCCCACACCACCACCGTCAACGGTATAGGCCCACTTCGCATCAAAGGCGTCAACGTCGAAGTGCTTCGCGCCCTTGCCTACCTCTTCATCCGGCGTAAACGCCACATGAATATCACCATGCGGAATATTTTTGCCTTTTAGCACCGCCAGTGCGGTCATGATCTCGGCAATACCCGCTTTATCATCAGCCCCCAGCAACGTTTTACCATCGGTGGTGATCAGCGTCTGGCCAAGCAACTGGTGCAGAACCGGGAACATCACCGGTGACAGCACTTCATCACCAATCCCCAGGGCAATGTCTCCACCGCGATAATTTTCAACAATCTGTGGGTTCACATGCTTACCGCTAAAATCCGGTGAGGTGTCAACATGAGAGATAAAGCCGATCGCCGGGATATCCCCGGAGACATTTGCCGGCAGCGTTCCCATCACAGTGCCTTTCTCGCTTAGCGTGACGTTGACCAGCCCTTGTGCTTCAAGCTGCTCTTTGAGCAGGTTTAATAACTTCCACTGGCCTTCGGTGCTCGGCACCTGTCGGACACCCGGTTTAGATTGGGTATCCAGCGAAACGTACTGTAAAAAACGCTCAAGTAATTTATCCATGCAGTCACCCTCACTATTCGTGACAACATTATCAATAACCATCAAAACGCAAATATTGCGTCAGGTCACTTTTATCCCGCAAACGAGAACTTTTTACGTTTATATCTTTATGCGTTAATAAATGTAGCTTATAGATCAGTGACAAGGATTGGCGATTGCAGGGGATTGCCGTAGAATGTCCGCCCTCATTACGCGTCACCAGGGTGGTTACGGTTACACACAAACCCCGCTTCAGTCTGCTGCCTGAGGCGTTTATATGGGACAGCACAAAAATTGAATACACAACGCCGTTCACGTTCACCGCTGGTGCAACTGGAACGAATTTGTAAAAGTTTTGATGGTAAAGCAGTGATCTCCGATCTCAGCCTGACCATCAATGATGGTGAGTTTCTCACGCTACTTGGCCCTTCTGGCTGCGGTAAGACAACTGTACTGCGCCTTATCGCCGGGCTGGAAAACGTTGATAACGGCCTTATCCATCTTGAAAACCAGGACATTACCCAGGTTCCCGCCGAAAATCGCCACGTTAATACCGTCTTTCAAAGTTATGCGTTGTTCCCGCACATGACCGTGTTTGAGAACGTAGCGTTTGGCCTGCGGATGCAAAAAACACCGGCAAAAGACATTCCCGCGCGCGTTACCGAAGCACTGCGTATGGTTCAGCTGGAGGAGTTTGCTCAGCGTAACCCCCACCAGCTTTCCGGCGGCCAGCAACAGCGTGTGGCCATCGCGCGTGCAGTGGTCAATAAACCGCGCTTGCTGCTGCTGGATGAATCGCTTTCCGCACTGGATTACAAACTGCGCAAGCAGATGCAGAACGAACTGAAAGCCTTACAGCGCAAACTGGGTATCACCTTTGTCTTTGTCACCCACGATCAAGAAGAAGCGCTGACCATGTCAGACCGCATCGTCGTGATGCGTGACGGCAAAATCGAGCAGGACGGTACCCCTCGCGAAATCTATGAAGAGCCGAAAAACCTGTTTGTGGCAAGCTTCATTGGCGAAATCAATATCTTCAATGCTACAGTCATTGAACGTCTGGATGAAGAGCGCGTTCGAGCCCGTGTCGAAGGCCACGAGTGCAATATCACCGTTAACTTTGCCGTTGAAAAGGGGCAAAAGCTCAACGTTCTGCTGCGCCCGGAAGACCTGCGTGTTGATGAAATTCACGGCAGTGACGATGCCGACGGTCTTATCGGCTATATCCGCGAGCGGAACTATAAGGGGATGACGCTGGAGTCCGTCGTCGAACTGGAAAACGGTAAGATGGTTCTCGTCAGCGAATTCTTTAACGAAGATGACCCGGACTTTGACCACTCTCTTGATCAAAAAATGGTCATCAACTGGGTAGAAAGCTGGGAGGTTGTACTGGCTGATGAAGAACACAAGTAAATTCCAGAATGTGGTGATTGCCACTATCGTCGGTTGGCTTGTGTTGTTTGTCTTTTTACCCAACCTGATGATCATCGCGACCAGCTTCCTGACCCGCGACGATACCCGTTTCGTTCAGTTGGTCTTTACGCTGGAGAACTACTCACGCCTGCTCGACCCGCTCTATTTTGACGTGCTCCTGCACTCGCTCAGTATGGCGCTGATAGCCACCGTTGCCTGTCTGGTGCTGGGTTATCCTTTCGCGTGGTTCCTCGCGCGTCTGCCGAAAAAGATACGCCCACTGCTGTTATTTTTACTGATTGTGCCTTTCTGGACCAACTCGTTAATCCGCATCTACGGCCTGAAAATCTTCCTCAGCACGAAGGGATATCTGAACGAGTTCCTGCTGTGGCTGGGGGTGATTGATACACCAATCCGCATCATGTTCACCCCGGGAGCGGTGATTATCGGTCTGGTCTATATTCTGCTGCCGTTTATGGTGATGCCGCTCTACTCCAGCATCGAAAAACTCGATAAGCCGCTGCTGGAAGCGGCGAAAGATCTGGGTGCCAGTAAATTGCAGACCTTTATTCGTATCGTGATCCCGCTGACCATGCCCGGCATTATCGCCGGTTGTCTGCTGGTGATGCTGCCCGCAATGGGTTTGTTCTACGTTTCTGACCTGATGGGCGGGGCAAAAAACCTGCTCATCGGTAACGTGATTAAGAGCCAGTTCCTGAACATCCGTGACTGGCCATTTGGCTCCGCCACCAGCATTACGCTGACGGTGGTGATGGGTCTGATGCTGCTGGTGTACTGGCGAGCCTCGCGCTTGCTGAACAAAAGGGTGGAACTCGAATGATCGGCCGACTGCTTCGCGGCGGTTTTATGGCCGCCATTTATGCATATCTCTATATCCCGATTATCATTTTGATCGTGAACTCGTTTAACAGCTCACGCTTTGGGATCAACTGGCAAGGGTTTACCACCAACTGGTACAGCCTGCTGATGAACAATGATAGCCTGCTGCAGGCCGCTCAACACTCGCTGACGATGGCGATTTTCTCCGCCACCTTTGCCACGCTGATCGGCTCACTCACCGCCGTGGCGTTGTATCGCTATCAATTTCGTGGCAAGCCGTTCGTCAGCGGCATGCTGTTTGTCGTGATGATGTCACCCGATATTGTGATGGCGATTTCCCTGCTGGTGCTATTTATGCTGCTGGGCGTACAGCTGGGATTCTGGTCGCTGCTGTTTTCCCACATCACGTTCTGCCTGCCGTTTGTCGTGGTAACCGTTTTCGCACGCCTGAAAGGGTTCGACGTGCGAATGCTGGAGGCGGCGAAAGATCTGGGGGCCAGCGAGATGACCATCCTGCGTAAAATCATCCTGCCGCTGGCGATGCCTGCGGTGGCTGCCGGGTGGTTGCTCAGCTTTACCCTGTCGATGGATGACGTCGTGGTCTCCTCTTTCGTGACCGGGCCAGGCTATGAGATTCTGCCACTGAAGATCTATTCAATGGTCAAAGTTGGCGTTTCGCCCGAGGTGAACGCGCTGGCGACGATTCTGCTGGTGTTATCGCTGGTTATGGTGGTTGCCAGCCAGGTTATTGCGCGTGACAAAACAAAATCTCTGGGGACTTTAAAATGAAAAAAATGCTTGCCGCTGCAGCACTGGTGCTCGGTATGGGTACTGCGCATGCTGATGACAGCAAAACGCTCTATTTCTACAACTGGACTGAGTATGTGCCGCCAGGCCTGCTGGAACAGTTCACAAAAGAGACGGGTATCAAGGTTATCTATTCCACCTACGAGTCGAATGAAACCATGTACGCCAAGCTCAAAACCTACAAAAACGGCGCGTATGATCTGGTGGTTCCCTCAACCTATTTCGTCGATAAAATGCGCAAAGAGGGCATGATCCAGAAGATCGACAAAACGAAGCTGACTAACTTCAGCAACCTCGATCCGGAGATGCTCAATAAACCGTTTGATCCGAATAATGACTACTCTATTCCGTATATCTGGGGCGCGACGGCTATTGGCATCAACAGTGACGCCATCGACCCTAAAACCGTCACCCGTTGGGCCGATCTGTGGAAACCGGAATACAAAAGTAGCCTGCTGCTCACTGACGACGCCCGCGAAGTGTTCCAGATTGCACTGCGTAAGCTGGGTTACTCTGGCAACACCACGGATCCAAAAGAAATTGAAGCGGCCTATTATGAGCTGAAAAAGCTGATGCCTAACGTGGCAGCGTTTAACTCCGATAACCCGGCAAACCCGTATATGGAAGGCGAAGTGAACCTGGGTATGGTGTGGAACGGCTCCGCGTATGTTGCACGCCAGGCCGGTACACCGCTGGAAGTCGTCTGGCCGAAAGAAGGTGGGATCTTCTGGATGGACAGCCTCTCTATTCCGTCAAATGCGAAAAATGTAGAGGGTGCGCTGAAGCTGATTAACTTCCTTCTGCGCCCGGATGTGGCGAAACAGGTTGCCGAGACTATTGGCTACCCAACGCCAAACCTGGCCGCGCGTAAGCTGCTCAGCCCGGCGGTCGCGAACGATAAATCGCTTTACCCGGATGCGCAAATCATCAGTAAAGGGGAGTGGCAGAACGACGTCGGTGATGCCAGTCGTCTTTACGAAGAGTATTACCAGAAGTTAAAAGCGGGCCGCTAAGCCGTGTCGCACACGTCCTCACGTCGCACAGGCGGCGTGAGGACCGATTAACTGGCTGCATTCTCCCCTGCCCAGATCGTTGCCACTCGCATGGCCCCGACAACATCCTCATCCGACAGACCCAACACGTTACACATTCTGGTCGCCTCATCCCACTCCTGCTGTTCATAGTAGCGGCAAAGCGTAACGATGTCGGCTAACAGCCCTTCCTGATGACACAACGCATTGCTCACACTCTGTGGCACGGCAATTTGCTTCATTAACTCAGTCATCGGCAGTTCAAGGATAGTATCGAGCAACGAGAACAGGCCGCACAGGAACGCATTTTCAGCCTGCGTCGGCTCCCCCATTTTCTCGGTGATCAGTTCACAAAATTTCCCTCGCATCATACTCAGAGGGTAAAGCTCGTTAACGGTATCATTACCCGCGCTGGCCAGCACCACGACCGCAACAAATCTTCTGAGCTGGTTCTCACCGAGATACCTAAGCACTTCACTTAGCGTTAACTTACTAAAATTACAGGCACTACAGTATTTAAATGCGGTATGTTTCATATACCGCATGATTTTATAGGACAAAGTGAGGTCTGTTTTAATCAGCGACTCGATAATCCGGAAATCGGGTTTGTTGCGTCCTATTTCCATCTGCAGACGAAAAATTGCGAGCTGGTTTTGCGATAACCGCTTATATTTTATGATCTCCGGGCGGCAGAAAAAGTAACCCTGAAACAGAGAAAAACCTGCATCGCGGTATTTTTTGAATTCCTCTTTAGTCTCAACTTTTTCAGCGAGATACTTAATATGTCCGGTCAGCTTTTTACGCTGTTGCAAATAATTTTCAATTTGCTCTAAGGTATTATTTCTGACATCGAATTTCAGTATGGAAATATAGGGTAAAAAAACATCCCATTCAGGTGCAAGGGTGAAATCATCCAGCGCAAAGCGATATCCGTGGGCATTCATCTCTTTCACGGCCTGCAATAATTCGTCTCCCGGGACAGCATCCTCGAGGATCTCAACAACCACGTTATCTTTATCCAGCGCTTCTCCGCTGCGATCGATTACCATTCGGGAAGGGAAATTGATAAACGATGTGTGTGTCCCAGCAATCTGCTGAGACGGGACACATAAAAACTGGTCAGAAATCATCCTGGATGTTGCATATTCCGCCGACACATCCGGAAAACGGTTTGTCATCCCATCCCTGAAAAGCAGCTCATACGCCACTGTATTCATATCCGTGTTAAAAATGGGTTGTCTCGCGATAAATGCGTACATATCCCATCCTCCTCATCGTTTTTATATTTATTAGCATCTTCTTTTTACACGAGTATAACGAGCATTATCGAGCGCTATTTTGATTTATTGCACAAAACATTAGCAACCACACTAATCAAAAGGAATTGCATTCTCAAAATTTAAATTAAATTTATCCCGCACTCTACAGAAAAATGGAGATATATCCGATAAATGATCTGTACATGCCCGGTATGTGCGACATTCCTGGAGAAAAGAGTGAAGAACGCTATGATCCAAAAACGAAAATTAAGTGTCAAAACATTGATGCTGTTATCTATTTTTATCACCGTGACGGTAGGCTTTACGGCAACGATCGGTTTTATGATGTGGCAATGGATGGCTCAGCAAGAGGTTCTGGCCAAAAAGCACATCCAGCAAATTGCGCAAGTTCAGTCTTTACAGGTCAGTAAGCAGATGGATTCAGCCCTGACAGCCGCCCGGGATATCGGCAACAGCGCCCTTGCGTTGCGTGACGCGGGAATGGCTGACCGTCAGGGGTTAAACCAGCTGCTCACGCATTATCTCACCGCGCACGGCAATTTTTTGTCCATGTCGATGGCGTTTGAACCCAACGCCTTCGATGGCAAAGATGCCACTTTTGCCGGTCAGAGCGGTGAAGATCCGGCAGGACGTTACGCTCGCTACGTCGACCGCGATACCACGGGAAAACCCGCGTTACACCTGCTGACTGATATAGAAACGCCGGGCAGCGGTGATTACTATCTGTTGCCGAAGCAGCGACAAAAAGACGTCATCATCGAGCCCTATATTTACCCCTACAACGGCGTTGACGTGATGCTCACGTCGATTGCTGCACCCATCATGCACGATGGTCAGTTCCTGGGGTCAGTAACATCCGACTTCTCACTGGCCACGCTGCAGACGATGATCGGTGCGATTAAACCCTGGAACAACACAGGCTATGCCCTGCTCCTCTCAGCAGGCAACACCGTGGTTTCCAGCCCGGATAAACGGGCCGTGGGTAAGCCTTATGCAGGTAAAATTGCCGGTAACGACGTCATCCGCGTTCCCGATCCTCTTCTGAAGGAAGAGGTGTTTATTACCTGGCAATCCATCACTATCGGCAACAGTGAAACGCCGTGGAAGCTGGCCATCGTCACACCGGTCAGCGAAGTGATGGCCGAGGCAAGGCAGTTTTTGCTGAAAGCCATCATCCTGATGGTGTTAAGTATCGTGGTGGTTAGCCTGGTGATGGCACAGATCTTTACCCGCAAAGTTGACCGCCCGGTTGGTGGTGAGCCGGCTGATGCCGCCGGTATTGCGCTGGCCGTTGCACGGGGTGATTTAAATAACGTTATCCCGGTTCGGGCTGGCGATACCCGCAGCATTTTCTACGCCCTGCATACCATGCAGATGCAGCTCAGACGCATCGTCGACAACATCAACGAGGCCAGTCACACTGTCCACGGCGGCACCAGCGAAATTTCGGCGGGTAACCTTGATCTGGCCTCGCGTACCGAAGAACAGGCGGCGGCGATTGTTGAGACAGCAGCCAGCATGGAAGAAATTTCAGCCACGGTGAAAAATAACGCCGACAATGCTCACAAGGCGACACGTCTGACCGACCATGCGGCCACGATCGCCGGTCGGGGTGAAACGCTGGTGAACGAGGTCGTGGACGTGATTGCAGAAATAGACGAGAGCGCCCGTAAAATCGGCGAGATCAACAGCATTGTGGACGGTATTGCCTTCCAGACCAATATTCTGGCGCTGAACGCTGCCGTGGAAGCCGCCCGGGCGGGCGAACAGGGACGCGGGTTTGCCGTGGTGGCTGGTGAAGTCCGCAATCTTGCCCAGCGGAGCGCCAACGCGGCCAAAGAGATCTCACATCTGATTGCGGAGTCGTCGAGCCGCGTCAGCAAAGGCGTTGAACTGGTTAATGAAACCGGTGGCATGATGAAGCAGGTCATCGAGGCCGTGTCGCATGTGCACCTGGTGATTAACGAAATTGTTCAGGCGCTGGACGAGCAGAACCGGGGGATTAGTCAGGTCAGCACCGCCGTCAATCAGATGGACAGCACGACTCAGCAGAATGCGTCACTGGTGCAGCAGATTTCAGCCGCAGCACTGTCGCTGGACGAGCAGGCGAAATCACTGGAGAAAACGCTGGCATTCTTTAATTCATAACGACAAAGGCACCCGGTAAAACGGGTGCCTTTTTACGGTTACAGCCCTTTCAGCAGCTTATCGACAAATTCCGGTACCACCTGACTTGCCAGGCCATAGTGCTTCTCTTCAAACTCGCTCCCAACCTGGCTCGGCTCAAGATTAAGTTCTACCGTGTGAGCACCATGTAGCCGCGCTTCGTGTACAAAACCTGCTGCCGGATAGACATGGCCTGAGGTGCCAATAGCAATAAACACGTCCGCCATTGCCAGCGCACTGTATATATCATCCATCCCCAGCGGCATTTCACCAAACCAGACCACGTGTGGGCGCAGGCGCGAAGGGAACTGACAGCAATGGCACCGGTCTTCCTCCAGCACATCCTCTTTCCAGTCCAGCACCTGACCGCTCCAGGCGCAGCGCACCTTCAGCAGTTCACCGTGCATATGGATGATGTTCCGGTTACCCGCTCGCTCATGCAGGTTGTCGATATTCTGCGTGATCAGCAGAAAACGATCCCCCAGCGCCTCTTCCAGTTGCGCAAGTGCCAGATGCGCCGCATTCGGCGCAACCTCCGGTTGCTGAAGCTGACGACGACGGGCGTTATAAAACGCCTGCACCAGCTCCGGATCGCGGGCGAAGCCTTCCGGCGTCGCCACATCCTCGACACGATGCTCTTCCCACAGCCCATCCGTCGCACGGAAGGTACGAATACCAGATTCGGCAGAGATCCCCGCACCGGTCAGGACCACCACTCTGGGTTTATCCATCGCTTCCGGCATCATTCTGTCCCTGAAAAAAATCCGCTGGCGCAAGCGCTCACGTAAGCGGCGTTTATTTTTGCGAAAACGGCTGAGTCGACCTAACCGACGCGACAGCATAGTAACCTCGTAAACTAATCGGTGAGATGAAGGAATGCGGCTCCGCGCATGCCTCCTGCGTCCCCGTGCCGCGCGCGTTCAATACGCGGCACGTGGGCGACCGGCAATAAATGTCGGGGCAAACGCCCGGACAACTGTTCCGTAATCGCTGTAAAGTTTGAAAGCCCACCCCCAATCACCAGCAGATCCGGGTCGACAATAGTCAGAATATTCCCCAGACACACCGCCAGCAAATCAAGATAGCGTTCGACGTGTTCACGCGCCTGCGCATCCCCCTGCTCCCACAAGGTAATGATTTGGATGGCTTCAAGTTTCTGATGATAGAAGTGTTCATAAAGCCATGCAAACCCACGGCCTGAAAGATAGTTTTCAATGCAGCCGCGCTGACCACAGCCGCAGCGCGTCAGCGGGAAATCGCGCCCCACCACCTCCAGCGCATCCACCGGCAGGCGGATATGGCCGAATTCACCCGTGATGTAACTGTGCCCGGTAATCGGTTTACCGTTGATGACGATCCCGCCTCCGACGCCCGTACCGAGGATCAGCCCCATCACCAGCGGATATTGGCGGAACTCGTCGTCCCAGGCTTCCGAGAGAGCAAAACAGTTGGCATCGTTATCTAAACGCACGTCGCGTTCAAGGAGAACAGAGAGATCGGCGCGCAGCGGTTTACCGCTGGCTGCAGGAACGTTGGCGGCATACAACGTGCCATCCTCCGTTTCGGGCATTCCCGGAATACCAATGCCGACGCTGCCTTTTACACCAAAACGAGCGTCGGCTTGCGCCACCAGCGCGGCAATGGCCGTTAAAAATTCATCGTAGCTTTCACGCGGGGTGGGAACACGAGTTTCCCACTGCAGTTTGAGGTTTTCATCAAACACGCCCAACGCAATTTTAGTGCCGCCAATATCAAATCCATAATACATAATGCATTCCTCTTTTGATTCAGCGGCCATACACTTCATCCTTCAAACTGCCTCTGCGTTGGCTTCGTCTGTTCACCCCAGTCACCTACTTAAGTAAGCTTCTGGGGATTCTCAGACTTGCCGCCTTGATCCAGCTTGAATGATTTTGTGTATAAGACAATGAATCATGACGTAATTACTGGCCACTTAATACCCTCGCCGGATCAATTCGGCTTGCGCGACGCGCCGGATACCAGCTTGCCAGCAGACTCAGTAAAAGTGCTGTAACCAGCACATAAATAACGTCCAGCCAGTGCAATTCAGACGGCAGGAAGTCAATAAAATAGATATCACCTGACAGGAACTGGTGGCCAATTAGCTTTTCAATCCCGTTAATGATTGGCGTCAGCTGAAGTGAAACCACCACGCCAATCACCACACCGCACAGGCTGCCAAACAGCCCCGCCAGCAAACCGTACCAGACAAAGATGGCGCGAATAAGACCGTCTTTTGCCCCCAGGGTACGCAGCACAGCAATGTCACCGCTCTTGTCTTTGACCGCCATCACCAGCGTCGAGACGATATTAAAACACGCCACACCAATCACCAGCACCATCGCCAGGTACATAATGGCGCGGATCATCTGGATATCACGGTACATATACCCGTAAGTGCCAATCCAGCTCTTGATGTAGACATAGTTGTTGGTCACACCACCTGCATCGCGCACCAGTTTGTTGGCGTTAAAGACGTCGTTAACCTTAATGGCAATCCCCGTCACGCTGTCGCCCATGTCCAGATACTGACGCGCATCGTCCATCGGTACCATCGCGAAACTGTGATCGAGCTGGCCGCTCAGTTGAAGAATACCGGTCACGTGCAGACGCACGCGTTTAGGCTGCTGCAGTTTATGGTCGGCGCTGGCGTTCGGGATCATGATGGATACCCAGTCGCCCTGCTTCACCTTGAGCGCATCGGCCACGCCTTTGCCCATGATGATTTGCTGCTCACCGGCCTTAAAACTGGACCACGCGCCATTCTGTACATATTTCGGCAACGCGCTCAGTCGCTCTTCCTGCACCGGGTTTACCCCTTTTACCTGAATGGCGCGCAGGTTAACGCCGCTTTCCACCAGCCCGGTAAAGTTAATATAGGGCGCAGCCGCAGCAATACCCGGCACTTTCTCTACTTTGCTGAGCGCATCGCTCCAGTTTGTCCACGGCTGGTTAACCGGTTCAATTTCACCGTGCGGTACTACCGCCAGAATGCGGTTGTTCAGCTCACGCTCAAAACCGTTCATGGCGCTTAAGCCCACAATCAGCACCGCCACGCCAAGCGCAATCCCGATGGTGGAAATGACCGAAATGAGCGACACCATACCGCCGCGACGGCGGCCACGGCTAAAACGCAACCCGATAAGTAACGATAACGGTGAAGCCATTACTCCGCTCCCATCAGGGTCAGTTCAGCATTCAGATGACCGTCACGCATTTCAAGCTGGCGTCCCATACGTTTTGCCAGCTGCAGATCGTGGGTCACGACCAGAAACGCGGTCCCCTGGGAGGCATTCAGTTCACCCAGAAGCTGGAAAATACTGTCCGCATTGCGCGCATCCAGGTTCCCCGTCGGTTCGTCTGCCAGTACCAGGCGTGGGTTATTGACCAGCGCACGGGCAATTGCCACACGCTGACGCTCGCCGCCGGACAGCTCGGACGGACGGTGATTACCGCGATGCCCCAACCCCACGGCTTTCAGCATCTCGCTGGCACGGGTGTTAATTTCTGCGGGTTTCTTCCTGCCAATCAGCAGTGGCATCGCCACGTTTTCCAGCGCAGTGAAATCCGGCAGCAGGTGGTGGAACTGGTAGATAAAGCCCAGCTCACGGTTACGCAGTTCCGCTTTTGCCGCAGAAGACATTTTGCTCATCGGCTGGCCGGAGAAAATCACATCACCTGCCGTTGGGGTATCCAGCCCACCCAGCAGGTGCAACAGGGTACTTTTGCCGGAGCCAGAGCTCCCCACAATCGCCATCATCTCGCCTTCGCCTACGCTGAAGCTCACATTGTGCAGCACGTCGGTCTGCACAGCGCCTTCCTGATAGCGTTTGGACAGGTTGTCGCATTGCAACAGGATCTTATTCATAACGTAAAGCCTCAGCGGGTTGAGTGGCGGCAGCGCGCCAGGAAGGATAAAGCGTAGAAAGCAGCGCAATGGCCATCGCAGCCAGCGCAATACCGATCACCTGCAGCGGTTCGATAGCCACTGGCAGTGCCGCACCATCAAGCAACGCACCGATGATTGGCATTAAGTTGTTAAGCTGGCTGGCAAGCAGCGCCCCCAGCACCGCACCAAGCAGCGCACCGATAATCCCGGCGCTGGCTCCCTGCACCATAAACACGGCCATGATCTGGCGCGGCGTCAGCCCCTGGGTTTGCAGAATGGCGACTTCGCCCTGCTTTTCCATCACCATCAGCCCCAGCGAGGTGATGATGTTAAACGCCGCCACCGCCACAATGAGACTCAACAGCAGCCCCATCATGTTCTTCTCCATGCGCACGGCCTGGAACAGCTCGCCCTTACGCTCGCGCCAGTCCTGCCATTTTGTCCCGTCCGGTAATTTTTGCTGGCTGAGGGTATCGACCTTCAGCGGCGCATCAAGCCACAGACGCCAGCCGCTGATGTTCCCTGCGGGGTAACGCATCAGGCGAGAAGCATCCTGAATGTTAACCAGCATCTGATAACCGTCGACTTCGCTGTTGGCGGCAAACGTACCAATCACGTTGAACAGACGCTGGCTCGGCAGACGTCCCATCGGTGTAAACTGGCTGGCAGACGGCACCATCACGCGCAGCTGGTCGCCACGGTTGACGCCGAGCTGCCCGGCAAGCTGCTCACCAAGGATCACGTTATATTTACCGGCTTCCAGGTCAGTCTGTTTAACGTTGACCAGGTACGGCGTCAGCGGATCGTTTTGCGCCGGGTCAATACCCAGCATCACGCCTACTGCCACGCTACGTGCGCTTTGCAGCACGACATCGCCCGTCGTGAGCGGAGCCACGCGCGTGACACCCTGTAACTTCGCCGCGCTTTCCGGCAGCTGTTGCGGATTAATAGAACCGTTAGTTGATGAGAGAACGGCCTGCGGCATTAGCCCCAGGATGTTGTTTTGCAGCTCGCGCTCAAAGCCATTCATGACGGACAGTACCGTCACTAAAGCCATCACGCCAAGCGTAATGCCAATAGTCGAAAGCCAGGAGACAAAGCGACCGAAACGGTCCGCGGCGCGCCCACGCATGTAACGTAAGCCTATAAAGAGTGCGACAGGTTGGTACATGAAATCCGTCTGTTTGCTGATAGCAGACCCACGAGTATATAAGCGAATCCGTTAAGCGTAAATGACTGAAACCGTAAGCTTTGGTAATCATTATTCCTAAAAATTCAGATAAATCATTGGGCTACTCTTTTAACCTCCCTACAGAAGCCCTCACCTTTTCCGAAAAACGTCCCGATACAGACTGTTACTGATGACCTCCCTCACCTCCTGGGGACGAATCCCTCCCGTGCGGTTCCAGTTTGCTTATGCAAAACGATCGAGGATAATAAAGACATTGCGTATCAGTGATATGCCCCAATACTGTTGGTATATCCATAAGAGACTCTGACATAGCCATGGCTGAACACTATCGTTATTCCTTGCCCGTCAAAGCGGGCGACCAGCGCCAGCTGGGCGAACTCACGGGCGCGGCGTGTGCCACGCTGGTGGCAGAAATCGCTGAGCGCCATCCTGGCCCGGTGGTGCTGGTTGCCCCGGACATGCAAAATGCCCTGCGTCTGCACGACGAAATTCGGCAGTTCACCGATAACCTGGTGTCCAGCCTGGCCGACTGGGAAACGCTGCCCTATGACAGCTTCTCCCCGCATCAGGAGATCATCTCCTCACGTCTGTCGACACTTTATCAATTACCGACCATGCAGCGCGGTGTATTAATCGTCCCGGTGAACACGCTGATGCAGCGCGTTTGCCCACACAGTTATCTGCATGGCCATGCCCTGGTGATGAAAAAAGGCCAGCGCCTGTCGCGCGATGCCCTGCGCGCGCAGCTGGATAGCGCTGGTTATCGCCACGTCGATCAGGTGATGGAGCACGGTGAATACGCCACGCGCGGCGCGCTGCTGGATCTCTATCCGATGGGTAGCGACCAGCCTTATCGCCTGGATTTCTTCGATGATGAAATCGACAGCCTGCGCGTGTTCGATGCTGACACCCAGCGTACGCTGGAAGAAGTGGACTCCATTAACTTGCTGCCCGCCCATGAATTCCCGACGGACAAAACCGCCATCGAGCTGTTCCGCAGCCAGTGGCGTGACAAGTTTGATGTGAAGCGTGACGCCGAACATATTTATCAGCAGGTCAGCAAAGGCACGCTGCCGGCGGGGATCGAATACTGGCAGCCGTTGTTCTTTAACGAACCACTGCCCGCACTGTTTAGCTACTTCCCGGCAAACACGCTGATTGTGAATACCGGTGATGTCGACGCCAGTGCCAGTCGTTTTGAAAGTGAAACGCGCGCCCGCTTTGAAAGTCGGGGCGTGGATCCGATGCGTCCGCTACTGCCGCCGGAAACGCTGTGGCTACGCACTGATGAGCTAAACGCCGAGCTGAAGCGCTGGCCGCGTATGCAGCTCAAAACGGAATCGCTTGCCGACAAAGCGGCCAATACTAATCTGGCGTTCCAGAAATTGCCCGAGCTGGCCGTTCAGGCGCAGCAAAAATCACCGCTGGATAATCTGCGCAAGTTCCTCGAATCCTTTACCGGGCCGGTGGTCTTCTCGGTTGAGAGTGAAGGACGCCGGGAAGCCCTGGGTGAACTGCTCGGGCGGATTAAAGTTGCGCCGAAGCGCATTCTGCGGCTGAGCGAAGCCAGCGGTAATGGGCGTTACCTGATGATCGGTGCCGCCGAGCACGGGTTTATCGATACGCTCAACAACCTGGCGCTGATTTGCGAAAGCGACCTGCTGGGGGAACGCGTGGCGCGTCGCCGTCAGGACAGCCGTCGCACCATCAACCCGGACACGCTGATCCGCAACCTGGCGGAGCTGCACACGGGCCAGCCGATTGTTCACCTCGAACACGGCGTTGGGCGCTATCAGGGGATGACCACGCTTGAAGCGGGTGGCATCAAAGGCGAGTACCTGATGCTGACCTACGCTAACGACGCCAAACTCTATGTCCCGGTATCTTCCCTGCACCTGATCAGCCGCTACGCCGGTGGCGCAGAGGACAATGCACCGCTGCACAAACTGGGCGGTGATGCCTGGGCGCGAGCGCGTCAGAAGGCCGCCGAAAAAGTGCGCGATGTGGCGGCAGAACTGCTGGATATCTACGCCCAGCGCGCAGCCAAAGAAGGCTATGCCTTTAAGCACGATAAAGAACAATATCAGCTGTTCTGCGACAGCTTCCCGTTTGAAACCACGCCGGACCAGGCACAGGCTATTAATGCCGTACTGAGCGACATGTGTCAGCCGCTGGCGATGGACAGGCTGGTGTGTGGCGACGTTGGCTTCGGGAAAACCGAAGTGGCGATGCGCGCCGCCTTCCTGGCCGTAGAGAACAACAAGCAGGTTGCGGTGCTGGTGCCGACCACCCTTCTCGCCCAACAGCACTTTGACAACTTCCGCGACCGTTTTGCCAACTGGCCGGTACGCATTGAGATGTTGTCACGTTTTCGCAGTGCCAAAGAGCAAACACACATTCTGGAGCAGGCCAGTGAAGGCAAGATCGATATTTTGATCGGCACCCACAAGCTACTGCAGAGCGATGTGAAATGGAAAGATCTGGGGCTGTTGATTGTGGATGAAGAGCACCGCTTCGGGGTGCGTCATAAAGAGCGCATTAAAGCAATGCGCGCCGATGTCGACATTCTGACCCTGACCGCCACGCCAATTCCGCGTACGCTGAACATGGCGATGAGCGGCATGCGCGATCTGTCGATTATCGCCACCCCGCCAGCGCGCCGTCTGGCGGTGAAGACCTTTGTTCGCGAGTACGACAATCTGGTGGTACGTGAGGCCATTCTGCGTGAAGTGCTGCGTGGTGGGCAGGTTTATTACCTGTACAACGACGTGGAAAATATCCAGAAAGCGGCGGACAGGCTGGCCGAGCTGGTGCCGGAAGCACGCATTGCCATCGGTCATGGGCAGATGCGCGAACGTGAGCTGGAACGGGTGATGAACGACTTCCACCACCAGCGTTTTAACGTGCTGGTGTGTACCACCATCATCGAAACCGGGATCGACATTCCGACAGCGAACACCATCATCATTGAACGCGCGGATCACTTTGGTCTGGCACAGCTACACCAGCTGCGCGGTCGTGTCGGACGTTCACACCACCAGGCGTACGCCTGGCTGCTGACGCCGCATCCGAAAGCAATGACGACCGACGCGCAAAAACGTCTGGAAGCGATCGCCTCGCTGGAAGATCTGGGTGCCGGTTTCGCGCTGGCGACGCACGATCTCGAGATCCGCGGTGCCGGTGAACTACTGGGTGAAGACCAGAGCGGCTCAATGGAAACCATCGGCTTCTCGCTGTATATGGAGCTGCTGGAAAATGCCGTCGATGCGCTGAAGGCCGGGCGTGAACCGTCGCTGGAAGATCTCACCAGCCAGCAAACGGAAGTGGAACTGCGTATGCCTTCCCTGCTGCCGGATGATTTTATCCCGGATGTGAATACCCGCCTGTCGTTCTACAAACGTATTGCCAGTGCGAAAAAAGAAACCGAACTGGAAGAAATTAAGGTCGAGTTGATCGACCGTTTTGGGCTTCTGCCAGATGCCGCGAGAACTCTGCTGGATATTGCGCGGCTGCGGCAACAGGCGCAAAAACTGGGCATTCGCAAGTTCGAAAGCAATGAAAAAGGCGGCATTATTGAGTTCGCCGAGAAAAACCATGTCGACCCGATGTGGCTGATTGGTTTGCTGCAAAAACAGCCGCAGCACTTCCGTCTTGATGGCCCAACGCGCCTCCGCTTTGTTCAGGCGCTGGCGGAGCGTAAAACCCGCATGGACTGGGTGCGTAATTTTATGCGCCAGCTGGAAGAAAACGCTATCGCGTAACGGGCTCTCAATCCCCCCGGTAACACCTGCTGCCGGGGGACTATTTACAAACTCTTTGCACTTCCCCCGATCTTCCCGACATACTCATTCATCATAATTATCATTAACGCCTTATAAAACAATAACCTTATCATTTATATGGATTATGGTAATGATGACCTCTTCGCGTTTTACTCGCTGGATAACCCTGTTTGCGCTGGCCGCAACGGTGGCTATTGTGCTTCCTGCTCGCGCAAACACCTGGCCGCTTCCGCCTGCTGGCAGTAAGGTTGTGGGGGAAAACCGCTTTCATGTGGTTGAAAATAATGGTGGTTCGCTGGAAGCGATTGCCAAAAAATATAACGTCGGCTTTCTGGCACTGCTGCAGGCTAATCCTGGCGTTGACCCTTACGTACCGCGTGCTGGCAGCGTACTGACCATCCCACTACAAACTATTTTGCCGGATGCACCGCGCGAGGGGATCGTAATAAATCTTGCCGAGCTGCGTCTTTACTACTATCCGCCGGGCAAAAACGTCGTCACCGTCTACCCTATCGGCATTGGTCAACTGGGCGGCGATACCCTTACACCAACGATGATCACCACCGTGTCGGACAAACGCGCGAACCCGACCTGGACACCAACGGCCAACATCCGTGCCCGCTATAAAGCGCAGGGGATTGACCTGCCAACTGTTGTACCGGCAGGCCCGGATAACCCAATGGGACACCATGCAATCCGCCTCGCGGCATACGGTGGTGTTTATCTGCTGCACGGAACGAATGCTGATTTTGGCATCGGCATGCGCGTCAGTTCCGGTTGTATTCGTCTGCGCGATGACGATATCAAAACGCTTTACAGCGTGATCGCACCAGGCACCAAAGTGAATATTATCAATACACCGATTAAGGTCTCCGGGGAGCCGGGCGGCATACGCCTGGTCGAAATCCACCAGCCGTTATCGAAGAATATTGGTGATGATCCGCAGACACTGCCAATCAACCTGAATGCGGCAATGATGAGCTTCAAGGCTAATGCCGGCACCGATGGCATCGTGATGGAACGCGCGATGGAAGCGCGATCCGGTATGCCGACAAATGTCACGCGGTATCACGATACCACTCAACAGTCTATGTAACGCACAACGAAAAACGCCCTGCTCATGCAGGGCGTTTTTGATTGCAGTGGCATAACTGCAGGTTTTGTCGAGCTTATTTATAGATTACAGCAGTACCGTGCAGGGTGTTAGGGCCGGTGACTGAAGTGATACGGAAAGATTTTGCCCCCATTTCGTCAGCTTTTTGCGCCAGCTGATCTTCCAGAGAACTCAGGTTTGTACCTGCGTTTGCGGAGATGGTGCCCACTTTATGCTGATCAGCAGGGGTGGATTGCACTTCAACAGCAGCGAAGCTTGCGAAAGAAAGTGAACTCAGGACAGCAGCAGCGAGCAGGGTTTTTACGTTTTTCATGATTGTTACCTTTAGGCAGATGAATATGAAGGTCGTTAGTTATTTACTTAACGATCGATAGGTAAATGATAGATGTGATCCAGATCACGCGTCAATATGTTTTTTATAACGACCGTTAAATTAATTTAAATTCTCTTATTAATCATATTGATATGATTAATTTATTTTTCAGCAATCAGCACTGGTGGTGGCACACGTTTATTTTTATAATGACTATTCAACAAACCAACAGAGGACCAACGGCAAATGACAACCGATGTCACGAGTTGCGCAAAGAAAAGCCGTGGCCGACCAAAAGTGTTCGACAGGGATGCAGCGCTTGATAAGGCCATGACACTCTTCTGGCAACATGGGTATGAAGCGACGTCGCTTTCCGATCTGGTGGAGGCCACCGGAGCTAAAGCGCCAACGCTGTATGCGGAATTCACGAATAAAGAGGGGCTGTTCAGAGCAGTGCTGGACAGATACATCTCGCGTTTTGCTGCCAAACACGAAGCGCAGCTTTTCTGTGAAGAAAAAAGTGTTGAGCAAGCATTACTGGACTATTTCACCACCGTCGCCACCTGCTTCACCAGCAAAGATACGCCTGCGGGCTGTTTTATGATTAACACCTCCGCCACCCTTGCGGCATCTTCCAGAGAGATAGCCAACACGGTGAAATCGCGTCATGCCATGCAGGAAGAGACGTTGAGCACATTTCTGGCCCAGCGCCAGCAGCGCGGTGAAATACCCGCGCATTGCCATCCACAGGCGCTGGCACAATTTCTGAGCTGCATTTTGCAGGGCATGTCGATCAGCGCCCGTGAAGGCGCAACGCTGGAAAAACTGCAAAGTATTACCCAGACCACACTGCGCCTGTGGCCTGAACTCCTCAAAGCCTGAGCAAAAAAAAAGCTCCTCAGCCTGAGCGCTTGAGGAGCTAAATTCAGAGAACATCTTTTTTACACTTTGTTATTCAGTACCAGCTGACCGTTTCCGTCCAGGGGGATCTGGGAACCAGGGTCTTTATCCATCCGAATTTTGCCCTGCTGGTCGCCAATTTTGTACGTTACGTCATAGCCCAGCATTTTTTCCGACTTGTCGTAGACAGTTTTACAGCGCTGCTGAGTCGTGGTGTATGTGTCGTTGTCCTGCATTGCCCCCTGCACCTGGTTACCGGCGTAGCCGCCACCCAGTGCGCCGACGACGGTTGCAACATCCCTGCCACGTCCACCACCGAACTGATGGCCAATCACGCCACCGGCTACCGCACCCAGCACAGAACCGGCGATACGGTTTTCATCCTGTACCGGACGACGATGAGTCACGGCAACGTTACGACACTCCTGACGAGGTGTTTTAACGGTTTCTTTAATCGGGGTAGCGGAAACTACCTGAGCATACTGCGGGCCGCGATCAAGCACATTGAGACTGGCAACGGCAGCCACACCTAACGCAGCAGCGACGCCAATCCCTATACCCGCCAACATGGATTTATTCACGGGACTTCCTCCTTTGTTGCTATTAGTAACAATTTTGCAATTAACGGCAGATTTAGCCAATCGGAAAAAGGCGTAAAAGTGTGGGGATATCGACAGAATGACCGCGTTTCGGAGAACTCCTAAGCGATCAGAGGGAGATTACCAGCATGATATGCTAAAAAATCCCTCCGGAAGCCCGGAGGGAAGAGAGGATTAGTGCAGCTTGAGACGCGGACGAATAACGCGGTTGATTCTGCCTACCAGCATCATCAGGCCCGTTTTGAAGTAGCCGTGCAGCGCGATCTGGTGCATACGGTACAGGGAGATATACACAAAGCGTGCAATGCGCCCTTCCACCATCATGGACCCCCGCATCAGGTTACCCATCAGGCTACCGACGGTAGAGAAGTTAGACAGCGACACCAGTGAACCGTGATCTTTGTAGGTGTACGCCTTCATCGGCTTGCCTTTAGCCTGTGCCAGAATGTTGTGCAGAACCAGGCTTGCCATCTGGTGTGCTGCCTGGGCACGCGGAGGAACAAACCCGCCTTCCGGACGCGCACAGGACGCACAGTCACCGATCGCATAGATTTCCGGGTCACGTGTGGTTTGCAGCGTTGGCTCTGTCACCAGTTGGTTAATGCGGTTGGTTTCCAGCCCGCCGATATCTTTCATAAAGTCAGGTGCTTTGATACCCGCCGCCCAGACCATCAGATCGGCTTTGATGTACTCGCCATCTTTGGTATGCAGGCCGCCTGCATCCGCGCTGGTGACCATTGTCTGGGTCAGTACGCGTACGCCCAGTTTGGTCAGTTCGCTATGCGCCGCACCGGAGATACGTGGAGGCAGCGCAGGCAGAATACGTTCGCCGGCTTCCACCAGCGTCACGTTCAGCGCGTCGTTGGTCAGCCCTTTATAACCGTAGCTGTGCAGCTGTTTCACCGCGTTGTGCAGTTCAGCGGAGAGCTCAACACCCGTCGCACCACCGCCAACAATGGCGATATTAACCTTACCATTCGCACCCATGCTATTGGTGTACTTCAGGAACAGGTTCAACATTTCCTGATGGAAACGGCGTGCCTGGTGCGGGTTATCCAGGAAGATACAGTGCTCTTTCACACCTGGCGTGTTGAAGTCGTTAGAGGTACTGCCCAACGCCATCACCAGCGTGTCATACGCCAGTTTGCGCTCAGGTACCAGCAGCTCACCCTTTTCGTCGCGCAGCTCTGCCAGGGTAATGGTTTTGCTTTCACGGTTGATGTCCACCACGGAACCCAGCTGGAACTGGAAATGATGATTGCGTGCGTGCGCCAGATAGCTCAGTGCATCCACACCTTCATCCAGCGAACCGGTCGCCACCTCGTGCAGCAACGGCTTCCACAGGTGACTGTGGTTACGATCCACCAGCGTAATTTTGGCTTTTTTGCCGCGACCCAGCTTCTTGCCCAACTGTGTTGCCAGCTCCAGCCCGCCAGCACCACCGCCTACAATCACTATCTTTTTCAATGGCGTAGTCAACGTGACCCCCTCAAATTATTAACCAATTGTTAATTAAAAGTTATTGAAATAACTCTTAGTTAACAACAAGTTACAGCACTGAAACCATTCAGGTGCATTGAGAATAACACGTCAGGCGCATTGGTCATACCAAAATTGATATGCATCAAGTTTTGATGGCGTAAATTTGTACAAATTTAGCAAAAAAGAAGGCCCGGCACGCTGTCACGGCCAGGCCTGGTGAGTAAGATGATGGTGCTCAGCCCAGTGTTTTAAAGGCTTTGATGCGTTGTAAATGCGGAGAGATATTCTTGAACTTGTGGGTCTGATCCTCGTCCCAGACTATTTCATAGTAATGATGCAGCAGCTCTGCAGCCCGGTGGCTGCTCAGGGCCTCATCATTGCGCGAGAGGATCACCAGACAGCGGTCGCGGTTTTTCTCGCGGAAGTTACTGACGCACTTGGTGGCAATATCGACGTACTCTTCAGGGCGATCGATTTTGCCTTCCATGTTTTCATTCGGGAACAGGTTAGGATTGAACACCACCTGGCGAATGTCGCACAGGAACCCAATCCGCTCTGCCCAGTAGCCCCCCAACCCGACACCACAAATGAGCGGGCGCTCATCAACATTGAGTTGCAACATCTTGTCCACTTCTTTGAGTAAATGCTGCATATCATGCTTCGGATGGCGCGTACTGTAGCTGATCAACCGTACATCTGGATCGATAAACTGCAGCTGCAGCACCTTCTCATGATTACCTGGACTGTTTGAGTCAAAACCGTGTAAATAGATGATCATTGTCTCTCACCACGCTACGCCTTCCGGGAGGGTTTAAAGGCTGGCTTTATGTGCCTGCCAGCGCTCATTCAGTGCTTCAAGCTGGGCATTGACCGTCTTCCAGCGCGCCGAGCCCATCAGCTCCTGACGACTAAATGAACCTTTATGATACAATTGTGTAACACGCTCTGCATTGATCGGCGACAGGTTATCCAGCACGCTGACGGCTCCTTTACGATTATTGCAGACGAGGATCATATCGCAACCCGCATCCAGCGACGCCTGCCCGCGTTCTGCATAGCTCCCCATAATCGCCGCTCCTTCCATCGACAAATCGTCGGAGAAAATCACACCGTTGAAACCGAGCTCCTGGCGCAGAACGGTTTTGAGCCAGTGCGCAGAACCGCTGGCCGGACGCGGGTCAACATCACTGTAAATCACGTGTGCTGGCATGATGGCATCCAGTTTGTTATCGGTAATCAACGAACGGAATACCGACATATCTTTGGCACGAATGTCCGCCTCCGGACGCGGATCGCGTGGCGTCTCTTTGTGCGAATCCGCAGTCACTGCGCCGTGGCCAGGGAAGTGCTTCCCGGTGGTTTTCATTCCCGCATCGTGCATACCATCAATAAAACGGGTAGCCATCGCCAGTGCAATACGCGGATCCTCATGATACGAACGTTCACCAATGGCAGCACTGATATGCCCTACGTCCAGCACCGGTGCAAAGCTGATGTCGATATCCATCGCAATCATCTCACTGGCCATCAACCAGCCCGCATCCTGTGCCAGTTTGCCGCCCTCTTCCGTACCCAACAGTGCCGCAAATGATTGTGCCGCTGGCAGGCGGGTAAAGCCTTCGCGGAAACGTTGTACGCGCCCGCCTTCCTGGTCTACAGCGACCACCAGACGATGATGGGATGCTGCGCGGATTTGCCGGACCAGTTCACGCAGCTGCTCCGGATCGTGATAGTTGCGGGTAAACAGAATCAGACCACCAACCAGCGGGTGCGCCAGAATTTCACGCTCCTCCGCATCCAGCTCAAACCCTTCTACATCCAACATGACTGGACCCACACGAACCTCTCTTATCCTTTAGTTTGTAACTGACGCCAGACGTCATCTGCCAGCGTAATAAATTGTTTGTCACCGGACTGCCGCAGGCGGACTTCGAACCAGCCTGCCATCAGCATCAATACCCACGGCCGCCAGCGCCTGACCTGATGAGCCAGAATTGTGGCATCCAGGTGGGCAATCCGGGCATAGTCGCTGATGAGCGTTTGTCGCGCGGTATCCTCT
This sequence comes from Enterobacter sp. LM3, assembly GCF_046622475.1. NCBI lineage: Bacteria > Pseudomonadati > Pseudomonadota > Gammaproteobacteria > Enterobacterales > Enterobacteriaceae > Enterobacter > Enterobacter sp. LM3. The sequence continues at coordinate 64,127 of NZ_JBJURN010000015.1, read as the reverse complement.
TCCGCCCACACTGCTGCCAGCTCCAGTGCCACATCCCCGTCTCCGGCATATTCCCAGTCGATAAGCCTGGTCCCTGCTGACGTATGAACGATATTCCCGGCGTGGACATCCATATGCAATGGTACCAACCGTAGCGGCTGTGGCTCTCCCGCTTTACGCAGCCGTTTAAGCTCAGCCAGCCAGAAAGGCGTTCGTCTGCCGGGTAAAGCCTGCTGCCAGTATTGTTCAAGCAGTGGTGCCAGCGTAACTCGCCACCCCAGACGCGGCTGGCTGTGCAGATGATACAACATAGCCGCAAGCGTGGGGGGATCCGGCAGCTCGCTTTTGATCTCTCCCGCAAGATATTCCACGGCCATCCAGCCCTGCATAAAAAAACACGGCTGCGGCACGAGATCCACCGGAAGACGCCTCAACGCGCGATACTGTCGACGAAAGTGGGAGGCAGGAGCGGAAGCATCATGATGCTGGCGCAAAACCAGCCGATGAGAGTCTTGCTCAATAATGCAACTCGCGCCGCCAAGCCCAGAATGGGCCTGCGGCGCGATAAGGCGATACTGAGGGAAATAACGCGTCAGAACATCTTCACGCGTGCAGTTATTGTTGCGTAACGGCACCTTTACCTGACCAGATAATTTCGCCTGTCTGAACCAGCATCAGCTGCATCTGCAGCGCTGGCGTATTCACGTTACCGGAGGCGTTTGAGTAGAGCACATACTGAGCGCCAACGTTACGGGCGATACCAATCGCCTTGCTACGCGAACCGAGGCTATCCTGTGGAGACAGGCCCAGTTGCTGTTTGGCAACTGCCAGCTGTTGCGCGGAGACCAGCGTAAATTTACCGTTATTTGCCAGGGCATTGCGCAGCGTTTCCGTCGCTTCACCCGCGTTCAGGGAACCGTTAGTACGGTTATTCACGCTGTCCACCAGCAGTACGCTTCCCGGCGTGACGCCTTGCGCCTGCAGCATTTTGCCTACCATCGGCTGCATCGCGCCGTTCCAGTCATAGTGACGCACGCGTGGTGCAGGCTGGGACGTTTGATCCTGATGTTCAATCGGGCCTGGCTGTGCCGGAATGCTCGGTACAGACGGCACGGTTGGCTGCGGCTCCGTTGGTTGTGTCGGCTGCTCTGTGCCTGGTTTGGCCTCTTCCACAGGAGCAGGTTGTTCCGTTCGCGTCACACACCCTGCAAGGAAGAGTGCAAAAGCGGTCACGAGCGCATAACGGCTCATATTTTTAATCAAGGTTCACCCCTTACAAATAAAGATAAAGCCGCACCTTATGCGCACCCAGAGAGTTGGCGCTGCCATAAAGCGTGACTGACGACCTTGCCGGAATGGTGACGCTGCGCGTCGCCTCAAGCGGGTGCATTTCAAGGCCTCTTACGTCATACCAGTAAAAACGGTAGTGCACCGTTACCGGCTCATGTCTTTCGTTGAAGAGCGTAGAGGAAGCAGAAGACTGAATTTCACTGATGGTCAACGCGGGTTGCTCTGCCGTGATACCCGCAGCAAGCACGGAAGATTCCATCACCAGCGTCTGTTCATCACTGACCGGGATCGCCGGACGCGCGCTGCACCCGACCATCACCATTGTCATTACCAGCGCCACAATACGCCCTCTTAACATGTCAAAGACCTTTGTGTGCCAGCATCGGCCCCAGGGGACGACCACCCAGCAGATGCATATGAATATGATAAACTTCCTGACCACCGTGGCGATTACAGTTCATGATCAGACGGTAACCGTCTTCCGCAATCCCTTCCTGCTCAGCAATTTTCGCGGCCACCGTCAGCATACGGCCTAATGCCACTTCATGCTCGGTTTTTACGTCATTCATGGTCGGAATCAGAATATTTGGAATAATAAGGATATGTGTCGGTGCCTGAGGTGAAATGTCCCGGAAAGCCGTCACCAGCTCGTCCTGATAGACGATATCCGACGGGATTTCGCGGCGGATAATTTTACTGAAAATAGTTTCTTCAGCCATGACCTGTTCCTTTTTTGTTTAATCTGGCGTGGTGCGTCCGCTGTTAACACACAATGTCTGTATTACTGTGTGACATAACTCAAGAGTATGAGCGAATTTCTCCTGCCCTTTCAACCTTCTCCCTCGATTTCTTTCCTTATTGCTGACCAGCTGGCTGGAGAGTAACCACTCAGACACCTGTTTCATTTTTTACGGTGGCGTTTCATCCGCTCCACATATAAAAAAGGCAGCCATTCGGCTGCCTTAGTCTCCCCAGATCACAACTTAGTTGCTGCGGATGTATTCATCCATTTCGGTTTTCAGGTTATCGGATTTCGTACCGAAGATTGCCTGAACACCAGAACCAGCCACTACGACGCCCGCTGCGCCCAGTTTTTTCAGACCAGGCTGGTCTACTTTCGCAACGTCGGCAACACTCACACGCAGACGAGTGATACACGCGTCCAGGTTAGTGATGTTTTCTTTACCACCGAACGCGGCAACCAGAGCCGGAGCCATTTCGCTGGTCACGCCAGCTTTGCTGTCTTCTGACGCATCTTCACGACCTGGTGTTTTCAGGTCCAGTGCTTTGATCAGCACACGGAAGATGGTGTAGTACAGAACGGCGTAGCACGCACCAACCACTGGGAACAGCCACAGTTTGCTGCTGTTACCGGACAGAACGATGAAGTCGATCAGGCCGTGAGAGAAGGACGTACCGTCACGCATACCCAGCAGAATACAGATTGGGAATGCCAGACCTGCCAGAACTGCGTGGATAACGTACAGGATCGGCGCAACGAACATGAAGGAGAACTCGATCGGCTCGGTGATACCGGTCAGGAACGAGGTCAACGCTGCGGAGATCATGATACCGCCCACTTTTGCACGGTTCTCTGGTTTAGCAGAGTGCCAGATTGCAATTGCAGCGGCTGGCAGACCGTACATTTTGAACAGGAAACCACCAGACAGTTTGCCTGCAGTTGGGTCACCTGCCATATAACGTGGGATATCACCGTGGAACACCTGACCTGCGGCGTTGGTGAATTCACCAATCTGCATCTGGAATGGAACGTTCCAGATGTGGTGCAGACCGAATGGTACCAGGCAGCGTTCAACGAAGCCGTAGATACCGAACGCCACAACCGGGTTCTGGTAAGCAGCCCACTGGGAGAATGCCTGGATCGCAGAACCAATTGGAGGCCAGATGAAGGACAAGAGCACGCCCAGAATAATCGCGGCCAGACCAGAAATGATCGGAACAAAACGCTTGCCCGCGAAGAAGCCCAGATACTCAGGCAGCTTGATGCGATAGAAGCGGTTGAACATATACGCTGCAATCGCACCGGAGATGATACCGCCCAGAACACCGGTGTCTGCCAGGTGTTTCGCTGCGATCTCTTCAGCAGGTAAATGCAGAACCAGCGGCGCAACCACAGCCATAGTTTTCACCATGATGCCGTAGGCAACCACTGAAGCCAGAGCAGATACACCGTCGTTATTGGTGAAGCCCAGAGCAACACCGATAGCGAAGATCAGCGGCATGTTAGCAAAAACTGAGCCGCCTGCTTCGGCCATCACATGAGAAACTACGGCTGGCAGCCAGCTGAAGTTAGCAGAACCGACACCCAGCAGAATACCTGCGATAGGCAGTACGGATACTGGTAGCATCAGCGATTTACCGACCTTTTGCAGGTTAGCAAATGCATTCTTAAACATAATTGAGAGTGCTCCTGAGTATTTGTGCTTTTTTTTACGCTTTCACGCATTGGCCCGGGGGGAGTACCGTGCCGTGGACGGGACATCTAAGCGCCCTTTATTTATTACACAGAGTAAAATAAATCCCTCTGAGTTTGTTTGACGGCTATCACGTTTCAGCTTAAGGCGGCCAAAAAACTTTCAGACATTTACAAAAAGCATTTCTGGATGTGTCTAAAAACACCATCACCGCCCCAAATGAGGCGGTGAACTTTACTCGCTTTGTTTATTAATTACGAGCCTAAAAAAAACAGGTGTATCAAACAGATTGCAGGCGGGCGGGATCAATGTGGAACAGCATTGCGAAGTTTTCCGTTGTGGTGCGAGCCAGCTCATCGATGCTAACCCCCTTCAGAACGGCCATATACTCAGCCACATCTCTCGTCATGGCTGGCTGGTTTTCTTTACCGCGGTGCGGTACCGGTGCCAGGTAAGGAGAGTCTGTCTCCACCAGAATACGATCGAGAGGAACATAACGCGCGGCATCACGCAGTTGTTCTGCGTTGCGGAACGTAACGATCCCCGAAAACGAGATATAAAACCCCAAATCAAGCAGCTTACCCGCCGTTTCTCTGTCCTCTGTGAAACAGTGTAGTACGCCACCGCAATCCGTCACTTTTTCTTCCCTGAGGATCGCCAGCGTATCCGCACGCGCATCACGGGTATGGACAATAACTGGCTTGTTCAGCTCGCGACCAATGCGAATGTGGTGACGGAACGATTCCTGCTGGCGTGGTTTTGTTTCCGGCGTGTAATAATAATCCAGCCCGGTCTCCCCCAGCGCCACCACGCCCTCTTCCGCAGCCAGACGACGTAACTCTTCAACGTCGTACTCTTCATCCTGATTCAGCGGATGCACACCGCAGGAGAACACGACGTTATCGCGAACGCCCACCAGCTCACGCATGGTGCGGTAACCCGGTAGCGTCGTTGCTACAGCCAGGCAAAATTTCACATCACGGGCAGCGGCTTTTGCCAGTACATCGTCCACGTTTTTATGCAGGGATTGATAATCCAGGCCATCGAGATGGCAGTGTGAGTCGACTAAAAACATAATGTCTCTCTCAGAGATGGGAAACGGGCGGTATCACGCCCGGTTGCAGGTAATGTTCAATACGCAGTAACTGGTCGGTCAGTAAAAGCTCTCGATTGAGACCCGTGACGGCCAAAAGTTGTTCGCGGCTCTGACAAACGTCATGGAGGATAGCGCGCAGGGACGTGCCTGACAGAGCGTTCGCCAGGGTGTTCACCAGCGGCCAGGCATCAGGGTTAGTCAACAACGTCGCCCCTTGCTGGATCTTGAACGCATCAAGGAGTAAGGAGGCCAGCCAGTGCAGACGCTCGGTAACCTGATCGCTATTGAGTACAGGCAGCAGGCTCAACCAGTCGCGGCTATTCAGTGAAGATTCGACAGCCTGGCAGAGCGCCTCACGCTGTGACCAGACATCCGGTTGCAGCATCGCCAGAGCTGCAGCCGGTGCGCCACCGCACAGGCGTAGTGCAGAGAGCGCCACGTCTTGTGACGTTGTCACTTCCCGTTCCAGCCAGCTAAGCGCCCACGATTCCTGAGGCACTGCGAGGTGATGAAGGCGACAGCGGCTGCGTAGCGTGGCCAGCAATCTGCCCGGCTCACGGCATGACAGGAAGAACCAGGTTTTTTCCGGCGGTTCTTCCAGCGTTTTCAACAGTGCGTTAGCGGCTGCTTCGGTAAGCAGTGCCGCATCTTTCAGCCAGATGACTTTTGCCCCGTTGAGTCGCGCGTGTTCGTACAATTTTTCGCTAACTTCACGCACAGCGTCAATACCGAGCGTACTTTTACCTTTCTCAGGTTCAAGTGTGTAATAGTCAGGATGTGTACCGGCCTGCATCAGCTGGCAGCCACGGCATTTGCCACAGCTTTTGTGTCCTTCCGGCTGTTGGCACATCAGAAAACGGGTGATGGCGTAAATCAACGCATCATCGCCCATACCCGGCAATGCCTGAATCAGTAACGCATGATGCCCCCGACCGCCCTGATAGCTGTTGACCAGCTGTTCAAAGTGCGGGCGCAACCACGGATACCATTTCATGCCTGTTGTTCCTGTAGCCATTGCGCGACGGTTTCCTGAATGGAACGAGTGACAACCTCAAGGGATTGCGTTGCATCAATGGTACGAATTGTGCTGTCCTGTCCGGCCAGTTCAAGATAACGCGCACGAGTACGGTTAAAGAAATCGAATGACTCTTGCTCAATGCGATCCAGTTCACCACGCGCACGTGCGCGCTTCAGCCCCACTTCCGGCGTTACGTCCAGATAGAGCGTCAGATCGGGGCGGAAATCACCGAGCACCACATCACGCAGCGTTGCGAGCATCGTCTGGTCAATACCGCGACCACCACCCTGATAAGCCTGGGTAGACAGATCGTGGCGATCGCCAATGACCCACTTACCTTCGGTCAGCGCGGGTTTGATCACTGTCTCCACCAGCTGCACACGCGCAGCATAGAACATCAGCACTTCGGCTTTGTCGGTGATAACTTCGTCGCCTACGGATTTGATATCCAGCACCAGACTACGCAGTTTTTCAGCCAGCTGCGTGCCGCCCGGCTCACGGGTGAACACCATATCCGCAATACCATGCGATTTCAGCGTCTCAACGACCACGTTGCGGGCGGTGGTTTTACCTGCCCCTTCGAGTCCCTCAATGACAATGTATTTACTGCGCATTTTTTTCCTTAAGTGCCTTCAGATAGTCCTGAACAGAGCGATTATGGCTGGCAAGGTTGGTGTTAAAGGTATGACCACCTTTTCCATCAGCCACAAAATAGAGATACGGTGTTTTTGCCGGGTGCGCGGCAGCCTGAAGCGATGCTTCGCTCGGGGTCGCAATCGGGCCCGGCGGTAAACCACTAATCACGTAAGTATTATACGCCGTTGGTGTCTCCAGATCTTTTCTGGATATCTTACCGTTATAACCCTCTCCCATGCCGTAAATCACGGTAGGGTCGGTTTGCAGGCGCATGCCGATGCGCAAACGGTTGATAAAGACCGACGCCACCTGGTCGCGCTCTGCGGCAACGGCCGTCTCTTTCTCGATGATCGAGGACATCGTAACAAACTGATTTTGATCTTTATACGGCAACCCATCGATGCGCCCTTCCCAGGCCGCCCCGACCGCCGCGACCATTTTTTTGTGCGCCCGCTTCAGAATGGCAACATCAGTGGTACCTGCCGTATACATCCAGGTATCTGGCCAGAACCAGCCTTCTACCCACTCAGGATGTTCGAATTTCAGTACCTCAGCCACCGTCTGGTAGCGGTCATCTTTCAGGGTATGCTTAATATACGGAGCATCGCGCAGTTGTTTGAGGTAATCGCTCAGGCGCATACCTTCAACAAAACGCAGCGGGAACTGTGCCTCTTTGCCACTTTCCAGCAACAGCAGCATCTCCCTGACGGTCATTCCCGGGGTGAAGCGATAAGTCCCGGCTTTGAAGTGGGACAGCGCAGGTTCAACACGCAGTAACCACTGGAATACGCGCGGGCGGTTAATGATCTTATCGCCATAAAGCTGCTCACCCAGCGCCTGCCGCCCGGTACCCGCTTTAAGGGTAAAAATCATCTCGTCTTTAATCAGGATTTTACTGTCCGCCAGTTGGCGAACCTTCCACACTCCTGCTCCGCCAGCAATACCCAGCGTAACGACAAGGAGGAGAACAAAGCGCAACATTTTCTTCATGACTATCTGGTTTGCTCACATATCGGGGCTAAAAACTGAAACAGCTCGCGCGATGGCAGGTGGAGTTGGCCATAAGCGCGTACGGGCACAACAGGCATCAGCGCATTGCAGATAATCATTTCATCAGCTTTCTGCAGCGCCTCTTCCCTCGCACTCACTTCGACAACACGAAAGCCCGAGTGTGCCAGGTGCTGTAAGCAAAACTGACGCATGATGCCGTTCACACCGGCCTGCTCCAGTGAAGGCGTGAAAACATCACGACCCTGCCGCCAGAGTAAATTAGCCGCACAGCATTCCGTAATGAACCCTTCGCTGTCAAGAACCAGCGCCTCATCAGCGTCCGTCTGCTCAAGATGAGTACGGATAAGCACCTGTTCCAGGCGGTTGAGGTGTTTAATACCGGCAAGCATTGGGTTTCGCCCCAGACGTACCGGGCTAAGCGTCAGGGTAACGCCCTCTTTACGCCAGCGTTCGTAATGGGCAGGGTACGCGGAAACCGACAGGATCCGTGTCGGATGTTCGCAACGGGCTCCACTGTAGCCCCGCCCCCCGCTGCCGCGACTGATAAGCACTTTGAGTACCCCGCTGCTCTTCCCTGACGCCAGCTGGCACATTTCGTGCCGCAGCGTATCCCACTGTGTAAATGGGATCAGCAAGGTTTCACAGGCATTTTGCAGGCGGCGGATATGCGCATCAAGCAGGCATACATCCCCGTCAAGAATGCGCGCCGTCGTAAAGCAGCCATCACCAAACTGAGTTGCTCTGTCGCTGGCAGGCAGAGAATCTAGCTCAAGGCCATTGATTAAAAACATGGTGGCTCCTTATGCGTGGGGGTTCAGTCTGGCAGGATGTCGTACACCCGACAAGAAGAAAAGACCTAATAAAAAAGGTCCGACAAGCGGACCTTTTTTGATAGCCATCGGGCAGCCAGACTCAAATCTTTTTGAAGATCAGAGAGCCGTTGGTGCCACCAAAGCCGAAGGAGTTACACAGCGTGTACTCCATGCCACTAACCTGACGCGCTTCGTGCGGTACGAAATCCAGGTCACAACCTTCATCCGGGTTATCCAGGTTGATGGTTGGCGGTACAGCCTGATCGCGCAGCGCCAGGATAGAGTAGATAGACTCTACTGCACCCGCCGCACCCAACAGGTGACCGGTCATGGATTTCGTCGAGCTCACCAGTACGCGGCGGGCAGATTCGCCGAAGATAGACTTAACGGCCTGAGTTTCTGCTTTATCGCCCGCAGGAGTAGACGTACCGTGCGCGTTAACGTAGCCGATCTGCGCAGGGGTAATACCCGCATCGCGAATCGCATTTGCCATTGCCAGCGCGGCACCGGCACCATTTTCTGGTGGTGACGTCATGTGGTAGGCATCACTGCTCATACCAAAGCCAACGATTTCAGCATAAATTTTCGCACCGCGTTTTTTCGCGTGCTCGTACTCTTCCAGCACGATCATGCCCGCACCGTCACCCAACACGAAACCATCACGGTCTTTATCCCACGGACGGCTCGCCGCCTGAGGGTTATCGTTACGGGTAGACAGCGCACGCGCCGCACCAAAGCCACCTACACCCAGCGGGGTACTGGCTTTTTCCGCACCGCCTGCAACCATAGCATCTGCATCGCCGTACGCAATGATACGCGCGGCCTGGCCGATGTTATGTACGCCAGACGTACATGCGGTAGCGATAGAAATGCTTGGCCCACGCAGGCCGAACATGATAGTCAGGTGACCTGCCACCATGTTAACAATCGTGGACGGAACGAAGAACGGGCTGATCTTACGCGGGCCACCATTCATCAGAGATGTATGGTTTTCCTCGATCAGGCCAAGACCGCCAATCCCGGAGCCGATAGCGGCACCGATACGGGTTGCGTTCTCTTCCGTAATTTCAAGACCAGAATCCTGCATGGCCTGAACGCCAGCGACAATTCCATATTGAATGAAGGCATCCATCTTGCGCTGTTCTTTGCGCGAGATTATCTCTTCACAGTTAAAATCCTTTACTAAGCCAGCAAATTTCGTTGCATAGGCGCTAGTATCGAAATGGTCGATTAGGCTGATGCCGCTCTGACCGGCAAGGAGAGCTTTCCAGGTGGACTCTACGGTATTGCCGACAGGAGACAACATGCCAAGTCCGGTCACAACTACACGACGCTTAGACACGTTTGTCCTCCAGGGAGGGATAAAAAAAAGAGATTCGTGGGACTAAAAAAGATAAAACTCAGGCGGTCGAATGACCGCCTGGAGATGTTCACTTACGCCTGGTGACCGTTGATGTAATCAATGGCAGCCTGAACGGTGGTGATTTTCTCAGCTTCTTCGTCCGGAATCTCAGTATCAAACTCTTCTTCCAGAGCCATTACCAGCTCAACGGTGTCAAGAGAATCTGCGCCCAGGTCTTCAACGAAGGAAGCGGAGTTCACAACTTCTTCCTGCTTAACGCCCAGCTGTTCGCCAATAATTTTCTTAACGCGTTCTTCGATAGTGCTCATACTCTTAAATTTCCTATCAAAACTCGCTTTCGCGATGGTTTTCGTAGTGTATAAAATGTTGAAAAATTTGCAACTAAATCCCGGCAGGTCTTACCACGATTTTACGTTATTTTGAGGCCATTCGCCCTAATAACGCAAATATTTTCGATCGTGATTAAACCATGTACATTCCGCCGTTGACGTGGAGGGTTTCACCAGTGATGTAACCCGCTTCGTCAGAGGCTAAAAATGCAACCGCGCTGGCGATTTCTTTAGGGTCGCCAAGACGACCCGCCGGAACTGCCGCCAACGTACCCGCACGCTGATCATCGGTCAGCGCACGCGTCATGTCCGTTTCAATAAAGCCCGGAGCAACAACGTTTACAGTAATACCGCGTGACGCGACTTCACGCGCCAGCGACTTACTGAAACCGATCAGACCCGCTTTCGCCGCAGCGTAGTTAGCCTGACCAGCATTTCCCATGGTACCAACCACAGAACCAACAGTGATAATACGACCATGACGCTTTTTCATCATAGCGCGCATTACCGCTTTTGACAGACGGAATACAGATGACAGATTGGTTTCGATAATATCGTTCCACTCGTCGTCTTTCATTCGCATCAACAGGTTGTCGCGCGTGATCCCGGCATTATTTACCAGAATGTCCACTTCGCCAAACTCTGCGCGAATATTTTCCAGAACAGATTCGATAGATGCAGGTTCAGTCACATTCAGTACCAGACCTTTACCGTTCGCACCCAGATATTCGCTGATGGCTTTAGCGCCATTCTCGCTGGTCGCTGTACCAATCACTTTCGCGCCGCGCGCAACCAGTGTTTCAGCAATTGCACGCCCGATACCACGGCTTGCGCCGGTGACCAGTGCGATTTTTCCTTCAAAACTCATGGTATTCCTCTTTTATTGCGAGAGTGCCGCTGACATCGCTTCCGGCTCGTTAATCGCCGAGGCAGTCAGGGTGTCAACAATACGTTTTGTCAGACCGGTGAGGACTTTACCTGGGCCAACTTCATACAGATGCTCAACGCCCTGTGACGCCATAAACTCAACGGTTTTGGTCCACTGTACCGGGCTATAAAGCTGGCGAACCAGCGCGTTACGGATAGCTTCCGGCGCGGTTTCGCATTTCACATCGACGTTGTTCACAACGGAAATCGTCGGTGCGTTAAAGACAATTTTTTCCAGCTCAATGGCCAGTTTGTCGGCTGCTGGTTTCATCAGCGCGCAATGAGATGGAACGCTCACTGGCAGCGGCAGAGCACGCTTCGCACCTGCAGCTTTACAGGCGGCACCTGCACGTTCAACCGCTTCTTTATGGCCCGCGATAACCACCTGGCCCGGCGAGTTGAAGTTAACCGGAGAAACCACCTGGCCTTCGGCTGATTCTTCACATGCTTTCGCAATAGAGGCATCATCCAGACCGATGATGGCAGACATGCCACCCGTTCCTTCTGGCACCGCTTCCTGCATGAATTTACCACGCAGTTCGACCAGACGTACTGCATCAGCAAAGGCGATCACACCTGCACATACCAGCGCAGAGTATTCACCCAGGCTGTGACCCGCGAGCAGCGCTGGCGTTTTACCGCCCTGCTGCTGCCATGCACGCCACAGCGCAACGGATGCGGTCAGCAGTGCTGGCTGAGTCTGCCAGGTTTTGTTCAGCTCTTCGGCTGGGCCCTGCTGGGTCAACGACCACAGATCATAACCCAGCGCATCGGAAGCTTCACGGAAAGTCTCTTCGATTACCGGATAGTTTGCTGCCATTTCAGACAACATCCCAACGGTTTGAGAGCCCTGGCCCGGGAACACAAAAGCAAATTGCGTCATTTTTTAATCCTTATTCTAGAAACGAACCAGCGCGGAACCCCAGGTGAATCCACCACCGAAGGCTTCAAGCAAGACCAACTGGCCCCGTTTGATTCGTCCATCGCGTACCGCTTCGTCAAATGCACACGGTACCGACGCCGCAGAGGTGTTGCCGTGGCGATCCAGCGTCACGACAACGTTATCCATCGGCATGCCCAGCTTTTTAGCGGTCGCAGTGATGATACGCAGGTTCGCCTGATGCGGTACCAGCCAGTCGAGCGCAGAGCGTTCAAGGTGATTCGCTTCCAGCGTTTCATCGACAATATGTGCAAGCTCGGTCACCGCCACCTTGAATACCTCATTACCTGCCATTGTCAGGTGGATTGAGTTCTCCGGATTAACGCGATCGGCGTTAGGCAGTGTCAACAGCTCGCCGTAGCTACCGTCGGCATGCAAATGCGTGGAGATGATGCCCGGCTCTTCGGACTGGCCCAGCAACACTGCGCCCGCACCATCACCAAAAATAATGATCGTACCACGATCGGTTGGATCGCAGGTACGTGCCAGCACGTCAGCACCGATCACCAGCGCATACTTTACTGCGCCAGATTTGACATACTGATCGGCAACGCTCAGTGCATAGGTGAAACCTGCGCATGCAGCAGCAACATCAAACGCCGGGCAACCCTTAATACCGAGCATGTTCTGCACCTGGCATGCCGCGCTTGGGAAAGCATGCGTGGCGGACGTCGTGGCAACCACGATCAAACCAATTTGTTCTTTATCGATGCCGGCCATCTCGAGCGCACGCTGTGCCGCTTCGTAGCCCATAGTCGCAACGGTTTCATCTGGCGCGGCGATACGACGCTCACGGATACCTGTGCGCGTGACAATCCACTCGTCAGACGTATCTACCATTTTTTCCAGATCGGCGTTGGTTCGCACTTGTTTTGGCAGATAGCTGCCGGTACCAATAATCTTCGTATACATGTACGCTCAGTCACTTTTAGCTAATACAGATCCCAGGCGAGCGGCAATCCGCTGAGGGACTTGTCGCTGCACCGCCTGCACTGCCTGTTCAATCGCGACGGAAAATGCTCGCTGATTGGCGGCTCCATGACTCTTAATCACGATGCCGCGCAATCCTAACAGACAGGCGCCATTATACTGGTCGGGGTTGAGGTGACTGAATCGCCGCGTCAGGCTTTTTTGTAACCAACGCTTTAATAAAATCAGCCACCAGGACCTTTTTTTACCTTCTCCCTGGGTTTTCAGCAGAGAAAGAAACATCCGAACGACCCCTTCCATGGTCTTCAGCGTTACGTTTCCGGTGAAGCCATCACACACTAATACATCCGTTTTACCCGTCAGCAACTCATTGGCTTCGAGATAACCAATATAGTTGATGGAAGGAACCTGTTTAAGTAATTCGGCAGCATCACGAATACTATCCAGGCCTTTGGTCTCTTCTTCACCAATATTCAGCAACGCAACGCGGGGGTTTTTAATCCCGACCACATCTTCTGCCAGCACCGACCCCATCACGGCGAACTGAACCAGCATTGTACTATCACAATCGACGTTAGCACCCAGATCGAGCACCACCGTTTTGCCCTTTTGCTGGTGCGGTAACACCGTCACCAGCGCCGGGCGCTCAATGCCCTCAATAGGCTTGAGCAATAATTTCGACAGCCCCATCAGCGCGCCGGTATTTCCCGCACTGACGCAAGCCTGCGCTCGCCCTTCTTTCACCAGCTCCAGTGCTATTCGCATGGAGCTGCCACGGCTATTGCGAATCGCTTGCGATGGCCGGGCATCACTGGCAATAACTGACTGCGCAGGAATAATCTGCAGACGCGAACGTTGTTCGAAGTCAGCTTTTGCAAGTAATGGCGTGATTGTGTCGGGGTTACCGACTAAAAGAAGTGTGAGTTGCGAATTAGAATTCAGTGCCTGCAATGCTGCAGGCACTGTCACAGAAGGGCCAAAATCTCCCCCCATGACATCTAACGCCAGGGTTAGACGTGTCAAGGTATCGTCACTGCCTGGTTTGGTGTTTCCCCAGTGACCTGGGGAAATCCTCACTAAGCTTCATCACGCTTGCGCGTGATTACTTAGTGATAACCTTGCGGCCGCGGTAGAAACCGTCAGCAGTGATGTGGTGACGCAGGTGTTTTTCACCAGAAGTCTTGTCTACAGACAGGCTGGTAACTGCAGTCAGCGCGTCATGGGAACGACGCATGCCACGTTTGGAACGGGTTGGTTTATTCTGTTGTACGGCCATGGACCTTACTCCTCAATTACTTACGCTTTAAGCTGGCTAATACGGCAAATGGGTTTGGTTTTTGCGCTTCATCAGGCAGTTCCCCAAAGACCATGTCCGCCTCGGACACTTCACAGTGTTCAGAATCATGCACCGGAACTACAGGCAAGGAGAGGATAATTTCATCTTCTACCAGAGCCAGCAGATCGATTTCACCGAATTCGTTAACCTCAATCGGCTCATACGCTTCCGGGAGTGCCTCAGCCTGTTCGACAGAGCGAACCGGACTGAAACAATACGTTGTGTGAACATGTTGTACGAACGGTTTCCCGCAACGCTGACATTCGAGCGTTACCGTCACCTTTGCATCACCGGTTAATACGGCAAGGCGCTGGTTATCGATAGCGAACGACATGGAGCATTCCACATCACTGTCCACACTGACTACGGATTCGGCGATACGCTCAGCCTGATCGGAAGAATAGATCCCTTCATAATCGAGGCGTTTTTGAGCCGTACGAACCGGATCAAGAGTCAGGGGTAATTTTACCTTTTGCATAGGGCGCGCATATTAACTTTGTAACGTCATATAGTCAAAGAAAAAGGCAACCAGGGCTGCCTTTTGCCAATTATTCGCACACATTGCGGCCTGTAGTTTAAAATGGCTGGCATCGATACGCTATATCCTGGTGATAAAAATATGCCAAATCTGGTTCTCGCCTCCACTTCACCCTACCGCCGAATGTTGCTTGAAAAGCTCGGGATCCCGTTTGAATGTGCTGCACCCGACGTTGACGAGACGCCACAACCTGGCGAATCTCCACGCCATCTGGTGACCCGTCTGGCCCAGGAAAAAGCACAATCGCTTGCCGTACGTTACCCTGCACATCTGATTATAGGCTCCGATCAGGTTTGTGTGCTGGACGGAGAAATCACCGGCAAACCCCATACTGAAGAAAACGCCCGCCAACAGCTCATGCGAGCGCGCGGTAACATTGTCACCTTCTATACTGGCCTCGCGCTCTATAACTCTGCCTCCGGTCACCTGCAGACCGAGTGCGAGCCTTTTGACGTACACTTCCGCCATCTCAGCGAACAAGAGATTATCGACTACGTGCGCCGGGAACGGCCACTCAACTGTGCGGGCAGTTTTAAAAGCGAAGGGTTAGGGATTGCGCTGTTTGAAAAGCTGGAGGGACGCGATCCGAATACGCTGATTGGGTTACCGCTGATTGCGCTGTGTCAGATGTTAAGGCGAGAAGAGTATAATCCGCTGACGATGTGATTGGATCGCTGCGGCCTGATGCCCTCGCCCCGGCACTCTCCCACAGGACGAGGGAGCAAACATTAAAAACGGCAACATTCGTTGCCGTTTTACCTTTACCTTAACCGCGCAGAATTTTAAGACAGCGCTTCAACTGCTCATCCAGCGGCGCTTCAATACGGATAACTTCGCCCGTATTCGGGTGGGTAAACTTCAGCGCTGCCGCGTGCAGGAAAAGACGAGACAACCCCGTGCCCGCTAACTGCTTATCAAATTCACGATCGCCATAACGATCGTCAAACGCAATCGGATGCCCGGCATACTGGGTATGCACACGGATCTGGTGAGTACGACCGGTCACCGGACTACAACGCATCAGCGTGGCAAATTCATAGCGTTCTTCAACTTTGAATCGCGTTTCAGAAGGCTTGCCTTCCTGACTCACACGGACAATACGCTCGCCGCTTTGCAGAATATTTTTCAGCAACGGTGCCTGCACTACCTTAACGTGGGACTGCCACTGGCCGCGAACCAGCGCCAGATAATCCTTCTGCATCCCTTTTTCGCGCAGTTGTTCATGAAGAGAACGCAGTGCAGAACGCTTTTTCGCCACCAACAGCACGCCGGAGGTGTCACGATCAAGGCGGTGAACCAGTTCGAGGAAACGTGCTTCCGGGCGCAGTGCGCGCAGCCCTTCAATCACACCGAAGCTCAGACCGCTACCGCCATGCACAGCCGTGCCTGACGGCTTGTTCAGCACCAGGATATAGTCATCTTCATAGAGGATAACATCACTCAGGGCCGCCACTTTCTGTAGCTTCGGTGAAACCGCTTCTTCTTCGCGCTCGGCAACACGTACCGGCGGGATACGCACTTCATCACCGGCTTCGAGTTTATACTCAGGCTTCACGCGTTTTTTGTTAACCCGCACCTCACCCTTACGCAAGATGCGATAAATCATGCTCTTTGGCACCCCTTTCAGTTGGGTGCGCAAAAAGTTATCGATACGTTGCCCCGCGTAGTCATCCGCGATAGCAACCATTTTTACGGCTGGAGTCTCTGTTTTCATGGTTGGCGATTCTAAATATCGTCAGGCATTAGCGCCACTCATTTTTCTATGCTTATATTTACTTTTATCCGGCCTGCCCTCCGTTTCGCGCAATCGATTTGGTGGTTATTAAACCAATCACCGCGTTGAAGTGAAGAAACTGTGAGTAACCGGGTGATAATTGGTAAAAGTCATCTTGCTATAACCCGGCGAGCAGTGGAATAATGATGCCGTTTTCCGTGTTAAATCCTGGTTAAGTAAGGATACTGACGGAATGACCAATTTTGTCTGACCGATCATCCACGCAGCAATGGCGTAAGACGTATTGATCTTTCAGGCAGTTAGCGGGCTGCGGGTTGCAGTACTTCCCGGTATAAGGATTGTTTTCTGGAGAGTTTTCCCAGGCAATTCCCCTGATAATTGCGCTGTATTTCCGTATGAAATACAGGCAACCGACACTCTGCGCCTCTTAAGCGGGCGACAACCGTGAGGTTGGCGACGTGAATAGACACGAGGCCATCGGTTCATACCCCGGAAAGCGTCACCTTGCCCGCAGCTTTGTCGTCAATGTAAGAATAATGAGTAAGTTACGATGAAAAGAATGTTAATCAACGCAACTCAGCAAGAAGAGTTGCGTGTCGCCCTTGTGGATGGGCAGCGCCTGTACGATCTGGATATCGAAAGTCCTGGACACGAACAGAAAAAAGCGAACATTTACAAAGGCAAAATCACCCGCATTGAACCAAGCCTTGAAGCTGCATTTGTCGACTACGGTGCTGAGCGTCATGGTTTCCTCCCTCTGAAAGAAATCGCCCGCGAATATTTCCCTGCAAACTACAACTCTCATGGCCGTCCGAACATTAAAGATGTTCTGCGTGAAGGTCAGGAAGTTATCGTTCAGATTGATAAAGAAGAGCGTGGCAACAAAGGGGCCGCACTAACCACCTTTATCAGCCTGGCGGGAAGTTATCTGGTTCTGATGCCAAACAACCCGCGTGCGGGTGGTATCTCTCGCCGTATCGAAGGTGATGACCGTACCGAACTGAAAGAAGCGCTGGCAAGTCTTGAACTGCCGGATGGCATGGGGCTTATCGTTCGCACCGCAGGTGTAGGCAAATCTGCCGAAGCGCTGCAGTGGGACTTAAGCTTCCGTCTGAAGCACTGGGAAGCTATCCAGAAAGCTGCAGAAAACCGCCCTGCACCGTTCCTGATCCACCAGGAAAGTAACGTTATCGTACGTGCCTTCCGTGACTACCTGCGTCAGGACATCGGCGAAATTCTGATTGATAACCCGAAAGTGCTTGAGCTGGCCCGCCAGCACATCGCCGCGCTGGGTCGTCCGGATTTCACCAGCAAAATCAAACTGTACACCGGTGAAATCCCGCTGTTCAGCCACTATCAGATCGAATCCCAGATTGAGTCCGCCTTCCAGCGTGAAGTGCGTCTGCCGTCTGGCGGTTCTATCGTTATCGATACTACTGAAGCGCTGACCGCGATCGACATCAACTCCGCACGTGCAACGCGCGGTGGTGATATCGAAGAGACGGCCTTCAACACCAACCTTGAAGCCGCTGATGAAATCGCCCGCCAGCTCCGCCTGCGCGACCTGGGTGGTCTGATCGTTATCGACTTTATCGACATGACACCGGTTCGTCACCAGCGTGCGGTTGAAAACCGTCTGCGCGAAGCGGTACGTCAGGACAGAGCCCGTATCCAGATCAGCCACATTTCACGTTTTGGCCTGCTGGAGATGTCCCGTCAGCGTCTGAGCCCATCACTGGGTGAATCCAGCCATCACGTGTGCCCACGCTGTTCCGGTACGGGTACCGTGCGTGACAACGAATCTCTGTCTCTGTCTATTCTGCGTCTGATTGAAGAAGAAGCGCTGAAAGAGAACACCAAAGAGGTTCATGCCATTGTTCCGGTGCCAATTGCCTCCTACCTGCTGAACGAAAAACGTGCAGCGGTCAGCGCCATTGAAGCACGTCAGGGCGGCGTTCGCTGCATCATCGTACCAAACGATCAGATGCAGACCCCGCACTATCACGTGCTGCGCGTGCGTAAAGGTGAAGAGACGTCTACTCTCAGCTACCTGCTGCCGAAACTGCATGAAGAAGAGATGGCACTGCCATCCGATGAAGAACCTGCCGAGCGTAAACTGCCTGAGCAGCCAGCATTAGCAACCTTCATCATGCCGGAAGCACCGCCTGAAGCGGCACTGGAAAAACTGGCAGCAAAACCTGCGGCGCAAAAACCAGCGGCAGAAGTGGCAAAAGCACAACCTGAACAACCGGGTCTGCTGAGTCGCTTCTTCGGTGCGCTGAAAAAGATGTTTGCAGGCGAAGAAGTTCAGCCGGAGCAGCCAAAAGAGGCAACGAAAGAAGCCAAACCTGAGCGCCAGCAGGATCGTCGTAAACGCCAGAACAACCGCCGCGATCGTAACGACCGCAGTGACCGTAATGACCGTAATGAGCGTCGTGACAACCGTTCTGACAATAACGAAGGCCGTGAGCAACGCGAAGACAACCGTCGTAACCGTCGCGATAAACAACAGCAGAATGTTGAAGATCGTGAAATTCGCCAGCAGGCGGGCGATGAGTCTGAGAAGAGCAAACAGCGTGACGAGCAGCAGCCTCGCCGTGAACGTAACCGTCGCCGCAACGACGAGAAACGTCAGGCGCAGCAGGAAGTTAAAAACCTGAACCGTGAAGAACCTGTTGAACAGCAGGACACGGAACAGGAAGAGCGCACTCAGGTGATGCAGCGTCGTAAACCGCGCCAGCTGGCTCAAAAAGTCCGTATTGGTGGCCAGCCAGCGGAAGAGACTGCAATTGTCAGCGCGGAAGTGACCGAAAGTGCACCGAACATGCAGCTGGCTAAAGTTGATCTGCCTGCAGTGGTAGAAAACAACGTCGAGCAGGATGAAAACGGTGAAGGCCGTGATAACGCCGGTATGCCGCGCCGTTCACGCCGTTCTCCGCGCCACCTGCGCGTCAGCGGCCAGCGTCGTCGTCGTTACCGTGACGAGCGTTACCCGACTCAGTCACCAATGCCGTTAACCGTGGCGTGCGCGTCACCTGAAATGGCATCCGGCAAAGTCTGGATCCGCTACCCGGTTGCACGCCCGGAACAAATTGTTGAAGAGCAAGCGCTCACTGAAGAAGTGATTGCACCTGTCGCTGCCGTTGAAGATGTGGCCGCTGCAGCCGCAACAGTGGTTGAACCGCAGGTTGTCGACGCAGCAGCACCTCACGCTGTTGCAGTAGAAACGACCCATCCTGAAGTGATTGCCGCGCCGGTTGATGCTGCACCGCAGTTTATCGCTGCAGAAGACACGGTGGTGGCTGAAGAAGTAGCAGAAGAAGTTGAACCTGCCGCAGCGGTTGAAGAAACCACTGAAGCCGTGGCTGAAACTGCCGCTGCAGAAGTCGTTCAGGAAGCCGCTGTTGACGTTGAACCTGTTCGCGAAGCCCAGGAAGTGAAAGCGCCTGAGGTGAAACCAGAGCCGGTTGTTGCTGCCCCTGCGTCTGCACACGTTGCGACAGCACCTATGACGCGTGCCCCGGCACCTGAATATGTGCCAGAAGCACCGCGTCACAGCGACTGGGTTCGCCCTGCATTCAGCTTTGAAGGCAAAGGTTCTGCCGGTGGTCACAGTGCAACGCACCAGGCTACTGCGCCAGCTACCCGTCCGCAGTCTGCCGAGTAAATCGACATAATGTAAAAAGCCGACCTCCGGGTCGGCTTTTTTATTGCTCGCTGACGGGCTTTCTCATCCCGGCAATATCCGGCATCACCTGCTTCATCATCTCCAGGAAACGTCGCAAGCGTGCCGGGTAATATCGGGACCACGGATACACCAGATGGACGGGCAGTGCCGCTGGCTGCCATTCTGGCAGCAGATGAATTAAACGTCCTTCCCGGATATCCTCTTTTACCGTCCAGCTTGATACCACGGCGACACCCAGACCCGTCAGCACGGTATTACGCGCCACATGGAGGCTGTCAGTGCTCAAGCGCGGGGTAATGGCGATACGTCGTGGCTGCATCGAAAGACCGTCAAACAAATCCACATGCCGTTGATAAAAGGTGCTGATGGCAATCCAGGGAAGCACCAGAAGATCTTCCGGGGTGTTAACCGGGGGGAACTGCGCCAGCAACGCGGGTGATGCCACCACACAGCGCGGTACTTCAGCCAGCATGACCGACACCGTCGCGGGATCTACCTCGGCCCCGACACGGATTGCACAATCAAGATTATCGCTCAGAAAATCCACCGACTTATCATTCAGCATCCACTCGACGGACAGCTGCGGATAACGCTGTAAAAATTCCGTTAACGGTTTCAGAAGCTGATCCTGCCCAAAAGCATGCGGGGCACGCACCCGTAATACCCCAACAGGCTCATCCTCCGCCTGCCCGACTTCGTCTTCCAGCGCCAGCCAGCTATCAATCACACGTCTGGCATGCTGATAACAGCGCTCACCGTCGTCGGTGAGCTTGGTCGCATGGGTCGTACGCAACAGCAGGCGTGCCCCCAACAGGGTTTCCAGAGACTGCAAACGCCGGCTCACCGTGGCCTGGGTGGTAGAAAGCTGCCTTGCCGCCGCCGATAACGACCCGGTTTCCACGATACGCACAAAGGTGCGCATCAGCTCTACCCTGTCTATACGTTCAACTCGTTTCATATTTTCATCTGTCATACACCTAACGTATATGCGTTTTACCACCGGGCCGTCTACCGTCGCAAGACGTACTGATAAAAAATAGCCGCACACTATGACTGAGGAACGTCTTATGAACACAACAACTGCTCCCCACGCGGCAAGCCGCTGGGTGATTTTAATGCTGGCTCTGGGGGCTGGCTTCAGCGTGGCATCCATTTACTACGCACAACCGCTGTTGCCGCTGATGGGGTCAGACCTTCATCTGAGCATTGAAGGCATGGGGCTGGTTCCGACATTGACCCAGGCAGGCTATGCGCTCGGCATACTCTTCTTACTACCGCTTGGCGATCGCCACGACCGCAGAACGCTGATCCTGATTAAGAGCGTCGCCCTGGCCCTCTTCCTGCTGGGTTGTAGCCTGGCCGGACAATTGCACTCATTGCTGCTGGCAAGCCTGCTGATCGGGATGGCGGCAACAATGGCGCAGGATATCGTCCCTGCCGCCGCCATCCTCGCGCCGGAAGGGAAACAGGGTAAAACCGTGGGAACAGTGATGACAGGGCTGTTGCTGGGTATATTGCTGTCGAGAACCGTCAGCGGCGTGGCGGGTGAAGCTTTTGGCTGGCGCGTCATGTACCAGCTGGCAGCGGCAAGCATTGCGTTTGTCGGCGTGGCGATGTGGGCAGTCCTTCCCCGATTTGCCATCCACTCTACGCTCAGCTATCCCGCGTTGATGCGTTCAATGGAACATCTGTGGCGTCGTTATCCGGCACTGCGTCGTGCGGCGCTGGCTCAGGGGTTCCTGTCGATTGCCTTTAGCGCATTCTGGTCAACGCTTGCCGTTATGCTCTACGAACACTATCACTTCGGCAGCGCCGTGGCGGGTGGGTTTGGTATTGCGGGTGCCGCAGGTGCATTGGCCGCCCCACTGGCAGGGGGACTGGCGGATAAGCTGGGTGCAAGGAAAGTCACACAGCTGGGAGCCATGCTCGTCACCGCCGCGTTTGCCCTGATGTTTCTGATGCCCATTTTTGGTCTTCACGGACAACTCATTCTGATTGCCGTGTCCGCCGTCGGGTTTGATCTTGGTCTGCAGTCGAGTCTGGTGGCACACCAGAATCTGGTGTACAGCCTTGAACCTCAGGCCCGTGGACGCCTTAACGCTCTGCTGTTTACGGTGGTGTTTATCGGTATGGCGATGGGTTCTGCTTTAGGGAGCAATATCTATACCCTGGCGGGCTGGTCTGGCGTAGTGGCTCTGGCGACAGTGTGTGGTGTCATTGCACTGGCGATCCGTCTGACTGAAAGCACCCACATCACCTCTGCACCGGTAAAGGCCGCATAAAAAAATGCCCAATCCATTTACGGATTGGGCAGTCAGAATATGCCCAGTTTCAAGACATGTTCTAAGAGGTCAAGACTTTATTTATTCATCTGGAACAGCGACATACCTTGCATATCACTGAACGCTTTATAAGACGCCTTCAGGGCCGCCTGTTGCATGGAGTAAGACGAGATCACCGAGTTCCAGTCAACGTCCACCAGGTTACTCATCTGCTGAGTTTGCCCCAGCGCACGGTCATCACCCAGTGAATCCAGCTTGCCCAGTTCATCCAGTTTAATCCCCAGATCGGCACGCACGGTAAGCACGTTGTTCAGAGAATTGCTCAGACCACGGTTGGCTTTATCCATACTGGCCTTGAACGCATCCGCTTTGGTCTGATCATCGCCTACTGGCGTATTCAGTGCAGCAATGGCGGTATCCAGGATCTTAAACAGGTTAGTTTCCGGCGCGCTGCCATCCGGCTCTGGTTTCGCGTTGCTGGTAAAGCTGTCGAAAACTTCGGTTCCCGTATGGCTGATTTGCATCGTACGGGAGGCGTCAACCTGCTGGATAATTGGCGTAGTCCCGCCATTATAATTACCCGTGGTCTGGTCGAACGCCGCCGCTTCCGTTTTGTAACCGGCAAAGATGTAACGACCATTACCGTCCGTGCTGTTTGCCAGGTTCATCAGCTGATCGCGAAGACCTTTCAGGTTGGTTCCCAGCGAGGCACGGTCGTCGTCACTCAACGTTCCGTTACCCGCGTTCACAATTTTTTCCTGCGAGCTGATAATCGCCGAGGTCACCTGCTGCAGTACGTTCTCTTCCAGCGACACTTTGGTCGTTGCAAAGGTACGCGCCAGAGCATACTGGCTGTTCTGCGTTTGAGCCTGAGACAGCACAACGGCCTGAGAGGCGGCAATCGGATCGTCTGATGGGCGGTTTACCCGCTTACCGGTAGACATCTGCTCGCCGTAGCCCATCCAGAGACTTTGGGAGTTCGTCACTCCACGCATGCTCTGCTCATACATCATTTGAGTACTAATACGCATTTTTAACCTCAGCCTTAGCGAATATTAATTAACGCATCAAACAGCGTGCTCGCCGTTTGCAGAACCTGCGCATTCGCCAGGTAGTACTGCTGATAACGCTGCAGGTTACCGTACTCTTCATCCAGGTTAACCCCGGAAATAGACTGCTGCTGCTTAGTCAACTGCGTCACCACGTTGACTTTGGTTTCGCTACTGGTTTTCAGTGACGCCGTGGTGCTCCCCACGGTACTCACCAGAGCCGCATAAGCATCGTTGAAGGTCTTGTTGCCCCCCACCCGTTTAGCATTCTGCAGATCCAGCAGTTTTTGACCGTTGGTATTGTCGCTCTCACCGCTGGTACTTGATGAAGCCATCGCCAGTTTGGATTCGTCGCTGATCGCAACGTCCATATTCATGATGACGTCATTCACCGGTTTGACGAGGAAACTGTCTTTCGTGTTGGCAGAACCGCTGATATTGAGGTTCAAACCATCAAATGCCAGGTTACCGCTGGCGTCCGGCGTTGCGGTGAAGCTGGTTTTGTCAGACAGACGCGTCACCGTCCAGTTGGTACCGTTATATTCAACTTTATAGTTGGTCGCCTGAACCGCAGAGCTGTTCGTCATGGACACCGTCACCGACGCGCTACCGGTGTTTTTACCGTTACTCAGCGCTGACG
This sequence comes from Enterobacter sp. LM3, assembly GCF_046622475.1. Classification (NCBI taxonomy): domain Bacteria; kingdom Pseudomonadati; phylum Pseudomonadota; class Gammaproteobacteria; order Enterobacterales; family Enterobacteriaceae; genus Enterobacter; species Enterobacter sp. LM3. The sequence continues at coordinate 40,093 of NZ_JBJURN010000015.1, read as the reverse complement.
GAGAGCCGAAATCAAACAGTTTACCGCCAGCATCACCGTTCGCATCGAATCCGGCTTGATGCTGGGTATTCATGGCATCGGCAAAGGCCAACGCCATCTGGTTCAGGGCGTTACGCGCGTTATCCAGGTCTCCGGAGCGGAAAGTCAACAGCCCACCCAGTGAACCGGTGGTGATCTGCTTTTCCGGGATCTCTACGCTACCGGCTGCGGCATCAACATAGGCAATGGTGGTACGCGCCGGATCGGCGCTTGATTTCACCGCAGCCAGCTGGCTGGCGGTACTACCCTGCACCAGGGTGTAACCATTAGCGAACGAGACGTTATAGGTGCCACCGTCCTGTACGGCCACTTCCACGCCCACAATCTGGTTAAGCTGGCTCACCAGTTGGTCACGCTGGTCGAGCAATTCGTTAGGTGATGCGCCTGCGCCGACACCGGTCAGACGGGAAATCTGATCGTTAAGGTTAGCAATCTGCTTCGCATAGTTATTGATCTGATCAACGCTGGTCGTAATCGCCGTGTTAACCTGCGAATCCTGGTCACGAAGATATTGATCGTTGGTTTTAAACTGGTTTACCAGGCCATCCGCTTTACCGATAACCGTCTGGCGCGCAGCCGGATCTTCGGCGTTGCTGACCAACGTCTGCATGCTTTTAAAGAAATCCTGCAGGGTGGTCGCCAGCGAATTGGTGGTATCAGAGAGCACATCGTCAATTTTTGACATCTGCTGATAACGCGTCGTCAGACCGCTGCTCTGCGTCTGCGCGGCGCGCAGCTGATTGGTAATAAAGGCATCATACTCACGCTGCACACCGGAGACATAAACCCCGTTACCCACCCAGCCACCGCCGGTCAGTGTGCTGTTAGCCGCACCCAGAATAGTATTCTGACGGGTATAACCTGCCACGTTATAGCTTGAAATATTATTACTTACGGTATTGAGTGCCGCCTGTGCAGCACCGAGGCCACTCATGGCGCTGTTAATCAAACTGGACATGGGGGTTCCTTTTATACTTTCAGACACGAGTCCTGATGAAGGTTATCGGCAACCTCCAGCGGGACTTGAGAACTTTCAGAACAGATTTTCGAGATCTGTGCTATAGGCTTTGCTGACCTTCTCACCCATTGATTTCAGTTGCTGAATCATGCTGGTGAGCTTGCGCGCATAGTTCGGATCGGTGGCATAGCCGGCATTTTGCAGCGCCTGTGCCCCCTGCTCCGGCGTCGCCGCCTGCGTGACGGCGGTATAGCGTGGGTTTCGGCTCAACAAGCCCACATAATCAGACAACGCCTCAAGATAAGAGCTGTAGACGCGGAATTTGGCTTTGACCTTCACCGCCGCACCGTTTTCATATTCGGTGGTGGTGATCTCGGTTGTCGGCCCCTTCCAGCTGGCGTTGGCCTTCACGCCGAAGATGTTAAAGCTTGGTTCGCCATTTTCCTTACGGATCTGCCGCTGGCCCCAGCCCGATTCCAGCGCAGCCTGCGCCAGGATCAGGTGATGAGGCACACCACTTTGCTCACTGGCAAGACGTGCAGGCAGAGAAAGCTGCGCCAGGAAGTCTTTGCTGTCACCTGAAAGCGGTGTATCACCGCCGTCCGTGGCCTTCGGCATCGCTTTACGTACCATCTGCGTCAGTGCCTGGTTCTGATAACTGGTCACCGTTTCCAGGTCAAACTTCATTGGCACCTGCTGCGGCTGATCCTGAGGCTGAATGCCCTGCGCGGCTTCGGTCTGTTTCACAATCATGTCAGCCAGACCGAGGCCTTTTCCGGCGGTCATCTGCTGCGCAATCTGCTGGTCATACATGCTGGTGTAGAGACGCGTCGAATCGCTGCTGAACATCCCGTCTTTCGGCAGGGTTTCACGCATACTTTTCAACATCATCTGTACAAACATCCCTTCCACCTGGCGGGCAACCGGGCGGATATTCGCCGACGGATCTTTGCCTGCTTTGGTTTTCAGTTCGTTGAGCGACTGGGCATCCCAGGCAGCACTGGTCAACAGTTTGCTATCGGTTAGCATCAGATGATTTCCAGTTTGGCGCGCAGACAGCCTGCACTTTGCATGGATTGCAGGATGGACATCAGATCCATCGGCGTCGCACCCAGCGCATTCAGGGCACGTACCACGCTGTTCAGGTTGGCACTGGCACGCACGCTTTGCAGTGAACCACCGCTCTGGCGCATATCAATCTGTGTTTGTGGTGTCACAACGGTCTGGCCACCGCCAAATGGCGTTGTTGGCTGGCTGACGTTAGCCGAGCGGTTCACCGTCACTGAGAGGTTGCCCTGTGCGACAGCACAGCTGTCCAGCGAGACTTCGCGGTTCATCACCACCGAGCCGGTACGTGAGTTGATGATCACTTTGGCATCCTGAACCGGAACGTTAACTTCCATATTCTGGATATCCGCCAGCATGCGCACCTGGCTGCTGCTACCTGATGAGGTGCGGATCTGCACGGTACGGGCATCCAGCGCGGTAGCGCTGCCATAGCCACGGCTGCGGTTGATGGTGTCGGCAATTTGCTGCGCCATGGTGAAGTCTTCATTATTCAGCTGCAGGTTAATGGTATTACCGGCACCGAACTGAGTCGGCAGTTCACGCTCGATGATTGCCCCGTTAGTGATACGCCCACCGTTCAGCTGGTTCACCTGCACGCTGCTTCCGCCTGCGGACGCGCCCGCACCGCCCACCAGGATGTTCCCCTGCGCCAGCGCATAAACCTGGCTGTCGACACCCTTCAGCGGTGTCATCAGCAGCGTACCGCCGCGCAGGCTTTTAGCGTTCCCCATTGAGGAAACCACCACATCAATGGTTTGACCCTGACGCGCGAACGCCGGGAAGGAGGCCGTGACCATCACTGCCGCCACGTTTTTCAACTGCATGTTGGTTCCCGCCGGTACGGTGATACCGAGCTGGGAAAGCATGTTGTTTAAGCTCTGAGTGGTGAATGGCGTCTGGGTAGTCTGGTCGCCCGTGCCATCCAGCCCCACGACCAGGCCATAGCCAATCAGCGAGTTTTCTCGTACGCCCTGAACGCTGGTGAGATCGCGAATACGGTCAGCCTGGGTACAGGTTGCCACCAGGGCCAGCGCCATTGCGAAGAAGAATTTAAACATGGGTCACCTCGCTTACATCGGCGATAAGTTAAGGAAGAAGCGCTGCAGCCAGCCCATATTTTGCGCCTCATTGATGTAGCCGTTGCCGACGTACTCGATGCGCGCATCCGCCACCTGGGTGGACGGTACGGTATTGGTGCCGCTGATGGTGCGAGGGTTAACCACACCGGAGAAGCGGATGAACTCGGTGCCCTGGTTGATGGCAATCTGTTTTTCACCCACAACGTGTAAGTTGCCGTTAACCAGTACCTGGTCAACTGTCACCGTCAGCGTACCGCTGAAGGTATTGCTGGCATTCGCGCCACCTTTACCATTAAAGGTATTGCCGCCAGACGCGTTCACATCAGCACGCGCATTGCCGAACAGCCCTTCGAGATAGCGTGGCACGGTATCGAAGCCAAAATTCGTTTTGCCATCGCGGCTGGCATTCGCCGACGAGCTTTTGCTCGCGCTGACGTTTTCCTGCAGCACAATGGTCAATGTATCGCCGACATTACGCGGGCGGCGATCTTCAAACAGCGGCTGATAACCGTAATTAATCGGCTGCGCGGTCTGGAAAATGGAGCCGTTTACCACTGGCGCAGGGCCAGGAACGGGTTGGGCAGTCGTCGCACCCTGGACCAATGGTTTAGACGGGATCAAAGCACACCCGCTGAGGGTGACAGCCAGAACAGTCAGTATCGGATAACGAAACGCCGCGTTTTTTTGCATTGCCTTCATCTTCGAAAACAGGGAGCCGGTGCGGCATTTACCGCACCGGTCTGCACCTTAGAGTTGCGTCAGTTTCTGCAGCATCTGGTCGGTCGTCGACACTGCTTTACTGTTAATTTCATATGCGCGCTGAACCTGGATCATATTCACCAGTTCTTCCGCAACGTTTACGTTGGAGGTTTCGACATAACCCTGATACAGCAAACCTGCGCCGTTCAGACCAGGTGTACTTTCATTCGGCGTACCGGAGGACTGGGTTTCGGTGTAGAGGTTCTCACCAATGCTTTCCAGACCGGTATCGTTCATGAAGGTGGTCAGGTTAAGCTGCCCGACCTGCACCGGGTTGGCCTGCCCCTGCTGGGTCACACTCACGACCCCATCACGCCCGATGGTAATGCTCAGGGCATTCGCCGGGATGGTGATCGCAGGCTGAACCTGGAAGCCGCCCGCCGTCACCAGCTGACCGTTCTGATCCACCTGGAATGAGCCGTCGCGGGTATAGGCTGAGGTTCCGTCAGGCAACTGAACCTGGAAGAAACCCTGACCTTTAATGGCCACATCTTTACTGTTATTGGTCTGGGACAGGTTGCCCTGGCTGTGCAGACGTTCCGTTGCCACCGGACGAACACCGGTACCAATCTGGAGACCTGACGGCAGCGTTGTTTGCTCAGAAGACTGCGCACCCGGCTGACGAATGGTTTGATAAAGCAAATCTTCAAAAACGGCACGCTGACGCTTAAAACCATTGGTGCTGACGTTTGCCAGGTTGTTGGCAATCACATCCATGTTGGTTTGCTGCGCGTCCAGGCCAGTTTTCGCGATCCATAAAGAACTGATCATAAGAAGTCCTGTTAACTCATAGCCAGAAGTTGGTTAGCCTTGCTCGCGTTTTCGTCCACGCTGCTGATAACCTTCATCTGCATTTCAAAACGACGGGCGCTGGCGATCATGTCGGTCATGGCTTCTACCGGTTTGACGTTACTGCCTTCCAGTACTCCCGACATCACACGGATGCCCGGATCGGCCTGTAACGTGGCACCGCGGGTAGCCTGTGCTGCCTGGGTCAGACGGAACATACCGTCATCGCCACGCTGCACTTCTTTGCCGTCCGCTTTAACCAGCTTCAGACGCCCGACAGGCGCAACGGTATTGGCCGGGTCGCCCGGATTCAACGCCGAGATGGTGCCGTCTGCCGCAATGGTCAGCTCTGATCCTTCCGGCACCGTAAGCGGGCCTGCTTCGCCCATCACCGGATGCCCCTGAATCGTCAACTGACCGGTGGCGCTGACCTGGATATTCCCGTTACGGGTATACCCTTCGCCGCCATCTGCCGTTTGCACCGCCAGCCAGCCGTCCTGCTGCAGGGCCACGTCCAGCGGACGCGAGGTGTAATCCATCTGGCCTGGCGTCATATCAGCACCCGGAGTGGATGCCGTCACCAGCGTACGTGTCGGCAGGGAAAGCCCTTCTACCGGCACCGCACGCAGCGCATTAAGCTGCGCACGAAAGCCCGGCGTAGAGGCGTTTGCCAGGTTGCTGGCCGTAACGGCCTGCTGATTGAGCGTCTGACTTGCCGCGCCCATCGCGGTATATATTGCGTGATCCATTGCGCTTTCCTGTTAGCCGCTTAACGCAGGTTAACCAGCGTGTTGAGGATCTGATCCTGAGTTTTGATGGTCTGCGCGTTCGACTGATAGTTACGTTGCGCGACAATCATGTTCACCAGCTCTTTACTCAGATCAACGTTAGAGGCTTCCAGCGCACCGTTAGTCAACTTACCGAAGTTACCGGTACCCGCTGTACCCAACAGCGCCACGCCGGAGGACTGGGTCGCAGACCAGACGTTGTCGCCTTCAGATTTCAGACCTTCGTTGTTCGCGAAGTTTGCCAGCACGATCTGGCCCAGAACCTGAGACTGTTCGTTGGAATATTTACCCACAACGGAACCGTCATCGTTGATCTGGTAGCTCACCAGGTCACCCGGTTTGTAGCCGTTCTGATTGGTTGCCACAACGCTGTTCGCACCGGTGTTCTGTTGCATGGAGTTCAGGAAGCTCAGGGAGAAGGTGGCCGCCGTCGCACCACTGACTGAACCTGTGGTGACATTGATTGCTGGCGTTGTGTTTGCTGTTGCGCTCAACACACCCGCAGCGTCGTAGTTGTACACACCAGCCAGGCTACCATTCACATCGAAATTCATCTGTGCCGCTTTCGTTGCAGCAGAGCCGGTAACGCTACCGTCCTGAGTGTAGAGATCCCATTTATTGTTGGCTGTCTTAACGTAGTAGACATACATGTTATGGGCGTTACCCTGGCTGTCGAATACGGTCACGGTGCCTTTTTTGTTATAGGTATCCGGGTTAGTTGCATCGAAAGGGGCCGTTTGAACAGGATCGGTCGAATTCAGGTTGATCTGCTGCGTCGCGGTGGTAGTCGATTTCGCCGCCATCAGGGTATTCGGGATAGTAATCGCCTGTGGGTTCGCACCGGTCTGAACGGTCGGGGGCGTTCCGGCAACCGGATACCCTGTCAGCTGCATACCCTGCATGTTCACCAGGTTACGGTTTTCGTCCAGCTTGAACTGACCGTTACGGCTGTAGAACACGGAACCGTTGGAATCGACCATACGGAAGAAACCGTTCTGGCTAATGGCAACGTCCAGGCCACGACCCGTGTTGGTGGTCGTACCGTCGGTAAAGTCCTGAGTGATACCCGCAACTTTTACGCCCAGGCCTACTTTGGAACCGGCAAACATGTCTGCAAATGAGGCAGAACCGGATTTAAAACCATAGGTCGCGGAGTTGGCGATGTTGTTGCCAATGACATCCAGGTTGGTGGCCGCAGCATTCAGGCCGCTGACCGCTTGAGAAAAGGCCATGACTTACTCCTGATAAGTGTTAAGGCTTAGATAATCTGCCGAACTTCGTCGAGTGTGGTGGTACCAGAGGTACCCAAATCCAGTTTGTTGTTGCCATCGCTACCTTTAATGACGCCCTGAACCAGCGCGAACTGCAGCGGTTGTGCCACCAGCTGGGTGGAGCCGTTGCTGGCGCTGATCGCCACTTTGTAGGAACCGTTTGGTGCTTTCGTGCCGTCTGTAATGCTGCCATCCCAGGTAAAGGTATGAACACCTGCGTCCAGCTTACCGATATCAATGGTACGAACCACGGCACCGGTCGCATCGGTGATCGTCGCCGTCACCTTGTCAGCTGCCTGCTGCAGCTCTACGCCAAACGGGGTGGTGGAGGTCGTGGTTGTCCCTTCCGTCGTACTGCTACCCGCAAGAACGGTGGTACCCGGGATCATCACTCCGTGACCAATCAGGTTCGCGGCCTGCAGGGATTGACTGCTGTCGATTTGACCCGAGACGGAGCCGAGGGTGGTATTGAGTTTTTCGATGCCGCTCACGGTACTGATCTGCGCAAGCTGCGTGGTCAGTTCGTTGTTCTGCATCGGGTTGGTTGGATCCTGGTTCTTAAGCTGAGCCACCAGCAGCGTCAGGAAGCTGCTTTGTAGATCGGAGGCGCTGTTAGTGGTCAGGGAACTGGAACTCGTCGAACTTTTTGTACTACTGACACCTGAGTTCGTTGGGTCATTCACATTTACGGCGATGGACATGCGTGTCTCCTTTACTGGCCGAGCGTGAGCGTTTTGAGCATCATGCTCTTCACGGTATTAAGCACTTCGACGTTTGCCTGGTAGCTACGTGAGGCAGACATGGAGTTCACCATCTCACCGACCACATCCACGTTAGGCATTTTCACGTAACCGCTGGCATCGGCGAGTGGGTTACCCGGTTCATACACCAGCTTGTCGGGTGCCTGGCTCTCGACCACGTCAGCGACTTTCACGCCGCCCGTCGCTGCGCCTGGCGCGGCATCCACCTGAAAAACCACCTGTTTTGCACGATAAGGTTGTCCGTCAGGGCCGGTCACGCTGTCGGCGTTGGCCAGGTTACTGGCCGCTACGTTCAGGCGTTTGGACTGAGCGGTTAACGCAGAACCGGCAATATCAAAAATATTCAGCAAAGCCATTGATTAGTTGCCCCCCTGCAGGACGCTCATCACGCTTTTAATTTGCCCGCCGAGCACATTCAGCCCTGTCTGGTATTGCAGGCTGTTATCGGCAAACTGTGTACGTTCCCTGTCCATATCAACGGTGTTACCGTCGAGAGAAGGCTGATCGGGAATGCGATAAAGTAAGTCGGTCGTGGGTGCGGTCATCGCCTGAGCGGGAATATGGCGAGAGGATGTCATTGCAAGTGCGACACCCGTGCCTTCGGCACGTCCACGCTCCATCACTTTTTTGAGTTCACTGGAGAAATCGATATCGCGCGCCTGATACCCTGGCGTATCGGCGTTAGCGATATTGGCGGCTAAAATCTCCTGCCGCTGGGCGCGTAAATTGAGCGCTTCCTGCTGAAAACGTAACGCGGCGTCGAGTTTATCGAGCATGTCTCCTCCGCTGATGGCAAAATTTCAGTTCACAGCTTAAATCTCAACCCGTCCGCCTTATCGACGGAATAAGCGCAAAATGCGTCGCTATTTATTCCGTTGATGCAAAACCACTGCAGGTAAAATCGTCCCACTTCTGGAAACGGTGGAATTTGCGATGCGGACGTGGAAAAGAGCCCTGGTGGCAACCTTATTGCTGTTAAGCCCCCTGGTGCAGGCGGAAGGTCTGCAGGCTCAACTGACGGCTTTTTTTGCTCAGCAACTGGCGGGTTTTAGCGATGACGTCAGTGTGACCGTTCGCACACCGCCTAATTTGTACCCCTCCTGCGAACAACCCTCCTTCAGCGTGGCCGGCACGACAAAACTGTGGGGTAACGTGAACGTTCTGGCGCGTTGTGCCAATGAAAAACGCTATTTACAGGTTGCAGTTCAGGCCACAGGCAATTATGTTGTCGCCGCCGTTCCCATCGCCCGTGGCAGCGCGCTGCAGACCAGCAGCGTGACGCTGAAGCGTGGCCGTCTGGATCAACTGCCTCCGCGGACGATGCTTGAAATTAACCAGGCGCAGGATGCCATCAGCCTGCGTGATGTTGCTCCCGGACAACCCATCCAGCTCTCAATGCTGCGTCAGGCATGGCGGGTTAAGGCGGGTCAACAGGTGATGGTGGTGGCCAACGGAGACGGCTTTAGTATCAACAGCGAAGGGAAGGCATTAAACAATGCCGCCGTGGCGCAAAATGCCCGAGTCAAAATGTCCTCAGGCCAGGTGGTTAGCGGAACCGTCGATTCTGATGGGAATATTCTGATTAACCTATAATCTTTTTAAAGATTTCGTGGCGGCTGCCGATAAATAATCAACTAATGATGATGTCAGGCGCAAACGCCGCGAACCCTCGATGAGGACCACAATATGAGCATTGATCGTACATCAGCCCTGAAGCCGGTTAGCACTGTACAACCTCGCGAAACGAATGACGCTACGCCACAGAAAACGCGTCTGGAAAAACCGTCAACCGCCAACAGCACCAGCGTGACCCTGAGCGATGCCCAGGCAAAACTGATGCAGCCAGGCAGCAGCGATATCAACATGGAACGTGTTGAAGCGCTGAAAACGGCGATTCGTAATGGTGAACTGAAAATGGACACCAGCAAAATTGCTGACGCGCTGATTCAGGAAGCGCAGAGTTTCTTACAGAGTAACTAATCGTATGAGTCGACTGTCAGAAATACTGGATCAAATGACGGTTGTCCTGAATGACCTGAAAACGGTAATGGATGCAGAACAACACCACCTGTCTTCTGGTCAAATCAACGGCAGCGCGTTGCAACGCATTACTGAAGACAAAAGTTCGCTGCTGGCGACACTGGACTATCTGGAGCAGCAGCGTCGCGCGGAACAAGATCCGCACCGCAGTGCCAATGATGAAATTATTGAGCGCTGGCAGACTATTACAGAAAAAACCCAGCATCTGCGCGATCTCAACCAGCATAACGGCTGGCTGCTTGAAGGCCAGATAGTGCGTAATCAGCAAGCGCTTGAGGTATTAAAGCCTCATAAAGAGACTGGACTGTACGGCGCGGATGGTCAGACATCCACGGCGCGAATTACAGGCGGGAAAAAGATTTCGATTTGAAGCAAAAGCGACAAATCATGCAGTGGGGAGCACCAGCAGGTGAACTCCCCTTTTGGCGTTTACGCCGTACGGCGGGTGAACTCTTTCACTTTAAAGCCCAGCACGGCGAGCGTGGCAAAGTAAGCGACAATACCGACCACCACCACGGCCATCAGACGCATCAGACGGTAAGGCATGGTGCCCAGTGACCACTCAGGCATCACATACATCATGCCGTACAGTGCCGCTGACATCACCAGCACCGCAATCACCAGGCGCACGAGGAAACTCGTCCAGCCAGGCTGCGGGGTGAAGATCTTCTGCTTGCGCAGCTGCCAGTACAACAACCCGGCGTTCAGACAGGCCGCCAGACCAATCGACAATGACAGACCCGCATGCTTCAGCGGACCAATAAATGCCAGGTTCATCAGCTGCGTCATAATCAGCGTCACAATGGCAATCTTCACCGGCGTTTTGATGTTCTGACGTGAGTAGAACCCCGGAGCCAGCACCTTAACGACGATAAGCCCCATCAACCCTACCGAGTACGCCACCAGCGCGCGCTGCGTCATCGCCGCGTCAAAGGCGGTAAATTTGCCGTACTGGAACAGAGACACCGTCAGCGGTTTCGCCAGGATCCCCAGAGCCACCGCGCTTGGCAGCGCCAGCAGGAAGCACAGACGTAATCCCCAGTCCATCAGACGGCAATATTCATCATGGTTACCGCTGGCAAAGCTTTTCGACAGCGACGGCAGCAAAATCGTCCCCAGCGCTACGCCCAACACCCCGGACGGAAACTCCATCAGGCGGTCAGCGTAGTACATCCAGGAAACCGAGCCGGAAACCAGGAAAGAGGCAAAGATGGTGTTGATGATAAGCGAAATCTGGCTCACGGAGACGCCAAGGATTGCGGGCCCCATCTGCTTGATCACGCGCATTGCGCCAGCATCACGGAAGTTAACGCGCGGCAGCACCAGCATGCCGATTTTTTTCAGATGCGGAAGTTGATAAGCCAGCTGCAATACCCCGCCCACGGTCACCGCCCAGGCCAGTGCCAGCACCGGTGGGTGGAAGTGTGGTGCGGCGAACAGCGCAAAACCGATCATGCTGACGTTGAGGAACGTCGGTGCAAACGCCGGAACGGAGAAACGGTTCCAGGTATTCAGGATCGCCCCCACCAGGGAAGCCAGTGAAATCAGCAGAATATAAGGAAAGGTAATACGCAGTAGCTGAGTGGTGAGCGCAAATTTGTCTGCCGTATCGGCAAACCCCGGGGCCGTCACCATAATGACCCAGGGCGCAGCCAGCATCCCGACAACGGTCACCACCGCCAGTGCCAGCGTCAGTAACCCTGAAACGTAAGACACGAACACCCGGGTCGCATCTTCACCCTGCTTGCTTTTATATTCCGCGAGGATAGGGACAAACGCTTGCGAAAACGCCCCTTCTGCAAAAATACGGCGCAGCAGGTTCGGCAGTTTGAACGCGACGAAAAAGGCGTCCGTTGCCATCCCTGCGCCAAAAACCCTTGCCACAATCGCGTCGCGGGCAAAGCCGAGCACGCGGGAAAACATGGTCATCGAGCTGACTGCTGCCAGCGATTTTAATAAGTTCATTAACGTGAATTTCCACAACCCTACGGCAAAACGCCTGCAATGCAGGCGTAATTATTGCCCGGCGGCGCGTCGCTTGTGCGGGCCTACGGACTTGCAGTCCGGGTTAGCGTAAGCGCCACCCGGCTAAATCAACAATCGGCGCTTAGTCTACCCCGATTTAAGGGAATTACTATCGACAGATGTTACAGAGGATTATTCACTCATGGCATCGCGCCAGAGCCTTTCCACAACGCGTTGCGCCATAATGGCCTGCTCGCCGGATGTTTCCGGAACCGTCTGATTTTGCACGCAAGTGATAAAGTGACGCGCACACCCGACGAAGCCGCGCTGTTCCAGCATACTCTGCCAGCCCGGAACCGGAAGCGTGACCACACCGCTGCCCTTCTCTTCCCGCCATTCACGCATGTCGGTAAGGTCATACAGCGCGCCGTCCGTGACAGCCTGCACAGACTCTCGCTGGCTACCAGCACGGCGGTGCATACTGGTCGTCACCTGGAGGTGATCGGCGGCGAAATGGTGTTCGGCATAAACCATCTCACCCTGTTCGTTGGTCAGCAACGTACCGCTTTTCAGCTGTGCATGACCGCCGGTAAGCCAGAGCGCCGTGTCCACGACATGCAGATAATCGTCCAGAAGCGTAAAGCGCAGGTCGTTAGGCCCGATGCTGTCAGTACGGTGCTTATCCATTCGCAGCGAGGCAAGATTGCCCGCCTGTGCCTTCAGTTGCTGATAAAGCGGCGCGAAACGGCGGTTGAAACCCACCATCAGCGTCAGCTTTTTGCGCGCCGCCAGCTCAATCAGGCGTTCTGCATCCTGCACGTTTTCCGCCAGTGGCTTATCCACGCAGACGTGAACACCTGCATTTAGCAGCTCACTCACCACCTGATAGTGGGTTGCCGTTGAGGTATGGACAAACACCACATCACACTCACAGGCTAACGCCGGCAACGAGCTGGCGTACGGTATCCGCCAGGTTTCACAGATACGCTCTGCCTTTTCACGGGTGGGAGACCACGCCCCCTGTAACGTCCAGTCTGACGCGGCCCCCAGGACAGGCAGCCAGGCTTTTTGCGCAATACCACCCAACCCCACCACGCCCACACGTAATTTTTTCACCATCAATCTCCTAAATGTGCCAGCAATGCATCCAGACGCTGTTTCAGCCCGGCGACCTCGTCTTCCAGCGCCTCCACACGCGCCGTCAGGCTATCATTGACGACTGCGGATCCAGCTTCTGTTGCCATTGTTGAGGCCTCTACCTCACCGCAGAACAGGTGCATATAGCGGCTTTCACGTTTACCCGGCTCGCGCGCCAGACGTACCACATAAGGGCCATCATCGCGGGTGGCAAGCCCTTCCAGGGTTTGTTCGACTTCCTGCATATCGCTGAATTCATGCATTCGGGAAGCGCGCGTGCGCAGCTCGCCCGGCGTTTGCGCCCCGCGTAGCAGCAGGGTGGTGATCACCGCCACTTCCGCCTGACTTAGCTTCAAATCACCAAATTCGGAATTACAGAAACGCTGCTCATATTTGGTCACACGGTTACCGAAACCACTGACGGTGCGCAGATAGTGACGTTTAACCAGTTCATCCAGAATGTCCTGCACGTCATGCTCACCGAGGTTCATCACCGGCTCACGGTTGGTCTTTTGATTGCAGGCCATCGTCACGGCATTCACAGAGAGCGGATACTGCTCCGGGGTGGTGACCTGTTTTTCAAGCAAGCACCCGATAACGCGCGCTTCTGTACCGCTTAACTGATATTTCATTTTTTCTCCTTAGCGACCTGCACTCCAGTCCTGGGTGGTTAATGCCGTGAGCACGTGGTCTCGCCATTCCCCATCAATAAGCAGATAGTCTTTGGCGTAGCCCTCTTTCTCAAACCCTAAACGCGCCAGCAAATTACCGCTGCGCTGATTATGCGGCATGTAGTTCGCCATAATGCGATGGATATGTTGCGTGCGTTGCATGTAGCGGATCGCCACCGTTAACGCCTCGTACATCATCCCCTGCCCCTGCCATTTCTGACCGATGGAATAGCCGAGATAACAGGCGTGAAACGACCCGCGCACCACGTTTGAAAAATTGGCAATGCCGATGATCTCTTTTTCATCCGGATCCAGCAGCGCAAAGTAGAAGGCGCTGCCCTGTTTATGAAATTCCGTAATCATGCTGAGGCGCGCCTGCCAGCCGGAGGGGTAGCAATGGCTCTCATCCCGAACGGGTTCCCAGGGTTTTAAAAACTGGCGATTCTCGGCGTAATAATCCGCCAGACGCCAGGCATCACGCTCATGCACCAGACGAACGACCAGCCTGTCCGTTGTCAGACGCACTTTTGGCACATTACTACGATAGCCAAACATTGATACCACTCCTTCCCGTCACTTCTGCTCTGCCCATTAGCTTTACTATACCTGCGCCTGCGCCGTCTGTGAAAACAGTGACATACCATTTTCACATTTTTCGATGAGAACTCTCTATCAAAGCACTCTTTTGATAAAAAAATATTGTCGTAGTCGGGGGTGGGAAAAAACATGGCGACATCGCAGAATGTTAGCGTGCTCACCGTCTCTTTTCCCTGGAGGGGAAATGTCCCGCGTATCACAGGCCAGGAGCCTGGGTAAATATTTCCTGCTGGTCGATAACATGCTGGTCGTGCTCGGCTTTTTTGTTGTGTTTCCTCTCATCTCGATCCGCTTTGTCGATCAAATGGGCTGGGCAGCATTAATGGTCGGTATCGCGCTGGGATTACGCCAGTTTGTCCAGCAAGGCCTGGGCGTCTTTGGCGGGGCCATTGCTGACCGCTTTGGCGCAAAACCGATGATCGTCACCGGCATGCTGTTACGCGCAGCAGGCTTTGCCACAATGGCAATCGCCCATGATCCCTGGCTACTGTGGTTCTCCTGCTTCCTCTCCGGTATTGGCGGCACCCTGTTTGATCCGCCGCGTACCGCGCTGGTGGTGAAATTAATTCATCCGCGGCAGCGGGGCCGCTTCTTCTCGATTCTGATGATGCAGGACAGCGCCGGGGCAGTTGTTGGCGCACTGCTGGGAAGCTGGTTGCTGCAGTACGACTTCCGTCTGGTCTGCGCAGCCGGGGCGGTACTCTTTATTCTGTGCGCCCTGTTTAATGGGCTGTTTCTGCCCGCCTGGAAGCTGTCGACAGTTAAAGCACCGGTGCGCGAAGGTCTTGGCCGCGTTCTGCGCGACAAACGTTTCGTCACCTACGTGTTGACCCTGACGGGCTACTACATGCTGGCCGTGCAGGTCATGCTGATGTTACCGATCATGGTTAACGACATCGCTGGTACGCCTGCGGCCGTCAAATGGATGTACGCCATTGAAGCCTGTCTTTCATTGACGCTGCTGTATCCGATTGCCCGCTGGAGCGAACGGCGTTTTCGCCTTGAACATCGTCTGATGGCAGGGCTTTTGCTGATGACGCTGAGCATGGTGCCGGTCGGTATGGTGAGTACACTTCAGCAACTGTTTACGCTAATTTGCACCTTTTATATCGGCTCCATTATCGCTGAACCCGCCCGTGAAACGCTGAGCGCCTCGCTGGCAGATGCCCGCGCCCGTGGCAGCTATATGGGGTTCAGTCGGCTGGGTCTGGCCTTTGGCGGTGCATTAGGCTATGCCGGAGGCGGCTGGCTGTTCGACGCCGGCAAAGCGCTGAATCAGCCGGAGCTCCCGTGGATGATGCTTGGCGCGGTAGGCATTATGACGCTGCTGGCCCTGT
Organism: Enterobacter sp. LM3; assembly: GCF_046622475.1. NCBI lineage: Bacteria > Pseudomonadati > Pseudomonadota > Gammaproteobacteria > Enterobacterales > Enterobacteriaceae > Enterobacter > Enterobacter sp. LM3. The sequence continues at coordinate 24,834 of NZ_JBJURN010000015.1, read as the reverse complement.
GGTGGCAGTTCAGCCAGAAACGCAGCACCAGCGGAATGTTCGAACCTGGCGCGTAGCCCTTCTCTCTGGCGGGATCCCTGTTCCGCCTTTATTCTCAGTTTTTTCTGCTAGTTTCTGCTATTTCACACTGACATACTGACGCTTCAGGACAGAAGCGCCGATTTTTCGTTGAGGAACACCATGAAGAAGATTGTCATTGCTGCTGCATTAGTCATCAGTGGTCTGCTGGTAGGCTGTAACCAGCTTACGCAATACACTGTCAGTGAACAGGAAATTAATCAGGCGCTGGAAAAACACAACAACTTTTCCAAAGACATTGGCGTGCCGGGGCTTGCCGATGCGCATATCGTCCTCAGCAATCTCACCAGTCAGATTGGGCGTGAAGAGCCCAATAAAGTCACCCTTTCCGGGGATGCGAACCTGGATATGACATCGTTATTCGGCAACCAGAAAGCAAACATTAAGCTGAAGCTCAAGGCACTGCCGGTCTTCAATAAAGAAAAAGGGGCCATTTACCTGCAGGAGATGGAAGTGGTCGACGCCGTGGTTACTCCAGACAAGATGAAACCGGTCCTGCAAACCCTGATGCCCTATCTGAACCAGTCGCTGAGCAGCTATTTTAACCAGCAACCGGCGTATGTCTTAAGTGAAGACAAGAGCAAGGGCGAAGCGCTCGCGAAGAAATATGCAAAAGGGATCGAGGTGAAACCGGGCGAAATTATCATTCCTTTCACCGATTAACCTGAAGGGCGCAGAAGCGCCCTTTTTTTTACGGAAAAGTGTGCAAAGGAAAACGTTTCCGCTTATGATTTGTGTCCGGCAAAAACAGCCATCCTAATGACTGATCCCTGACAAGCCGGAGCTTCCATGACTGCACAATCCCAGGTTCTTAAAATCCGCCGCCCTGACGACTGGCATATCCATCTGCGCGATGGCGATATGCTGAAAACCGTTGTGCCGTATACCAGCGAAATTTATGGCCGTGCGATTGTCATGCCTAACCTGGCTCCACCCGTCACCACCGTTGATGCCGCTATCGCTTATCGCCAGCGTATTCTTGATGCGGTTCCGGCGGGACATGATTTCACCCCGCTGATGACCTGCTACCTGACCGATTCACTCGACCCGAATGAAGTGGAGCGTGGGTTTAACGAAGGCGTGTTCACCGCCGCCAAACTTTACCCGGCCAATGCCACCACCAACTCCAGCCACGGCGTCACCAGCATTGATGCCATCATGCCGGTTCTGGAACGCATGCAAAAACTGGGCATGCCGCTGCTGGTACACGGTGAAGTGACGCACGCTGAGATTGATATCTTCGATCGTGAAGCCCGGTTTATCGATACCGTGATGGAGCCGCTGCGTCAGCGTCTTCCTGCGCTGAAAGTGGTATTTGAACATATCACCACCAAAGATGCGGCGGAATATGTCCGCGAGGGTAACGAACTTATTGCGGCCACCATCACCCCTCAGCATCTGATGTTTAACCGCAACCACATGCTGGTGGGCGGCGTGCGCCCTCACCTGTATTGCCTGCCAATCCTCAAACGCAACGTCCACCAGCAGGCCCTGCGCGAGCTGGTTGCCAGCGGCTTCTCCCGTGCATTCCTGGGTACAGACTCCGCGCCTCACGCGCGCCATCGCAAAGAAGCAAGCTGTGGTTGTGCAGGGTGTTTCAACGCGCCGACCGCTCTTGCAAGCTACGCAACCGTGTTTGAAGAGATGAATGCGCTGCAGCATTTCGAGGCGTTCTGCTCCCTTAATGGCCCGCGTTTCTACGGGCTGCCCGTCAATGACACCTTTATTGAGCTGGAGCGCAAAGCGCATCAGGTGGATGGATCTATTCCGCTGACGGATGACACGCTGATCCCATTCCTGGCGGGTGAAACCGTAAACTGGACGGTAAAACGCTAAAAAATCAACGCCCCTTGTTGTCAAATCAGCAATATACCTGTATAAATACACAGTATATTACACAGGGGGCATTTATGCGTATTGAAGTCACCATAGCCAAAACAACCGTCCTGCCTGCCGGCGCACTTGATGCGCTGGCGGGCGAACTTTCTCGCCGCATTAACAATACTTTCCCGGAAAACGAAGGTGCCGTAACGGTGCGTTATGCGACGGCGAACAACCTCTCCGTCATCGGCGGTGCAAAAGAAGATAAAGATCGTATCAGCGAAATCCTGCAAGAAACGTGGGAAAGCGCCGAAGACTGGTTCATTACCGATTAAATTTTGCTCCCTCATTGTGTTTTTTGCCGGGTCGCCCCGGCTTTTTTTTGCTCTGTTCCCAGAAAGTTCAATTTAATTCAGCATCTTCTTAAAAATCGTGAGCAAGATGGTGTTTTATTGTTCGAACAATCCTAAAGCGCAGAAAAATGTGTTGCCAGCTATTTATTTTTCCCTTCAGAACCCTTATTTATTGATATACTGAAAAAGCTTTCAGAAAAACATGCATTGAACCTCAAAGTCGTTGTCTTCTAACACGTATTAAGGGGGTTATAATGGAAAAGAATAGTGAAGTCATCCAGACCCACCCACTTGTTGGCTGGGATATCAGTACCGTAGACAGCTACGATGCACTGATGCTGCGTTTGCACTACCAGACCCCGAATCAACTAAACCGTGAAGAAGCGGAAGTTGGACAGACGCTGTGGCTTACAACAGACGTCGCACGTCAGTTTATTTCTATTTTAGAAGCAGGCATCGCAAAAATAGAATCTGGCGACTACCAGGAAAATGAGTATAAACGGCATTAATCTTATGCCAACTGTCACTCAACAGGCACCCTCGGGGTGCCTTATTTATTTCTCCCTTGTATAACCCCCCGATGTTAATTACTCTGCTAACAAAGCGTTAGTTAAGAGATCCCCATGAAATACGATTTAATCATTATTGGTAGCGGCTCCGTTGGCTCTGCTGCAGGCTATTACGCGACACAGGCAGGGCTGAACGTCCTGATGATTGATGCCCACCTTCCCCCGCATTCGGAAGGCAGCCATCATGGTGATACCCGGCTCATTCGTCATGCTTATGGCGAAGGTGAACGCTATGTCCCGCTGGTGCTCCGCGCTCAGACGCTGTGGGATGAGCTGGCAAAACTGACCGAAGAACGTATTTTCGATCGCACAGGGGTTATCAACCTCGGCCCGGCCAGTTCGGCGTTTCTCGCGACGGTCGAACACAGTGCAAACGCATTTCACCTCGATGTGGAGCGGATGGACGCCCCGGCCATCATGAAACGCTGGCCAGAGATTTCCGTTCCGGACGATTATATCGGGCTGTTTGAAGCCAACTCTGGCGTCCTGCATTGCGAAACCGCCATTAAAACCTGGGTGGATCTTGCCGCGAAAGCAGGCTGCGCGCAGCTCTTCAACTGCCCGGTGGACGCCATCACGCATCATGCTGACGGTGTCACAGTGACCACCCAGGATGGGGAATATTCGGCCTCCCGTCTGTTGATTAGCGCGGGGACCTGGGTCACCAGACTGCTGCCAGACCTGCCCGTTCAACCGGTGCGCAAGGTCTTCTCCTGGTTCCAGTCGGATGGTCGTTACAGCAGCCAGAACAAATTCCCGGCGTTCACCGGCGAATTGCCCAATGGCGATCAGTTCTATGGTTTCCCGTCGGAAAAAGACGCGCTCAAAATCGGGAAACATAACGGCGGGCAGATCATCTCCTCGCCAGAAGAGCGTAAACCGTTTGGCGCATACCCTCAGGATGGTTCAGAAGCCTTTACTTTTCTGCGCAATATTCTGCCGGGCATTGGTGGCTTACTCTATGGTGCAGCATGCACCTACGACAACACGCCTGATGAAGACTTTATCATCGACACCCTGCCCGGGCATGACAATACGTTGCTGATTACCGGGCTAAGCGGCCACGGCTTTAAGTTTGCCTCCGTTCTGGGCGAAATCGCCGCGCAGTTTGCCCAGGGGATAACGCCACAGTTTGATCTGACGCCCTTCTCGCTGTCGCGTTTTAACGGATAATCCTCCACGGGCTCCGGGTGTCCGGGGTCCGTTTTCTTCACACATTTTCGCGGGGAATGATGCACAAGATCGTGAGCTTTCTTATCAACAATATTCGCGAGCATTTCATGCTCTATATTTTATTGTGGTCAGTACTGGCCATCATCGATTTTATTTACATTGTATTTTACTGAAAAGAATAACTTACAATTATTGACGTTACTTTATGTTTATTGAATAACATCACTTCATCATATAAGCCATTCACCCTGCCTCGCTCGAAGCCATTGAATTACATTTCCGGATCACTTTCAAAATAGCTGAAATAAGAAAAATAAAAATGATTATTCATTTATTTCAGTTGCAATATTTCCTCTTCCCGTTCATTTTTATTATTCTGTTTTTTTGAATGGTACTCCTTATGCAATTGCGTAACTCCCCCCAGCGCTACGGGATAATATCCATGTGCCTGCACTGGATATTTGCCCTCGCCGTTTATGCTATGTTCGGGCTTGGACTCTGGATGGTGACGCTCAGTTATTATGATGGCTGGTATCACCAGGCACCTGAATTACATAAGAGTATTGGGGTTCTGCTGATGATGGGGCTGGTCATTCGTGTGATCTGGCGACATCTGTCCCCACCGCCCGCCGCGCCGAAAACCCACAGTAAATTGACCCGCGTCAGCGCAACGGCAGCCCATATTGCACTCTACACTCTGCTCTTCGCTATTCTGATTAGCGGCTATCTTATTTCAACGGCAGACGGTAAACCCGTTAGCGTATTTGGCTTTTTTGACGTTCCGGCAACGTTTACCGATGCGGGTTCTCAGGCTGACACTGCGGGCGTTATTCATCTCTGGCTGGCGTGGAGCGTGGTGATCCTTTCCGTGCTGCACGGGCTTGCCGCCCTTAAACACCATTTTATCGATAAAGACAATACGCTCAGGCGCATGCTTGGCCGTTCGTCAGTTGACTCTGGAGCATAAAAATGAAAAAACACCTGTCAGGCATCGCATTAGGTTCTCTGTTATTTATCACCGGCTCAGCCGTCGCCGCTGATTATAAAATTGATAAAGAAGGTCAGCATGCTTTCGTTAATTTCCGTATTCAGCATCTTGGCTATAGCTGGCTGTATGGCACCTTTAAGGATTTCGACGGCACATTCAGCTTTGACGAGAAAAATCCTGCGTCTGATAAAGTCAATGTGACCATTAATACCAACAGCGTCGACACCAACCATGCTGAACGCGATAAACATTTGCGCAGTGCAGAATTCCTGAATGTGACAAAATTCCCGCAGGCCACTTTTGCCTCCACTGGGGTAAAAAGGGATGGCGATAAACTGGACATTACCGGAAATCTGACGCTTAACGGCGTAACAAAACCCGTCACACTTAGTGCTAAATTAATGGGCCAGGGTGATGATCCGTGGGGAGGCAAGCGCGCAGGTTTCGAAGCCGCAGGTAAAATTCACCTGAAAGATTTTAATATCACAACAGATTTAGGTCCGGCATCGCAGGATGTGGAGCTGATTATTTCTGTGGAAGGGGTTCAGCAGAAGTCATAATCAATACGCCCGGCAGGCTTTCACTCCGCCGGGCGTTATCGTTATTCAGGATCGGGAATACCGAGTTTGGTATTCAGCCGGCCACGGGATTTATTAAAGATCTTATTCCCGTTTTCACGCCCTGCACGACGGCGACGCTGCTCTTCTTCCGGCAACACGCTCTCTTCACTGCACAGCTCGCTACAGCAGCCGTTAAACTTCACGGCACACGTCGGACACTGAATAAACAGCAGATGGCAACCATCATTTTTACAGTTCGTGTGCGTATCACACGGCGCACCGCACTGATGGCATTGTGCGATCACATCTTCAGAAATGCGCTCACCCATACGCTCGTCAAAGACAAAGTTTTTACCGATAAAACGTACCGGCAAACCCTGTTCGCGGGCACGGCGGGCGTACTCGATAATGCCGCCTTCGATATGCCAGACCTTATTAAAGCCATTGTGCTTCATCCACGCGCTGGCTTTCTCACAGCGGATACCCCCGGTGCAGTACATAACGATCTTTTTGTCTTTATGTTCCTGCATCATTTCAACGGCTTTTGGCAACTGCTCGCGGAAGGTGTCCGCCGGGATTTCCATCGCATTCTCGAAATGCCCCACCTCATACTCATAGTGGTTACGCATATCAATGAATACTGCATCAGGATCGTCGAGCATCGCATTCACTTCTGCGGCTTTGAGGTATTCACCCACATCGCCCGGGTTGAACGCCGGATCGTCAATACCATCCGCCACGATACGTTCACGCACCTTCATACGCAGAACCCAGAACGATTTCCCGTCATCATCCAGGGCAATGTTCAGGCGTAAACCGCTGAGTGCCGGATCGAACGCGTAAAGGAAATCGCGAAAAGCGCCCACTTTACTTTCCGGTACGCTAATTTGCGCATTGATACCCTCACGTGCCAGATAGACGCGTCCGAACACATTCAGCGTGGTGAAAGCCTGGTAGAGTACATCGCGGGTCGCTTGTGGATCGTTGATAGTGAAGTATTTGTAGAATGAGATTGTCGTGCGCGGTTCGGTTTCAGCCAACATGCGCGCCTTTAACATCTCATTCGAAACGCGGTTGTGTAACACTGGCATGGTGTACAAGTCCTGCAATCGTTATTGAGAAAGAAAAATCGGTCGGCATCATATAGCAAACAATGACAATTTACATCCATACAATTTACGTTACATTTCATTCGGCCTGGCCCATCTGTCTTAACATTTGCTGTAGTAGTGCGCGTTTCGGTGACAGATATTTTGGCTATGCCTTAAAAAATGAGAGAATAAGACCTTCAGGACGTTAGAAAACAGGACAGACATGACTCAGTTACCGAAATTTACTGTCGCCCTTTTGCATCCCCGCTATTGGTTGACCTGGCTTGGCATTGGCATTTTGTGGCTTCTTGTACAACTTCCCTACCCCGTGATTTTCCGTCTGGGCAACTGTCTGGGTCGTATTGCGCAAAAATTCATGAAACGTCGCGCCAGGATTGCGTACCGCAATCTTGAGCTGTGCTTCCCGCAAATGCGCGAATCGGAACGTCATGAAATGGTCACAAAGAATTTTGAATCCGTTGGCATGGGGCTGATGGAAACCGGGATGGCATGGTTCTGGCCGGACAAACGTATGGCACGCTGGAGCGAAGTCACCGGAACCGGGATGGAGCCTGTACATACGCTCCAGGCGAATCAAACCGGTGTTCTGCTGATTGGCGTGCACTTTTTGACGCTCGAAATCGGCGCACGCATGTTCGGCATTCAGGCTCCTGGCATTGGCGTTTATCGTCCGAATGACAACCCGGTGATCGATTTAATCCAGACCAATGGCCGCATGCGTTCCAACAAAAGCATGATCGACCGTAAAGATTTAAAGGGCATGATCCGCGCGCTAAAATCAGGCGAAGTTATCTGGTACGCTCCTGACCACGATTACGGCCCGCAATCCAGCGTGTTTGTGCCCTTCTTTGCCGTTGAAGAGGCGGCCACCACCACCGGTACCTGGATGCTGGCGCGGATGTCCAAGGCGGCCATTGTCCCCTTTGTACCTCGCCGCAAACCAGACGGCTCTGGCTACCAGTTAATTATGCTCGAACCAGAGCTTGCCCCACCGCTGGACGATGCGGAGACAACCGCTCGCTGGATGAACGGCATCGTCGAGAAGTGCATTATGCTCGCTCCCGAGCAGTATATGTGGCTGCACCGTCGCTTTAAAACCCGCCCTGAGGGCGTCCCTTCTCGCTACTGATCCTCATGCGGCCACGATGGCCGCATGCTGTTTTAGCTTTAAAAGCCCCTCCGCATTGCAGCAATCATAAACCCGGCGCATAATTAGCAGGCTTATTACCTCACGGTTCCCCGTGCCCTGCACCTCATTATGCGGATAGTTATGTCACCCTCAGATGCCCCCATAAGCTGGAAACGTAACCTCGCGGTTGCCTGGCTTGGCTGTTTTCTTACAGGCGCGGCATTTAGCCTGGTTATGCCCTTCCTGCCTCTCTACGTCGAACAGTTGGGCGTGACGGGTCACAGCTCACTCAATATGTGGTCTGGCCTGGTGTTTAGCATCACGTTTCTTTTTTCCGCTATTGCTTCGCCCTTCTGGGGAGGTCTTGCCGACCGCAAGGGGCGTAAAATTATGCTGCTGCGTTCAGCGCTGGGGATGGCCGTCATCATGGCGCTGATGGGGGTGGCACAAAACGTCTGGCAGTTCCTGATTTTACGAGCGTTACTTGGTCTGTTGGGGGGATTTATCCCGAATGCTAATGCCCTGATCGCCACGCAAATTCCGCGTCATAAAAGCGGCTGGGCGCTCGGGACGCTCTCAACCGGCGGTGTGAGCGGCGCGCTGCTGGGGCCACTGGCGGGTGGGTTACTGGCAGACAGCTACGGCCTGCGGCCCGTCTTTTTCATTACGGCCAGCGTATTGTTCCTCTGCTTTGTCGTCACCCTGCTTTGCATCCGTGAGAACTTCACCCCTGTGACCAAAAAAGAGATGCTTCACGCCCGGGATGTACTGACTTCGCTGAAAAACCCACGACTGGTACTGAGCCTGTTTGTCACCACCATGATAATCCAGGTGGCGACCGGGTCGATTGCCCCAATACTGACGCTTTACGTTCGCGATCTGGCTGGTAACGTCAGCAATATTGCGTTTATCAGCGGGCTGATTGCCTCGGTACCTGGCGTGGCAGCGCTGCTCAGCGCACCACGGCTGGGAAAACTGGGCGACCGTGTTGGCCCGGAAAAAATCCTGATTTGCGCACTGGTGGTTTCCGTCCTGCTGCTTATCCCGATGTCGATGGTGCAGTCCCCGTGGCAGTTGGGTCTGTTACGTTTCTTACTGGGCGCGGCGGATGGCGCGTTATTGCCTGCAGTCCAGACCTTGCTGGTCTACAACTCGACCAACCAGATTTCCGGCCGTATTTTTAGCTACAACCAGTCATTTCGCGATATCGGTAATGTTACCGGGCCGCTTGTCGGGGCGGGTATTTCGGCCAGCTTCGGTTTCCGTGCCGTTTTTATCGTCACGGCAGGTGTCGTGCTGTTCAATGCCATTTATTCGTGGCTCAGCTTATCCCGGACGTTACGCCCTTCCTCCTCTCAGCAGACGGAGCAAAACAGAACCGCGCCTGAATAAGACAAATGCGTGATAGCTTATTTGCGCATTCATACTTGCAGGATCAGATATTCAGCTATTCTTTCCCTGAATACCTTCTCGAAAACAGGGAGACACCAATGACTATGTACGCCACGCTGGAAGAAGCTATTGATGCCGCTCGCGAAGAATTCCTTGCCGATAATCCCGGCATTGAGGAAGAAGATGCTGACGTGCAACAACTCAATATCCAAAAATATATTCTGCAGGACGGGGATATTATGTGGCAGGCTGAATTCTTCGCAGAAGAAGGCGAAGATGGAGAATGCTTGCCGATCCTGAGCGGTGAAGGTGCACAGGCCATCTTCGATGGTGACTATGATGAAATCGAGCTACGTCAGGAGTGGCTTGAAGAAAATACCCTGCACGAGTGGGATGAGGGAGAATTTCAGCTTGAACCTCCGCTGGATACGGAAGAGGGTCAGACCGCTGCCGACGAGTGGGACGAACGTTAACTTACCCTTACTCGTAGGGACCGTGCTGGGCGTCAATCGGTAACAGTAGCGTATCGAATACCAGTGAGAATGGTAGATCGAGCACGGTCAGATAGCGCCATGCGGAATCACGTACATCCCATTTCACGCCGGGGTAGTACTGATTGCCATGACCTTGCCCTGGAATGGTGCGGCTGATGATACTGCCGCAACCGCTGAGTAAACACGCCATCATCACAACGATGATTATTCTCATGAGTAACCTCTAAAAAAATACCGGCCTCTCAGCCGGTATTTTGTTGCCGGGTGGTGCTTCGCTGACCCGACCTACGTGATTTTCAGGCCCGCGCACGGGCAAAGAAAACCTATTTTGCCTTCAGCGCCAGTGGGTTAAGCTTCAGCCCTTCATAGTAGCCCACCCACGAAGAGTATTTCTCCGGAGCAGACCACACACGATAGTGAAGCCGGGCCATGGTGACCGGGTCGCTCAACAGAACCAGACGACGGTCGCGGTTCAGTTTTTCCGGCGTCTCATTCAGCGCTTGCTCAACGTGACGATCGCGGGCAATTTCCAGCACTTTACTTGCACGGTGACGCGCCGTCGCCATTGCCGTTGCCAGGGCGTTGAATGACGGGTTAAACACCGCGTGCATAAAGCCATCATCCAGCGTGCGGTTACGGTTCAGCTCCAGATATTTGTCCGTATCAACCAGTACCTGCGGCGGTGAATACTCTTCCGGGATCAGGAACAGCTTCCAGCGTTTGGTACGCAGCCCCACCGTTGAACGGCTGGAGATCACGGAGACAAACGGCGACAGGATCAGCGAGAAGACAATCGGGGCAAGCCAGAACAGGAAGCGCAGATCCAGCCACGCCATCCCTGCCGCCCACACCAGACCCAGCAGCAACTGCGAACCGTGACGCATAAAGGCTTCACTCCACGGCGTGGAATCATCGTCACGCTGTGGTGAGTTCCATACCACTTCCCAGCCCAGGAACGCGCTGACCACAAACACGGTATGGAACAGCATACGAACCGGTGCCAGCAGCACGGAGAACAGCACCTCAAGGAGCAACGACACCGTCACACGGCAGAAACCGCCATACTCTTTCGAGCCTTTGCACCAGATCAGGATGATACTGAGCAGCTTCGGCAGGAACAGCAGCACCATTGTTGAGGCAAACAGCGCAATCGCCAGTTCAGGACGCCACTGCGGCCACACCGGGAACAACTGGCGCGGCTGCAGGAAGTACTGTGGTTCCGTCAGGGCATGTACCACCTGTAACGCGGTGGAGAGTGCAAGGAACATAAACCACAGCGGTGCGGAGAGATAGGACATCACACCCGTCAGGAATACCGCACGGTGAACCGGGTGCATCCCTTTCACCAGGAACAGGCGGAAGTTCATCAGGTTACCGTGACACCAGCGGCGGTCACGCTTGAGTTCATCCAGCAGGTTCGGTGGCAGTTCTTCATATGAGCCAGGCAGATCGTAGGCAATCCAGACGCCCCACCCTGCACGACGCATCAGCGCCGCTTCCACGAAGTCGTGCGACAGAATAGACCCGGCAAACGAACCTTCACCCGGCAGCGGTGCCAGCGCACAGTGCTCGATGAACGGTTTCACGCGGATAATAGCGTTGTGGCCCCAGTAGTGAGACTCACCCAGTTGCCAGAAGTGCAGACCCGCAGTGAACAGCGGCCCGTAAACACGCGTGGCAAACTGTTGGCAGCGCGCATAAAGCGTGTCCATACCGGATGCTTTTGGCGAGGACTGAATGATACCCGCGTTCGGGTTAGCTTCCATCAGACGCACCAGGCCGGTCAGACAGTCACCGCTCATCACGGAGTCGGCATCCAGCACCACCATGTAGCTGTACTGATTACCCCAACGACGGCAGAAGTCATCGATGTTACCGCTCTTACGCTTCACACGACGACGACGGCGGCGGTAGAAAATCTGGCCTTCGCCCTGCACTTCGGCAATCAACTCCATCCAGGCCTTTTGCTCGGCCACGCAGATATCCGGGTTGTAGCTGTCACTCAGGATATAGACGTCGAAATGTTCCGCGTTGCCGGTCGCCTTAACGGACTCCCAGGTTGCACGCAGCCCCGCAAATACGCGGTCAACGTCTTCGTTACAAATAGGCATGATCAGCGCAGTACGGTGTTCAGGATTAAGGGGTTCATCCCCAACCGTTGACGCGGAAATGCTGTATTTGTCTCGTCCCATCAGTAGCTGCAGGAAGCCCATCAGCGCCGTCCAGAAACCGGCCGATACCCAGCAGAACAGAACGGCGAACAGCAGAAGGATGCCACTTTGCAGGATATACGGCAGCAACTGCATGAAGGAGACCCAGAAATTCTGGCCCACCATGTCAGCTGGGTTGATAAGCGCCCAGCCCTGGTAAGGCAGAATGGTTTTCATGTACCAGGTTGCAACGACCGTTTGCGCCAGCGTCAGCAACAGCAAAATGTAGCGACGGATCGTCCCCACGGTACGCCATTTCTGTTCCGATGCCTGTTCTTCTTTCGTCAGACGCGACAGATAGCGGGGCGTCACATCACGCCCGCGCAAGCGGTCCCAGAAGCGGCCTACCGGGTTGGTACGCCAGGGATCCGGGAACATAGAGGAACGCGTTGCCTTCGGCATTGCCTGCAGCTGGTCACGTCCTTCATCGTCTTTGATCAGCTGCCCTTCTGCCAGCGAGTCTGGCCATGCCTGCGCCAGACGCGCCTTCACTGACCCCAGAGGCGTATCATCATCACGGGTAAACTGACGATGTTCACCATCCAGCGCGGTTTGCACCGCACGGATGTCGCTCTCAGGCAGTGCCGCTTTTTCAATGTCCGTCAGCGGCATGGCATCAATATATTCAGTTGTATTATTCATTGGCAGGTAGCTGATAGCTCCAGGTTTCACTCAGCGGCTGATCGTCACTCACCAGCGCAGCGCGCATTTCAGTGGTCTGTTTCGGATCTTTCACTTTCACGCGCAGGGTCAGACGCCACCCTTTCGTTACCGGGTTATAACGCACGGCATTCTCAACGATCTCACCGTTATCACCGATGCTGGCCTGTGCGGTAACAGCGGTATCCGGAGACAGTTTTTTCATATCCTGCCCGGTGAAATCCACGACAAATGCAAGAGTGCCATCCGGCTGACGGATAAGATTAGACTGCTTCACATCACCCGTAGAACGGCGCGTCTGCATGACATACGCATTATCCGGCGCATGCAGTTTGTCTTCGTCACGGCTAAAGGTAATGGTGTATTTGAAGTTCATCTCTTTACCGGATTCCGGGAGTTGATCCGGCGTCCAGTAAGCAACGATGTTATCGTTGGTTTCGTCGTTGGTTGGAATTTCAACCAGCTCAACCTTCCCTTTACCCCAGTCACCTTTTGGTGTTACCCAGGCGCTTGGGCGCTGATCGTAACGGTCATCCAGATCTTCAAAGCGGGAGAACTGACGACCGCGTTGCAGAAGGCCGAAACCTTGCGGGTTTTCCATCGCAAAGCTGCTAACCGCCAGATGTTTCGGGTTGTTCAGCGGACGCCAGATCCACTCACCGTTACCGGCATGAATAGAGAGACCGTTGGAGTCATGCAGTTCCGGGCGGAAGTTGGTCGCCGGTGACGGCTGATTCGGCCCGAACAGGAACATACTGGTCAGTGGCGCAACACCCAGTTTGCCCACTTTATCGCGCAGGTACACTTTAGACTGCACGTCAACAACCGTGTCACGTCCTGGCATAATCACGAAGCGATAAGCACCTGTTGCGCGAGGGGAATCCAGCAGTGCGTAGATAGTCAGACGTTTATCCGTTGGTTTTGGACGTTCAATCCAGAACTCACGAAAACGTGGGAACTCTTCACCGGAAGGCAGTGCGGTATCAATAGCCAGGCCACGCGCAGAAAGCCCGTATACCTGCCCTGAGCCAATCACGCGGAAGTAGCTGGCACCGAGCATACTGACGATTTCGTCGTTTTTATCTTTGCTGTTGATAGGGTAAAGCACTTTGAAGCCAGCAAAGCCCAGGTCCTTCACCGTGTCTTTGTCGTGCTGCACATCACCAAAATTGAAATAACCCGGGTTGTACTTGATTTTACGTACCGTGTTCGCGGTCACTTCATTGATCGCAACAGGCGTGTCGAAGTACATGCCCTGGTGATAAAACTCAAGCTTGAACGGGGTTTTAATATTGTTCCAGTACGCTTTGTCGTGATTGAACTGGATCTGCTGATAGTCCGCATACTTCATGTCGCGGAAAACGGAGGGCAAGTTACTTTTCGGCGCTTCATAGCCCTTGCCAGCCATCGATTTCGCCTGTTTTGCGACATCATCGATGTTAAAGGCCAGTGCCGATGAGGTATACAGGGACAAGACCACTGCCGCACCCAACCAACGCATTTTCATCATCTGTGGTTTATGTTTCATAATAAGTAAGCACTTCCCCCTTTGTGTGCTTATATCGATCCGATCCATTTTAATGGAAACTCAGGCAATCCGACAACATTATCACTGCTTTGTTCAGCTCGCTGGCTCAGGGATTAAGCAAATGAAAGAACCTGCTTTTCACTTTGCGTGCTTATCCTGGAGACAGGGTGTCGGTCTTGGTGTAGGGTTGGCTTCGAATGTAACCATTATGAGTCTTAGGGATAAGGCGAAAAGTCTGAGAATGCACAAAGTTATATGAGCACAACACCCGTACAACGTGAATATTTCCTCGACTCGATCCGGGCATGGCTGATGCTATTGGGGATCCCATTCCACATTTCATTGATTTATTCCAGCCACACCTGGCACGTTAACAGCCAGGTTCCTTCCTGGTGGCTCACGCTGTTTAATGATTTTATTCACGCCTTCCGTATGCAGGTGTTTTTTGTCATTTCCGGTTACTTTTCCTACATGCTGTTTTTGCGCTATCCGATCAAGCGCTGGTGGAAAGTGCGAGTGGAGCGAGTAGGCATCCCGATGTTGACCGCTATCCCGCTGCTGACGCTGCCTCAGTTTATTATGCTGCAGTATGTAAAAGGTAAAGCGGAGAACTGGCCCAATCTGTCGCTGTATGAAAAATACAACACGCTGGTCTGGGAGCTGGTATCCCACCTCTGGTTCTTGCTGGTTCTGGTGGTGCTCACTACGGTCAGTCTGGTGATATTCGGTCGCCTGCGCCGTCACCTGAGCGATCAAACCGACCGTTTCTTCGCCAGCATTACCCTGGGTAAACTGTCACTGCTCTTTTTGCTGCTGGGTATCATTTATGCGGCCATAAGACGCACCCTTTTTATTGTCTATCCACCGATACTGAGCGACGGGTTGTTCAATTTTGTGGTAATGCAGTCGCTGTTCTATATCCCTTTCTTTTTAATCGGGGCACTGGCATTTGTTTATCCGAAGCTTAAATCGCTCTTTACAACCCCGTCACCGTGGTGCGCTTTCGGTGCGGCAATCGCCTTTATGGCCTACCTGCTGAACCAGCGTTACGGCAGCGGCGATGCATGGATGTATGAAACCGAGAGCGTCATCACCATGCTGCTCGGTTTGTGGATGGTCAATGTGGTATTCGCGTTAGGCCATCGCCTGCTGAATTTTAAATCCCACCGGGTGACCTATTTCGTCAACGCATCGCTGTTTATTTATCTGGTGCACCACCCGCTGACACTCTTCTTCGGAGCCTATATTACGCCGCATATCGCCTCCAACACGCTGGGCTTCTTTACCGGGCTGGTCTTTGTTGTTGGCCTGGCGCTCGTGCTCTACGAAATCCATCTGCGGATCCCGCTGCTGCGCTTCCTTTTTTCGGGAAAAACGCAAACGAAAACCTCATAAACAACGCGGCGCACTCAGTGCGCCGCGTTTGCATTTCAGGTATCGAATTCTTGCCCACACTGGGCCAATAGTCGCTGATAGAGGTGTGTCGTTTCTTCATCGAAACAGACAAAGAACACCTGCTCAGGCATCGGTTTGAGGGACAGGTATCGGTAAACGGTTTCAACGGCGATGGTTGCCGCTGCAGCCCTGGGATAGCCGAAAACACCGGTACTGATGGCCGGGAAGGCCATCGTTTTATAGCCATTGTCGGCAGCAAGGCGCAGACAGTTACGGTATGCATCTTCCAGGATCCGTGCCTCATGCTGTTCGCCACCCTGCCATATCGGCCCCACGGTGTGAATCACTGCTTTGGCAGGGAGATTACCCGCAATTGTAATCACCGCATGCCCGGGAGGACATTCACCTTGTTGCTGACGCACCATTTTACAGGCTTCTGACAACTGTGGCCCTGCTGCACGGTGGATAGCGCCATCCACACCCCCTCCCCCCATCAGTGATGGATTTGCTGCATTGACGATCACGTCGACGTGCTGCGTCGTAATATCGCCGTGAATGACTTCAATTTGCGGTTTCATAAATACCCTCTGCTACCCGCCTTTTTCTTAAGTGTATCGCAGAGGAGGTATTGAGAAAAAACTATCGGAAAAAACCTCTTCCGCCGCCCAGCGGAAGAGAGGGATCAACGATACTGAATTTGTACAACCGCAAGCGTTTTTTCAGGATTGAGGTACTTCATACTGAGAGTCGCCAGGCTGGAAGCGGCCTCCTTACCGTTCAGGGCATCCTCGTAGCTGATCGTGCGCGTTTGCATCCGGTTATTATCCGGACAAGACATCGCCAACTGTCGCTGTTGCGGTGTGACCTCACACGGATCGGCGACAATGGCTCCACGAAAATGAATCACCCCACCATCAACAACGGTTGCTGAAAAGGCCGGGGGAATAAAAGCAGATATGATTAGGGCAAGACCTGAAACGAGTTGAGCGTTATATTTAGTCATGAGACATACTCCTCAATGAAAATCGTCCTTGAGGGGCAAAGCGCTCCATTATGACAAACGCAGTATCAGGCGACTGGACAGCACATTTTTCTCAGTCCCTGATCACATCATAGTAACAACCAGCGAATATCGCCACAGCACTCAACTCATTGATTTAATGAATAATTACAGGGCCGAACCTGGCGGTGACCATTGCTGCGATAAATGAAGCGATTTTCCATCGGAAACGGTGACCGTAATCTTCACCGTATCCCCTGCACCAATATTTAAACTCAATCTTGTTAAATCAATCGTCTGATTAGCGGGTATAGAAAGGGTATTTTGCTGTTGCGACGTACTTTGTCCCCCCAGCCCTTGCCGCACAGAGAGAACCTGAACCCGACACTCACACGATTCCGTCAATATTACCTGGGGAATAATGGTCGTCATATTTCCCTGTTGCGAGGTTTTAAACGTTATCTGACTTGAGAGTGCAGCGAGGAGTATTAAGGTATTCATGATGAACTCCCGAAAAAAAACAGGGCATATGCCCTGTTTTTTTGTAGCACAGATTTCAGTATTAATACTGATGAGCTGTCACGTGGTTACCAAAACCGACCTGCTGCACAGTCACACTTGAGTTAGATGCAGTCTGATCGACAATGGCACCGTTACCACCACCGTACTGGCTAACATTCATAGTGGAGTTTTTGCTGTTCCACTGGTCAAGTGTTGCGCTGTTGCCAAAACCATGCTGGGTCAGGTTAATAGTACTGTCGTCAGAGCCCTGGCCAACGTCAGCACCGTTACCGCCACCACTCTGACGAATTGTCAGGCTGGAATTTCTTGCGTCAGTCTGCAAGGCGACAGCAGAGTTACCACCACCGTACTGGTAAATGCTCATGGTTGAATTTGGACCATTGTCATGACCGCCATGACCCCAACCGCCTTGATCAATCATACCGGCCATAGCACTACCAGAAACAACGATTGCTGCAAGTGCTGCCACTTTGATAAATTTCATGGTAAAACCCCCATCGGATTGATTAAAGTCGCCGCTAAATAACTAACGTTGGATAACGCGAATTGCCATTTGCGACTGTTTCTGCACTACAACTGCGGTTTTCTGCGTACCGTACTGCGTAATACTTGCTTTATTACCCGACCCTTGTTGGATAATCATTGCCGTATTACCATATGCACCTTGCGTAATACTCGCATCGTTCGCGCTTCCGCTCTGAGCGATATAAGCAAAGTTATAAGTCCCTGATTGATCAACTCTCGCTCTGTTGCCTACCCCATCCTGGGAAACAACGGACAGTAATTTAGCCCCGCCCTGACGAACCTGAGCGTCATTATTTACGCCCTGTTGACCAACAATGGCTGCCTGATTTAAAGATGACCGACTTAACTCATTAACCGCGAAATTATATTCAGCGTTTGCTAAATCTGAACTCGCCGCGATAACAAATCCAGGCACACCCAGTAATGTAAACATCATAAATAACGATGTGTTTTTCATGTTGTCACCCTGGACCTGGCTATATACAAAAAACATAACCTTGAAAATGTGACTTAGGGTTAAAACGACTCGTTGTTTTGTTAACGTGTCGTTACGGTGAAGAGTATGTCTGTTGAAACATTTTTAATATCTCACCCGCGTGGATTATTTTTATTTATCATGTCACCTCAAAGTATTAATTTATGCCAAAAATCGCTGTATTCAGCACCATTTGGTTTTTTATAAAAAAGTTCTGCGCGGCAGGCTGTACAAGGGCAGGGCTGGTTGTCCAGCCTTTCATGACGGGCATGTTATGTGACGCAAGGATAACATTTTGATCATCACGCGATCACGAGATGCACTTTCTTAAGAGGATTTCAGCTGGATTAAAGGACTTAGAAATTTTCACGAGCTCATACCTTTACAAAGCATATCAACAATAAAAAATATCAATATAAATTATAATGTTATAAATATTTGTATGATTTTTAAAATCTATGCAGGGCTATTAGCATGTACAACTTTCCTATCAAATCGCAGCATTTCAAATGTTCATTTTTCACAAATTAATATTGATTTTTACATCTTGTTACACGTTTAACACTTGCTTTAAAGTTCGTAATAGCTAGATTGAAATTAGATGTACGAGATTTGTTTTATATTTACCTCCTCCTGGAGGTTATGGTCTGATTCTACACACAGCAGTGCAACATCTGTCAGTACTTCTGGTGTCCTCTTTTCTTTATTAAGAGGATAGCTGCCAGGTGTCATAAAAAAGTGGGGTTTCATCATGTATAATGAAGTCCATAGTTTACATGGTCATACATTACTGTTGATCACCAAACCTTCTTTGCAAGCGACCGCTTTATTACAACATTTAAAGCAATCTTTATCATTGAACGGGAAATTGCATAATATTCAACGTTCTTTCGATGATATTGCACCTGGTAGCATAATTCTTCTCGATATGATGGAAGCGGATAAAAAGCTCATCCATTACTGGCAAGATAATTTAAGCAGGAAAAACAATAATATCCGAGTGCTATTATTGAATACTCCTGATGAGTATCCTTTCAGAGACATTGAAAGCTGGCCGCATATCAATGGCGTTTTTTACGTCACTGATGAAGAAGATCGGGTTGTGGAAGGCATGCAGGGCATCTTGCGCGGAGAGTGCTATTTTTCGCAAAAACTTGCCAGCTACCTCATCACACACTCCGGAAATTATCGCTATAACAGTTCAGAGTCGGCACTCCTTACGCATCGTGAGAAAGAGATCCTGAACAAGTTGCGTATCGGTGCTTCAAATATTGAAATCGCCCGTTCGTTATTTATCAGCGAAAATACCGTTAAGACGCATCTCTATAATCTTTTCAAGAAGATAGCTGTTAAAAACCGAACTCAGGCAGTTTCATGGGCAAACGATAACCTCAGGCGTTAATCACATGAAACGCACGTTGAGTTGGATTGCCGCAGCGGGCTTTCTGCTCGCTGCTGGGAACCTTCAGGCCGTCGAGGTTGAAGTTCCCGGATTGTTAACAGACCACACTGTCTCATCTACCGGACACAGTTTTTATCGTGCCTTTAGCGACAAATGGGACGGTAAGTACCCTGGGAATATAACAATCAACGAACGGCCCAGTGCTCGATGGGGAAGCTGGATAACAATAACGGCGAATCAGGACGTTATTTACCAGACATTTTTATTTCCCACGAAAATAGACTTCGATAAAAACGTAGCCTTAGCACTGGCACAAACTGAAGACGCTATTAATCGCCTGCAAATAGATAAAGCCCTATTAAGCACCAGCGATTTAGCAAAAGACGAGTTTTAGTGAACCTATATCCGGAGGCTGTCATGCGTATTGCATATGCAGTTATTTCGTTAATGCTAGTAGCACCAGTAAGCTGGGCCGGAAATATGACGTTCCAGTTCCGTAACCCTAACTTTGGCGGTAACCCCAACAACGGGGCGTTCCTGTTGAACGAAGCCCAGGCACAAAACTCCTATAAAGATCCAAGCCTTAAGAATTATAACGTAGACACTCCATCAGCACTGGACAACTTCACGCAGGCTATTCAGTCGCAAATTTTGGGTGGTTTGTTGACCAACATTAATACCGGTAAACCAGGCCGAATGGTGACCAACGACTTTATTGTCGACATCGCCAATACGGATGGGCAGCTACAGCTGAACGTGACCGATCGGAAAACGGGGAAAACATCCACCATCCAGGTTTCCGGTTTACAAAGTAACTCCACGAACTTCTGAACAACATCAAAATAAGGACAACGATCATGCAGCGCTTCCTGATATTTGTTGCAGTGTGCTTATTGAGCGGTTGTTTAACTGCTCCACCTAAAGAAGCTGCAAAACCAACATTAATGCCTCGGGCTCAAAGTTACCGTGATTTAACCCATTTACCTGCACCAACGGGTAAAATATTTGTCTCCGTTTACAACATTCAGGATGAAACGGGGCAATTTAAGCCTTACCCAGCCAGTAACTTCTCTACGGCAGTGCCACAGAGTGCCACTGCCATGCTGGTTACCGCGCTCAAGGACTCGCACTGGTTTATTCCTCTGGAACGCCAGGGGCTTCAGAACCTGTTGAATGAACGTAAAATTATTCGTGCCGCACAGGAAAATGGCACAGTGGCAATGAATAACCGCACGCCACTGCAATCACTGGCGGCGGCGAACGTGATGATCGAAGGTTCGATTATTGGCTACGAAAGCAACGTTAAATCTGGTGGCGTCGGGGCGCGTTACTTCGGTATCGGTGCAGATACCCAGTATCAGCTTGACCAAATCGCCGTAAACCTGCGCGTGGTCAACGTCAGCACGGGTGAGGTTCTGTCTTCGGTCACTACCAGTAAAACCATTCTTTCTTATGAAGTACAGGCGGGGGTATTCCGCTTTATTGATTACCAGCGTTTACTGGAAGGTGAAATTGGTTATACCTCAAACGAGCCGGTCATGATGTGTTTGATGTCAGCCATTGAAACTGGCGTCATTTTCCTGATTAATGACGGGATCGATCGCGGACTGTGGGATCTGCAGAACAAAGCAGATGTGCAAAACCCGGTACTCGTGAAATACCGCGATATGTCGGTGCCTCCGGAATCCTGATCGAAAGCGCATAAAAAAGGCGAGATAGTTATCTCGCCTTTTTTTATTCACTCAGCGCAGAAATGTTTTGTGCCTTTTCCCGTCGCGCCGCCAGCCAAAGACCGCTGTTTTTCATGGCATAGCCAAACAGCAACCCCAGCGCCAGCGAGGGAACCACCAGCTTCCAGTCACCCTGCCCTGCAAAGGTGGCACATGCCCCCATAAAGGTTCCCGGCACAAATGAAAGCAGCAGATGCTTCGCCTGAACACACATCAGGAAGGCCACAATACCTGTCATGACATAGCCCAGGATTTCCAGATGCGGAGCCAGCGCACTGCCTTTCATAATCACCAGTGCCCAGATAACGCCGCTCATCAGCGTGCAGCCAGAGATAAACAGCCCTTTTACGCCACCCTGTGGGCAGGCGAAATAGGCCGTGCAGCCGAGAAACCCGGCCCAGCTAAGCAGCCCGAGAGACACCGCGACCCATCCCCATAGCCCGGAGAGAATGCCTGTTGTGAGTGCAATACAAAGTAATATGTTCATGGCGCGCATCTTAGCAGAAGCGCGCCATAGAAATGAGATCAGAAGCACATTATGTGCAAATTGAAATGTGCTGTTGCAGAATTTATGTGACCTAAATCACTCTTCACTCTCTTCTTCTAACTCATCCCACATTGCGGCGATAGCATCGCGGGTGAGTGGAGCCAGGGTTCGCCAGAATGGTGAGATCGCATGTGCTTCAACTTTCCCGAGGAAAGTGCCACACCAGGGCAGCAGATACTCTTCGAAGAGGGTTTCGATGGCTTCGTTTTCATCGTCAGAGGCATGATCTTCAATCCAGGAAGCGGCCAGCAGCAGCGTACCAATGTGGTCGGCTGGCATATCGGTCAGCGGCATGCCACGCTCAGAGAGAAAGGCACGCACTTCTGCTTCCGTCGCCCCTTCCTGCCAGGCAGAGCGGTACGGTGACACACGGCACTCTTCGCCCACGAACAGCGCGTTGTAATCGTCCGAAATCTGTTGCATGTCACAGCTTTTTTGCAGGCGCTCCAGCAAATCATCCTGTTCCAGCGGCCAGTTTTGCGCCAGTTTCCCTTCACGGATCATCGTAAAAAGCGGAACCAGCAACGGGTCCTGCGGCTGGCGGTAATACAGCGTACCCAGCACGCGGCAGAGGATAGAAAACTCATTCATTTTTTGTTCCATTACACAATTAAAGATCGGCAAATTCATCAATCGGAGCCATTCCGCGCGACTCCAGGAAATCAAGCATACGGCGTGGCGTGACGTTAAGGATCCGCGCTTCAGGGAAACCGACGTCATTAAGAATATTCAGACACTCGCTAAAATCGCCCAACGTAAATGCAGTATGTGAATCAGAACCCAGCGCCACCATACCACCGGCATCACGCACGGCGGCAGCCACTTCGCGGCAGTTTGCTTCACTACCTTTACGCGAGTGAACAAAGGAGGAATTATTAATTTCCAGCGCCACACGGTGTTTTGCCGCCGCCTGCGCAACGGCCTGAATATCAATCGGGAACTTAGGGTTGCCAGGATGGCTGATAATATGCACGTTGCCGCTGGCAATCGTTGCAATCATCGCTGCGGTGTTGGCCTCTTTATCCTGTGGCGCAAAAACCGGCTCATGGAAACCGGCAATAATCAAATCCAGCGAGGTCAGCATCGGGCCGGTGCAGTCGATTTCACCGTCGATATTTTTAATATTCGCTTCGATGCCACGCAGTATCCCTACTCCGTCCACCAGACGTGGCCAGATCCTCATATTCACAAAATGCCAGTAGTGCGGCGCATCTGCCATATCCGGGCCATGATCGGTTATCGCAAAAAGCTTGATACCTTTTAGCTTTGCTTGCGCGATGTAATCATGGAGGGTGCTATACGCGTGGGTGCTGGCGACGGTGTGCATATGCAGGTCAACGGGATACATCTCTCTCTCCTCTGCGGTTTTTCCCAAGGATAGCAGTTATCTGTCTCGAATATTAGCAAAAACCCGGCTAACGCCGGGTTTCTCTCAGTAACCGCGCTGCCTGTCGACGTGGCCTGTCACTGCATTCCCTTGTTCCATCTCACCTATCGTATGGGAAATATAGGCCACCGCTTCTGCCGGGCGCGTAACGGCCGCCACGTGCGGCGTCATTGCCACGCGCGGGTGAGCCCACAGCGGGCTCTCTGCAGGCAATGGTTCACGGCTGTAAACATCCAGCATCGCGCCTTTGAGCTTTCCAGTGTCCAGAGCGTTCAGCAGATCGGTTTCCACCAGATGCACCCCACGCGCCAGGTTCATTAAGTAGCTCCGGTCAGCCAGTTGATTCAGGAGTGTACTGTTAATGATCCCCACCGTTTCCGTCGTATTCGGCAACAGGTTAATCAGCACACGCGTATCTTTCAGGAACGCCGGAAGTTCATCTGTTCCGGCAAAACTCTTCACACCAGGATAATCCTTGCGGCTGCGGCTCCAGCAGCGCAGCGGGAATCCCCACGGGGCAAGGGCTTCGGCCACTTTTGAGCCAAGCACGCCAGCGCCGAGAATACCTATCGTAAAATCTTCGCGCTGATACTCCGGCAGGGGTTCCCAGTGGGATTGCTGTTTGAGTGCCAGATAATCGTCAAAGCGACGGAACCAGTGCAGTACCTGGCTTACGGCATATTCCTGCATTTGCTGGCCCATTCCGGTATCTTCCAGGCGGAACAACGGGATATCTTCAGGCAGCATTTCAGGGTGCGCTTTCAGTTTACTCAGAATCGAATCCACACCGGCTCCCAGCGCAAAAACGGCCTTCAGTTTGCGTCCCTGCAGCATTTCAACTGGCGGATGCCAGACCAGCGCGTAGTCAGCATGTTCATGATCACCACGCTTCCACTCGCGAACGCGTGCGCCCGGCAATGCAGCCGAAAGCGCCTTAATCCAGTAAGACGTATCAAAAGTGGGGTGATAAAAGATAATATCCATAGTCATTCCTGCCTTTCATTGCGCTTTTTATTTTCATTTTCAACCAGATTGCCAGCATAACAAATTTATCAGCAAACCGCGTTGCTGATAAAAAAGGCACTTTCAGCACATTTAGGAATCAGGTTGTCTGAAGTTTGTCTAAACGCGCCAATTTACTGAAAAAGTGGGTTGACGGCAGTTCGGCTTTTCCTTACATTAGCGCCCGTTCCGGTAACAACGGGATGACAATATGGTGAGGTGTCCGAGTG
Source organism: Enterobacter sp. LM3 (assembly GCF_046622475.1). Taxonomy (NCBI): domain Bacteria; kingdom Pseudomonadati; phylum Pseudomonadota; class Gammaproteobacteria; order Enterobacterales; family Enterobacteriaceae; genus Enterobacter; species Enterobacter sp. LM3. Next base: position 552 of record NZ_JBJURN010000015.1, on the reverse strand, counting down.
GCTGAAGGAGCACGCCTGGAAAGTGTGTATACGGCAACGTATCGGGGGTTCGAATCCCCCCCTCACCGCCATATTCGAGAAAGAGCTCGTACGAAAGTACGGGCTTTTTTTTCGCATGTTGCACGCCTGCGGGGGGGATGAGAACACCCGACCGGGGTTCGACAACTGGCGACAGCCAGTTGGACAGATGACGAGCCTGCGAGGAATCTGCCCGAAGGGCGAGCGAAGCGAGTCAATCCCCCCCTCACCGCCATATTCGAGAAAGAGCTCGTACGAAAGTACGGGCTTTTTTTTCGCATGTTGCACGCCTGCGGGGGGGATGAGAACACCCGACCGGGGTTCGACAACTGGCGACAGCCAGTTGGACAGATGACGAGCCTGCGAGGAATCTGCCCGCACAAAAACGCCGGAAGCGTTTTTGAACAACGCCTGCGTTGGCCCCGAAGGGGCGAGGCCCGTGGATGGGCCGAGTAACGGCGAGCGAAGCGAGTCAATCCCCCCCTCACCGCCATATTCGAGAAAGAGCTCGTACGAAAGTACGGGCTTTTTTTT
>NZ_JBJURN010000014.1:0-107433 GCF_046622475.1 Enterobacter sp. LM3 | reverse complement strand
ATGCACAGTAAAAACCTGCAGGCCAGGCCAGGCCAGGCAAAGCCGCCGCCCGGTAAGTCAGACCGCACGCCACCTCAAAATAAATTCCGTAATCCCATCCACATTATTCAAATTCAGCACCGGTACCTCCAGGGGTAAGGCAACGTCACTGGCTACTGCAACCACATGCTCATCCAGCGTCAACTCGCTAACGTCATGCCCAGCATCACTTCTGAATAACAGGATTTTAGGCACTGCCTCATGCTTAAATCCCTCTACCAACACCAGATCCAGAGTGGAATGATCCATCCGACTGACCAGGTAAGCGAGATCCAGCGGTGCTTCATCCGGTGTTTCAGTCATCAACGCCCAGCGCTGATGACTCGCCACCATCGTTTGTGCTGCTCCTGCCTTACGTAACTCATAGCTGTCTTTGCCGGGTTTATCGACATCCATATTGTGATGTGTGTGCTTAATCAATCCGGGACGAATACCTTTAGCACAAAGTGCAGGTATCAGTTTCTTCAGCAGCGTGGTTTTACCTGTTCCGCTCCAGGCAGAAATCGCTAATACGGGGATCATTTATTCTCCTGCATGGTCTGCAAATCTTCGGTCGTATTCACATTCACAAACGCAGATTTCAGATCGCTAAAATCAATCGGATGGCCGCCTGACTGACGCATAAACACCATCACCCTTCGCTCTCCTGTCGCCAGATAATTTTGCAGGTCAGGTACTAACGATCTGTTAATCAATGCGATAGCAGGATGATCGCGCTCGCCGTCATGCACCCAGACAACAGGGAAATCACCGCGCTGCTGCACCAGACGTTCAACCAGACAGGCCGGGATAAACGGCGTATCACACGAACAAAAGAGAAACCACTCACCCTTTGACTGTTGCATAACCGAGAGCATCCCAGCCAGCGGCCCAGGGTAATCCGCCAGGTTATCCTGATACACAGGGAACCCGCTGCGTTGGTAAATATCGATATGGCGATTAGCACTGATAGCGATTGCCGACACCTGATTTGCAAGCGTATCAGCGACATGTCGCCATAATGGCTTACCGTTGAGGAGCTGAAGACCTTTATCTTTTCCGCCCATGCGCGTTGCTCTGCCACCGGCCAACACGACCCCGATAATTTCCTGGCACTGATTCACTAATATCGCCTCTTTTATTGTGGGATTGACCCTGCTAACGTGTCTCTCTAAATGAAAGGAGCACCACCATGAAATGTAAACGTCTTAATGAAGTCATTGAACTCCTCCAGCCGGCCTGGCAAAAAGAGCCAGAGCTGAATCTGATGCAATTTTTACAGAAACTGGCGAAAGAGTCAGGTTTTGACGGTGAACTGACGGACCTTTCTGACGACATCCTGATCTACCACCTCAAAATGCGCGATTCCGCCAAAGATGCTGTCATTCCTGGTATTCAGAAAGATTATGAGGAAGATTTTAAAACCGCATTACTGCGTGCGCGTGGCGTAATTAAAGAGTAAAAGCTTGTAAGCGGCGACACCGAAATCGCCACAAGATGATATCCTGAATCATTCGTATAATTTCCGGATGATCGGATGAACGACCAGGCTTTTACTTTCCAGACATTACACCCGGATACCATTATGGATGCGCTGTTCGAGCAGGGCATCCGGGTGGATTCCGGGCTAACCCCTTTAAATAGCTACGAAAACCGCGTCTACCAATTTCAGGATGAGGATCGTCAGCGCTTCGTCGTAAAGTTCTATCGTCCTAAGCGCTGGTCTGCAGAACAAATTCAGGAAGAGCATCAGTTTGCCCACGATTTGCTGGATGACGATGTTCCCGTTGCTGCACCCCTGAAATTTAATAACCAAACGTTGCTGACGCACGAAGGGTTTTACTACGCCGTATTCCCCAGTCTGGGCGGCCGTCAGTTTGAAGCTGATAATATTGATCAAATGGAATGGGTTGCCCGTTACCTGGGACGCATTCATCAAACGGGACGTGAAAAACCGTTTATTGCCCGCCCGACTATCGGTATTCAGGAATATCTCATCGAACCCCGCCAGGTATTTGAAACCTCGGCACTCATCCCTGGCGCATTAAAGGATAATTTCCTCAACGCGACGGATAAACTTATTGATGCGGTTAAAGCCTGCTGGCGTGATGATATTTCAACGCTGCGTCTTCATGGTGATTGCCATGCAGGCAATATTCTCTGGCGTGATGGCCCACTGTTTGTCGATCTCGATGATGCGCGTATGGGACCCGCTGTTCAGGATCTGTGGATGTTGCTCAATGGCGACAAAACTGAGCAACGCATGCAGCTTGAAACTATTATTGAAGCGTATGAAGAATTTAGCCCTTTTAATTCAGACGAAATTGCCCTGATAGAACCTTTACGCGCGATGCGTTTTGTTTATTATCTTGCCTGGTTAATCAGGCGTTGGGATGACCCCGCATTCCCCCGAAATTTCCCGTGGCTTACCGGGGAGGATTACTGGCGCAACCAGATATCCACATTTACTGAGCAGGTTAAGGTTCTTCAGGAACCCCCTCTGCAATTAACGCCGATGTATTAATTGGACACACCCAGGAGAGAGTTAATCATGAAAAAAATTTGGCTGGCGCTGGCAGGTATGATTCTGGCATTTAGCGCTTCTGCTGCACAGTTTACCGACGGTAAGCAGTACATCACGCTGGATAAGCCAGTGGCCGGCGAACCACAAGTTCTGGAGTTCTTCTCATTCTACTGCCCGCACTGCTATCAATTTGAAGAGGTGCTGCATGTTTCTGACAATGTGAAGAAAAAGCTGCCGGAAGGTACCAAAATGACCAAGTACCACGTTGAATTCCTGGGCCCATTGGGTAAAGACCTGACTCAGGCGTGGGCGGTTGCGATGGCGCTGGGCGTGGAAGATAAAATCACCGCTCCAATGTTTGAAGCCGTACAGAAAACCCAGACCGTTCAGACCACTGCGGATATTCGTAAAGTGTTCGTGGATGCCGGTGTGAAAGGTGAAGACTACGACGCGGCATGGAACAGTTTTGTGGTGAAATCTCTGGTTGCCCAGCAGGAAAAAGCGGCTGCTGACCTGCAGTTGCAGGGTGTTCCGGCGATGTTTGTTAATGGCAAATATCAGCTGAACATGCAGGGTATGGATACCAGCAGCATGGATATCTTCGTACAGCAGTATGCAGACACCGTGAAATACCTGGTTGGGAAGAAGTAAGATTGTTGATGTAAAAACGCCGGTCAATGACCGGCGTTTTTGCATGAAGATTTAATGTTGTCTATCTGCTCGTCTTTCTCTTTCCAGAGTGTGTTAAGCCAGAGCTGGAAACGACGTTTGAAATTCTTATCATTAACGTAATCGCCATGCAGTTCCGCTTCAATCGGTACCAGATCAACACGAACAACAATACGTGTCAGTTTGCCGCTGAGCATGTCGAAGAACGGCGTTGTGTCGTTCTCCGGGTAGCAGAGCGTGACGTTCAGTAATTTATCGAACTGCTCACCCAGCACGTTCAGCGCCATCGCAATGCCTGCAGCCTTAGGGGGCAGCAAGTTTTGATATGGGGAGCGAGTCTGTTGGCGCTTCTCTTCAGTAAAGCGGGAGCCTTCAACAAAGTTAACAATCGTCGTAGGATGCGCGCGAAACTTCTCACAGGAGCGACGTGTGGTTTCCACATCTTTACCGCGACGCTCAGGATGACGAATTAAATAACTACGTGAATAGCGTTTCATAAACGGCATATCCAGTGCCCAACAGGCCAGACCGATAAAGGGTACCCAGGCCAGTTGTTGTTTCAGGAAGTATTTGTTCATCGGGATATGCTTGCGGAACAACACGCATAAAACCACGATATCAGCCCAGCTGTGGTGGTTGCAGATCAGCAGATACCAGTTCTTTTTGTTGAGCCTTTCCAGACCTTCAACATCCCACTTCAGGTGAGGGTTCAGGTACAGCAAGATGGCCAACCCTTCGCACCAGCAATACATCATGAAATTACAAAACGCAGACACAGCCCGCCACACCGAGGGGAGAGGTAACAGCAGTTTAATTATTCCGGCGACAATGATCGGCACAGAACAGGCGATAGTCACAAGAATAGTTAAAATGATGCTTAACAGTAATGTTATTGCAGCGAGCAATCTCGACATGATGAGCTTTTTCAGATAGTTAGCTGTAAGGAGGCGACGGTTATCCGGCGCTGGGCGCTGATTTTACCAGAAATTAGACAAAAGAATGGCGCTTTCACGCTGCGAGTTTGTGGCTTTTCCTGCTCAGCAGCGAATTTATCCATGTTTGAGCTGTTAACGGGTCTTATATCCACATAGACTAAATAGTCATCAGACAGGTATGCCAATGATGGGTAATATATAACAAATTGATTTAAAACAGGAAAATATACTGCCGCATACAATGATAGCGGCAGTTATTCATCTGAATTGAAAGTATGCACAAACTTATCCACAGTTTTATTTTTGCGAACGATCCTCACGATCGCAAAATCTTTTCCTGTATCAGGCGCTAATAACTGATGTTTTCATCCTTCTGTGGCATCCTTTACCCATAAATTGATTAAAGGCACGGACATTATGGTTCAGATCCCAGAAAACCCTCTTATTCTCGTCGACGGCTCTTCTTACCTGTATCGGGCGTATCATGCGTTTCCTCCTCTGACCAATAGCGCAGGGGAACCGACCGGCGCAATGTACGGCGTCCTGAACATGCTGCGCAGCCTGATCCTTCAGTATCAGCCAACCCATGCGGCAGTCGTTTTTGATGCGAAAGGAAAAACCTTCCGCGACGAGTTGTTTGAGCATTACAAATCTCACCGTCCACCAATGCCTGACGATCTGCGTGCGCAAATTGAGCCACTGCATACGATGGTAAAAGCGATGGGTCTGCCGCTGCTGGCCGTTTCAGGTGTTGAAGCCGATGACGTGATTGGTACGCTGGCGCGTGAAGCTGAAAAAGTGGGCCGTCCGGTACTGATCAGTACCGGTGATAAAGATATGGCGCAGCTGGTGACACCCGGGATCACCCTGATTAACACCATGACGAACACCATTCTGGGCCCAGAAGAGGTGGTTGCAAAATATGGTGTGCCACCGGAGCTGATTATCGACTTCCTTGCATTAATGGGTGACTCTTCGGATAACATCCCTGGCGTGCCGGGGGTGGGTGAAAAAACTGCACAGGCCCTTCTGCAGGGATTGGGTGGCCTGGATACGCTGTACGCCGAGTCTGACAAAATAGCGGGTCTCACCTTCCGTGGTGCGAAAACGATGGCCACGAAGCTGGAAGATAATAAAGAGGTGGCTTATCTCTCCTATCAGCTGGCGACGATCAAAACTGACGTTGAGCTTGAGCTGGGCTGTGAACAACTTGAAGTGCAGCAACCTTCAGCTGACGATCTGCTGAACCTGTTTAAGCAATATGAATTCAAGCGTTGGATCACCGACGTAGAAAGCGGCAAGTGGCTGCAGGCCAAAGGGGCTAAGCCCACAGCGAAGCCGAAAGAGACGGTTGTTGTAGTTGCAGAAGAGCAGGCAGAAGAAGAAGCCGTAACCCTCTCCTTCGACAACTATGAAACCATTCTCGAAGAGTCGCAACTGGTCGCCTGGATCGAGAAACTGAAAAAAGCGCCAGTATTTGCCTTCGATACGGAAACCGATAGCCTCGATAACATCTCTGCCAATATGGTTGGCCTGTCGTTTGCGACAGAGCCTGGTATCGCGGCCTATGTCCCTGTTGCACACGACTACCTGGACGCGCCGGATCAAATCTCGCGCGACCGTGTGCTTGAGCTGATGAAACCGATTCTTGAAGATGACAAGGCGCTGAAGGTCGGGCAAAACCTGAAATACGATCGCGGTATTCTGCAAAACTACGGCATTGAGCTGCGTGGTATCGCCTTTGATACCATGCTGGAATCCTACATTCTGGACAGCGTAGCAGGCCGTCATGATATGGATTCCTTATCTGATCGCTGGTTGAAGCATAAAACAATCACCTTTGAAGAGATTGCCGGTAAAGGCAAAAATCAGCTGACCTTTAACCAGATTGCTCTGGAAGAGGCGGGTCGCTATGCGGCAGAAGATGCCGACGTGACGCTGCAGCTGCACCTGAAGATGTGGCCAAAACTGCAGAAAGAAGAAGGCCCGCTGAATGTGTTTCGGCATATCGAGATGCCACTGGTGCCAGTACTCTCCCGCATCGAACGCAACGGCGTAAAAATCGACCCAACGGTACTGCATAACCACTCTGGCGAGCTTGCACAGCGTCTGACCGAGCTTGAGCAAAAAGCCCATGAGCTTGCAGGTGAGCCGTTTAACCTCTCATCTCCTAAACAGCTGCAAACTATTCTGTTTGAAAAGCAGGGCATCAAGCCGCTGAAGAAAACCCCTGGTGGCGCGCCATCAACCTCTGAAGAGGTGCTGGAAGAGCTGGCGCTCGATTACCCGCTGCCAAAAGTGATTCTGGAGTATCGTGGTCTGGCGAAGCTGAAATCGACCTATACCGATAAACTGCCGCTGATGATCAACCCGAAAACGGGCCGCGTACATACTTCTTACCATCAGGCGGTGGCGGCAACCGGGCGACTCTCATCGACCGATCCAAACCTGCAGAACATTCCGGTACGTAATGAGGAAGGTCGCCGCATTCGTCAGGCCTTTATCGCACCAGAGGATTACCTGATTGTCTCTGCGGACTACTCGCAAATCGAACTGCGTATTATGGCGCATCTGTCGCGTGATAAAGGTTTGCTGACGGCGTTTGCTGAAGGGAAGGATATCCACCGGGCGACGGCTGCCGAAGTGTTTGGTCTGCCGCTGGAAAGTGTGACAAACGAACAGCGACGCAGCGCGAAAGCGATCAACTTCGGTCTGATTTACGGGATGAGCGCTTTTGGCCTTTCCCGCCAGCTCAACATTCCTCGCAAAGAATCGCAGAAGTATATGGATCTCTACTTTGAGCGTTATCCGGGCGTACTGGAGTACATGGAACGCACCCGAGAGCAGGCGAAAGAGAAAGGCTATGTTGAAACGCTGGACGGTCGTCGTCTCTACCTGCCGGACATCAAATCCAGTAACGCCGCGCGTCGCGCTGGCGCAGAGCGTGCTGCGATCAACGCCCCAATGCAGGGGACAGCTGCTGACATCATTAAACGCGCGATGATCGCCGTGGATGCGTGGCTGGAAAAAGAGAAGCCACGCGTGCGCATGATCATGCAGGTACACGATGAACTGGTGTTCGAAGTGCACAAAGACGAGCTTGAAACCGTATCGAAAAAGATCCACGAACTGATGGAAAGCAGCATGACACTGGACGTGCCATTGCTGGTGGAAGTGGGGAGTGGTGAAAACTGGGATCAGGCTCACTAAGGGTCAGGAGAATAACGCGCGTTTTATGTAAGTTAGCAACATAACGACGTGCGTTTTGTGACGATCATTAGAATTCCCTATGTAAAGAGTGAAAAAAAACTACAAAAAGTGCTTTGTCTACAGATAAAAAAGGGGTAGAGTTAACGACGTAGGGTACAGAGGTAAGATGTTCTATCTTTCAGACCTTTTACTTCACGTAATCGGATTTGGCTGAATATTTTAGCCGCCCCAGTCAGTAATGACTGGGGCGTTTTTTATTGCGGTAAAGAAAATTTCAGGCAAAAAAAAAGCGCGGACATTGCCGCGCTCGCTATTACTCTTCTTCCGCTTCTGTCGCGGGCTCCAGCTCGTTAAACCAGCTATCGAGCTTCTGACGCAGCTTGTCCACGCCCTGCTTTTTCAGCGAGGAGAACGCTTCAACCTGCACATCACCGTTGAATGCCAGTACCGCTTCGCGAACCATATTCACCTGTGCTTTACGCGCACCGCTTGCCAGCTTATCGGCTTTTGTCAGCAGCACCAGCACAGCAATATCGCTTGCCACGGCCCAGTCGATCATCTGCTGATCGAGATCTTTCAGCGGGTGGCGAATATCCATCAGCACCACCAGGCCTTTCAGGCACTGGCGCTTTTCCAGATATTCACCCAGCGCACGTTGCCACTTGATCTTCATCTCTTCCGGTACCTGCGCATAGCCGTAGCCCGGTAAATCGACAAGACGTTTGCCTTCTGCCACTTCAAACAGGTTGATCAGCTGAGTACGGCCAGGCGTTTTTGAGGTACGCGCCAGGCTCTTCTGATTGGTCAGCGTATTCAGGGCGCTGGATTTTCCCGCATTGGAGCGGCCAGCAAATGCCACTTCAATACCCGTATCAGAAGGTAAGTGGCGAATATCAGGCGCACTGGTGACAAAATGCGTCTGTTGGTAGTTCCAGGTAGTCACGTGGTCGTCTCCAAAAATCGTAATCTGTGGGGGATTATACCCGAATGCAGACAAAAGGCTTTTCTCATCGCACTCTGCCTGTAGGCGAACACCCTGGCGGCTGTAGGAGATTTGCCATAGATGCTATAGGAGATTTAAGAGAAATCGCAGGCGTTAAAAAACACAAACTGTTTAAAATCAGATTGTTGTGCTTGAGTAATTATCCGAAAATCCTTTTTTGTACCCTCTCATTGCTTGTTAGTTTAAGCGAACAGGGTAAAGTGTGTGCCAGGGCGAGGATGCCAACAGGATAACGACTTAAGGATAAGGGTCAGGAGCGCCAGGAGGCGAAGACTCAGGATTGTCAGGATGATAAGCGCCTGGAGGCGTTTAAACAGGAAATGGAACCGTACACGGACGGTATATCCGCCAAGGGATAAACAGGGCTTGTTGTAGGCAAACACGGAATGTCTGACCCACTAAGGGTTGTGAGTCAGGAAAAAAGGCGACAGATTGCTCTGTCGCCTTTTTTCTTTGCTTGCTTTCTGCTAGATTTCGCCGCAATTCTATACTGAAGAAAACGACTTAAAGATAAAACATCATGAAAAAACCGACCTCCACAGCGGGCGCTAAACGCCCTGCAAAAGCACGCCGCAAAACGCGCGAAGAACTGAACCAGGAAGCGCGCGATCGCAAACGCGAGAAAAAGCATCGTGGTCATGCTGCGGGTAGCCGTGCGGGCGGTAGCGATGCCACGGGTGCTTCTGCAAAAGGCAAGCAGCAGAAAGATCCACGTATTGGCAGTAAAACTCCCATTCCACTGGGCGTGACAGACACCCCGGTCACTAAGCAGCACAAACCAAAGAGCGAGAAACCTATGCTTTCACCGCAGGCTGAGCTGGATTTGCTGGAGAATGATGAGCGCCTGGACGCGCTGCTGGAACGTCTTGAAGAGGGAGAAACCCTGACCGCTGAAGAGCAGTCATGGGTTGATGCCAAACTGGATCGCATTGATGAACTGATGCAGAAGCTGGGCCTGTCTTACGACGATGACGAAGATGAAGAAGAAGACGAAAAGCAGGAAGATATGATGCGTCTTCTGAAGGGTGGAAACTAACATTTGCACCTGGCAGGCACGATAGTCCTGCTTATAACCCTTCCGGTTATATGTTATCTGGTGTGGTTATTCGTTAAACTACGGCGGTTGTCGCGGCGACAGAAGTGGCTGCGCACCCGGATGATGGCCCGCAGTGGGGCCAGAACGGGCCGCCGTATACGAACGCGACACCAACGGAAGGAGTGAGCATGTCTGTACCATCTATCGACTGGGATTTGGCCCTAATCCAGAAATATAACTATTCCGGGCCGCGTTATACGTCATACCCAACTGCGCTGGAGTTCTCCGATGCTTTCGGCGAAGCGGATTTTCAGCAGGCTGTCGCGCGCTACCCTGAGCGCCCGCTGTCGCTCTACGTCCATATTCCGTTCTGCCACAAGCTCTGCTACTTCTGCGGCTGCAATAAAATCGTTACCCGTCAGCAGCACAAAGCCGATCAGTATCTGGATGTGCTCGAACAAGAAATTCTGCATCGTGCGCCACTGTTTACCGGACGCCATGTTAGCCAGCTTCACTGGGGGGGCGGTACGCCAACCTACCTGAATAAAGCGCAGATCAGCCGTTTGATGACACTGCTGCGCGGCAACTTCAATTTTAATGACGATGCTGAAATCTCGATCGAGGTTGATCCGCGCGAAATCGAGCTGGATGTACTGGATCACTTACGCGCCGAAGGGTTCAACCGCCTGAGCATGGGCGTCCAGGATTTCAACAAAGAAGTGCAGCGCCTGGTGAATCGCGAGCAGGATGAAGAATTTATCTTTGCCTTACTTAACCACGCGCGTGAAATCGGGTTTACCTCGACCAATATCGACCTGATTTACGGCCTGCCAAAGCAAACGCCAGAGAGTTTCGCCTTCACGCTGAAACGTGTGGCAGAACTCAATCCTGACCGTTTGAGCGTCTTTAACTATGCGCATCTGCCGACGCTTTTCGCCGCCCAGCGGAAAATCAAAGATGCCGATCTGCCTTCTGCTCAACAGAAGCTGGATATTTTGCAGGAAACCATCACCTCGCTGACCGAAACCGGCTATCAGTTTATCGGCATGGATCACTTTGCCCGTCCGGATGACGAACTGGCGATTGCTCAGCGTGAAGGGGTTCTGCACCGTAACTTCCAGGGGTATACCACCCAGGGTGATACCGACTTGCTGGGGATGGGCGTCTCCGCCATCAGTATGATCGGCGACTGCTACGCGCAAAACCAGAAAGAGCTGAAGCTTTATTATCAGCAGGTAGATGAAACCGGCAATGCCCTGTGGCGCGGTATCGCGTTAACGCGTGACGACTGCATTCGTCGTGATGTGATTAAGGCGCTGATCTGTAACTTCCGTCTCGGTTTTAGTGACGTAGAAGCACAATGGGATCTGCAGTTTAGCGATTATTTCGCGGAAGACCTGAAGCTGCTTGCACCGCTGGCGAAAGATGGGCTGGTGGATGTTTCGGAGAGCGCCATTGAGGTTACGCCAAAAGGGCGTCTGTTGATTCGTAATATCTGTATGTGCTTCGACGCTTACCTGCGTCAAAAGGCACGTCTGCAGCAGTTCTCACGGGTGATTTAAGATGCACTGCCGGGTGGCGTTTCGTTTACCCGGCCTGCATTTCGCGTTTAGTAGGCCGGGTAAGGCGAAGCCGCCACCCGGCTTTTCATTGGCTACCCGCTAGCTAAACAACCCAACCAGTGCCGCACACAATACCGCTGCAACGGCAGTTTGCGGTGTGTGGCTTTCGGCTGCTCCGCTAGAGAGCAAACTCACTAATGATTCCAGCATGATGGTTCCCCCCATTTCCGGGCACGATCATACAAATTTCATCGATACAGTAAAGCGCAAAATAACAGCAATTTGCGCTCAATTAATCATCTTTACACAGCGGTAAAAATCACTCCATGCCCAGCTCTTTCAGCTTACGTGTCAGGGTATTGCGTCCCCATCCCAGTAAGCGAGCGGCTTCCTGTTTATGGCCCTGCGTATGACGAAGCGCGGTGGTTAACAGCGTGCGCTCCATCTCAGGCTGAGCCTCAGAGAGTAAATTTTGATGACCGGAACGCAGCGCGCGATCGGCCCATTGTGCCAGCAGCGTCGCCCAGCTGTCCGGTAGTGCGTGTCCGGTACTGCTTTCTGGCGCGGTTGCTTCAAACAGTTCAGCGGGTAAATCCTGAATCAGAACTTCCTGCCCGGCGGCCATGACGGTTAACCAGCGGCAGGTGTTTTCCAGCTGACGCACGTTGCCCGGCCAGGCCAGACGGGTAAGTGCGGCGTCAGTTTCCGGGTGTAGCTGCTTGGCTTCCACACCCAGCTCACGGGCGGCCACCTGCAGAAAATGGCGTGCCAGGCGAGGAATGTCTTCACGACGCTCGCGCAGTGGCGGAAGATGTACACGGATCACGTTCAGGCGGTGGAATAAGTCCTCGCGGAATTTCCCTTCCTGCACGCGCAGCTCCAGGTTCTGGTGTGTTGCGGCAATAATACGGACGTCCACTTTTACTGGCGCATAGCCGCCCACGCGATAAAACTGTCCGTCGGCCAGTACGCGCAGCAGGCGGGTCTGAACATCCAGCGGCATATCGCCGATTTCATCCAGGAAGAGAGTGCCTCCATCGGCCTGTTCGAAGCGCCCCTGGCGAATGGTATTTGCGCCGGTAAACGCCCCTTTTTCGTGGCCGAACAGTTCGGATTCAATCAAATCCTTCGGGATCGCCGCCATATTCAGGGCGATAAACGGCGCTTTTGCCCGCGGGCTGTGGCGGTGCAAGGCGTGGGCAACCAGCTCTTTGCCGGTACCCGATTCACCGTTAATCAATACGCTGATGGACGAACGCGACAAACGACCAATGATACGAAATACATCCTGCATGGCTGGCGCTTCGCCGATGATGTCCGTTGTTGGGCCAAAATCGGGGGTATGACGGGGCTGCTGCTGCTCCTGGTAGTGGCTAATGGCGCGTTCAACCAGAGCGACAGCTTCGTCAATATCAAACGGTTTGGGCAGGTAGTCGAATGCCCCTTGCTGATAAGCGCTGACGGCTGCATCCAGATCGGAGTGCGCCGTCATTATGATGACCGGAAGCATAGGATGGCGTTGTTTGATCTGCTTTAAGAGCGCCAGCCCGTCCATTCCCGGCATGCGAATATCCGAAAGCAGAACATCCGGGGTTTTGGTGGTGAGCGCATCGAGCACTTCGCTGCCGTTCTCAAACGTCGTGCAGCTTAATCCTGCTCCGGTGAGTGCGCGTTCCAGCACCCAACGGATGGAGCTATCGTCATCGACTACCCAGACTATCCCTCGTTGCATAAACGTCACCTTTATTTTTTAATCGGCAGGAAAACCGAAAACTCGGTATGTCCCGGCCAACTGGTAAATTCAATTTTGCCAGAGTGTTGGTCGATCAAATTGCGGGCAATGGATAACCCCAGACCAGTGCCGCCTTCGCGACCGCTCACCATCGGGTAGAACAACGTGTCCTGTAAATGTGACGGAATGCCCGGCCCGTTATCCTCAACGTCGATGCGTGCTGCCAGGCGATAGCGCACGCCGTGCAGCGTCAGCTGGAATGCGGTGCGGGTGCGCAGAATGATTTCGCCCCCTTCCGGTCCCAGAGCCTGCAACGCATTGCGCACAATATTCAGCAGAACCTGTTCAATCTGGTCAGGATCGTGCGCCAGTTCCGGCAGGCTTGGGTCGTAATCACGCACCAGCGTGACGTTCTCCGGCAGTTCCATCGAGACGAGCTTCACTACCCGTTCAGCCACTTTATGAATGCTCTCTGAAACATGCATACCCGGCTGTTGCGGCCCCAGCAGACGGTCGACCAGATTGCGCAGGCGATCGGCCTGCTCAATGATGACGTTGGTGTACTCCGCAAGTGTTGGGTCGGGCAGTGCTTTGGTTAACAGCTGTGCTGCGCCGCGTAACCCTCCCAGCGGGTTTTTGATTTCATGAGCCAGCCCCCGTACCAGGTCACGGGCGGCAATTTGCTGCGCATGCTGGAGCTGTTCCTGGCTGAGGCGGCGCTGGTTGTCCATCGGTGCCATTTCAAGCAGGATGAACCCTTCAGGCAGACGCTGCGCCGTTAGCGAAAGAATATGTGAGCGTCCGTCGATCACCAGCGTCACTTCGTTATCGGTGAACCCCTGACCGGACTGCAAACTTTCCTGCATCAGGCCAATATTCAGCGAAAAATAGCTCAACAATTCCGGAAGTGGGGTACCAAACAGTTTGCGTGCGCTTTGTGCGAGCAGTTGCTGCGCCGCCGGGTTGGCGTAATGTACAGCCAGCTCGTCGTCGACCAGCAAAATACTGTTAATTAAAGAATTGAGGATCTGCCCAGCATCGGGCAGCGTGCCAGTTGCCATTCAGCAGTCTCCTGGAGTTGGTTGCACTAATTTAGTGCAGTATAGCTTTTTCGTTGCAAAAAGCGCGTGAGATCAGTTTGTTGGTGGAGAAAAAAGCCCATCCGAAGATGGGCTGAAAGTTTCCACGGCAACAAAAAATCCTCTCGCGTCTTTCTCGCCGCAGCCGCGTTGGCTGCCTTCGTTCACCCCGGTCACATAGCTATCTATGCTCCCGGGGATTCACTCAGTTGCCGCCTTGCTGCGACAAGAAATCCGCCGAGTATTAATTTCTTTCTTTAATTCTGACTTAAACGCTGTAGTACAGTTCGAATTCAACTGGGTGCGGAGTCATACGCACACGGTCGTTCTCTTCAATACGCAGAGCGATGTAAGCATCGATAGCGTCGTCAGTGAACACACCACCAGCAGTCAGGAACTCGCGGTCAGCGTCCAGCGCGTTCAGTGCTTCTTCCAGAGAACCGGCAACCTGTGGGATCTCTTTCGCTTCTTCTGGCGGCAGGTCATACAGGTTTTTGTCCATTGCTTCGCCTGGGTGGATCTTGTTCTTGATACCGTCCAGACCGGCCATCAGCAGTGCTGCGAAGCACAGGTATGGGTTAGCCGCTGGATCCGGGAAGCGAACTTCGATACGACGCGCTTTCGGAGAAGCCACCACCGGGATACGGATAGAAGCAGAACGGTTACGTGCAGAGTATGCCAGCATCACTGGTGCTTCGTAGCCCGGAACCAGACGCTTGTAAGAGTTGGTGGTTGGGTTCGCCAGGGCGTTGATTGCCTTAGCGTGTTTGATTACGCCGCCAATGTAGAACAGTGCCTGCTCAGACAGACCTGCATACTTATCGCCAGAGAACAGGTTGGTACCGTTCTTGGACAGGGACATGTGGCAGTGCATACCGGAACCGTTATCGCCGAACATTGGTTTTGGCATGAAGGTTGCGGTCTTACCGAAACGGTGCGCAACGTTGTGCACAACGTATTTGTAGATCTGAATCTCATCCGCTTTTTTGGTCATGGTGTTGAAGCGGGTTGCGATTTCGTTCTGGCCAGCAGTTGCGACTTCGTGGTGGTGTGCTTCAACCACCAGGCCCATCTCTTCCATCACCAGACACATGGTAGAACGAATGTCCTGTGAAGAATCGACCGGAGGAACCGGGAAGTAACCGCCTTTCACGCCAGGACGGTGACCTTTGTTACCACCTTCGTATTTGGTGGAAGAGTTCCATGCGCCTTCGATATCATCGATAGCAACGTGGGAACCAGAAATTGAAGCGCCGAAACGAATGTCGTCAAACAGGAAGAATTCTGGCTCTGGCCCGAACAGAACGGTGTCTGCGATGCCGGTAGAACGCAGGTACTCTTCAGCACGTTTAGCGATGGAGCGTGGGTCGCGATCGTAACCCTGCAGCGTGCCTGGCTCGAGGATATCACAGCGGATGATCAGCGTTGGCTCTTCGAAGAACGGGTCAATGAGCGCAGTCGTCGCGTCCGGCATCAGAACCATGTCGGATTCGTTAATGCCTTTCCAGCCGCCAATGGAGGAGCCGTCAAACATTTTGCCTTCTTCAAAGAACTCGGCGTTCACCTGATGAGCAGGAATAGTGACGTGCTGTTCTTTACCTTTGGTATCGGTGAAGCGCAGATCAACAAACTTCACTTCATGTTCGTTCAGCATCGTCAAAACGTGTTCAGCGGACATACTTAACTCTCCAGATTGGTCATTGTCGTCGTGGTAACGAGGTCTTCAATTTCTGTTTGTACTGGCCGTGTGCCATGTATTTTTATAAAGCGAAATCTGTGCCAACTTTTAAAACACCCCCAAAAGGCGTTATCATGCGCACCATAGTGCAAAAGGGCTGCACCATGATGGTCATCTTGCACCAGTATAGTGCTTCAATGTGAACATTGAGCACCATATTGGTGCAATTTACGTGAAAGTGCCCTTTTACCGCTCCGTGAAAGCGATCACAAAGCATCTCTGCAATACTTGTTTGCGGGGGATGTTTGTGATCCTGTTTTGTAGTGCGATTAATCCGTGTACAATAACGCGCTATTTCTAAATGCCTGAGGCAAAGTTGTGATCGAAAATTTGCGTAACATCGCCATCATCGCGCACGTTGACCATGGTAAAACTACCCTGGTTGATAAGCTGCTGCAGCAATCCGGTACGTTTGATGCGCGTGCCGAAACCCAAGAACGCGTGATGGACTCCAACGATTTGGAGAAAGAGCGTGGGATTACCATCCTCGCGAAAAACACCGCGATTAAATGGAATGACTACCGTATCAACATCGTTGATACCCCAGGGCACGCCGACTTCGGTGGTGAAGTTGAACGTGTAATGTCCATGGTAGACTCCGTTCTGCTGGTCGTTGACGCAATGGATGGCCCAATGCCACAGACGCGCTTCGTGACCAAAAAAGCATTTGCCCACGGTCTGAAGCCAATCGTAGTTATCAACAAAGTTGACCGTCCTGGCGCGCGTCCTGACTGGGTTGTTGACCAGGTATTCGACCTGTTCGTTAACCTCGACGCGACTGACGAGCAGCTGGACTTCCCTATCGTTTATGCTTCTGCGCTGAACGGTATCGCAGGTCTGGATCACGAGAACATGGCTGAAGACATGACCCCGCTGTACCAGGCGATTGTTGACCGTGTTCCTGCACCAAACGTTGATCTCGACGGCACCCTGCAGATGCAGATCTCTCAGCTCGACTACAACAACTACGTTGGTGTTATCGGCATTGGTCGTATCAAGCGCGGTAAAGTTAAGCCTAACCAGCAGGTTACTATCATCGATAGCGAAGGCAAAACCCGTAACGGTAAAGTCGGTAAAGTGCTGACTCACCTGGGTCTGGAGCGTATCGATAGCGACGTGGCTGAAGCAGGCGACATCATCGCGATCACCGGTCTGGGTGAGCTGAACATCTCCGACACCATCTGCGACCCGCAGAATGTTGAAGCGCTGCCAGCCCTGTCCGTTGATGAACCAACCGTATCCATGTTCTTCAACGTCAACACCTCTCCGTTCTGTGGTAAAGAAGGTAAGTTCGTTACCTCTCGTCAGATCCTTGACCGCCTGAACAAAGAGCTGGTGCACAACGTTGCGCTGCGCGTTGAAGAAACCCCAGACGCTGACGCATTCCGCGTTTCCGGTCGTGGTGAGCTGCACCTGTCTGTTCTTATCGAAAACATGCGTCGTGAAGGTTTCGAGATGGCGGTTTCCCGTCCGAAAGTTATCTTCCGCGAAATCGACGGCCGTAAACAAGAGCCGTTCGAAAACGTAACGCTGGACGTTGAAGAGCAGCACCAGGGTTCTGTCATGCAGGCTCTGGGTGAGCGTAAAGGCGACCTGAAAAACATGAATCCAGATGGCAAAGGCCGCGTACGTCTCGACTACGTGATCCCAAGCCGTGGCCTGATCGGCTTCCGTTCAGAGTTCATGACCATGACTTCTGGTACCGGTCTGCTGTACTCCACCTTCAGCCACTACGACGACGTTCGTCCAGGCGACGTGGGCCAGCGTAACAACGGCGTTCTGATCTCCAACGGTCAGGGTAAAGCGGTTGCATTCGCACTGTTCAGCCTGCAGGACCGCGGTAAGCTGTTCCTGGGTCACGGTGCTGAAGTTTACGAAGGCCAGATCATCGGTATTCACAGCCGTTCTAACGACCTGACTGTAAACTGCCTGACCGGTAAGAAACTGACCAACATGCGTGCGTCCGGTACTGACGAAGCAACGGTTCTGGTTCCACCGATCAAGATGACCCTGGAGCAAGCTCTGGAATTCATCGATGACGACGAACTGGTAGAAGTGACTCCACAGTCTATCCGTATCCGTAAACGTCACCTGACTGAGAACGACCGTAAACGTGCAATGCGCGGTGCGAAAGAAGAGTAATTCACTCCTCTTTTAGTCTGCAAAACCCCGTCCTTGTGGCGGGGTTTTTCTTTTTCTGACCTGGGTTCTGGCGCATAGCCAAACCTTATCTTTCCCGCTACAGTTACTTTTCCACGGCGAGCAGGAGATAAACATGCTTTATATCTTTGACTTAGGAAATGTAATCGTCGATATCGATTTTAATCGTGTGCTGGGTACATGGAGTGATTTCAGCCGTGTTCCACTGGCGACGTTAAAACAGAGTTTCGCGATGGGGGAGACTTTCCATCAGCACGAGCGCGGCGAGATCAGCGACGAAGAATTCGCTGAACGTTTCTGTCATGAAATGGAGCTGCCGTTAAGCTATGAGCAGTTCTCCCACGGCTGGCAGGCGGTGTTTGTTGCGATCCGCCCGGACGTCATCGTCACCATGAAAAAACTGCGTGAGCAGGGGCATCGGGTAGTGGTTCTGTCAAATACCAACCGTCTGCACACCACGTTCTGGCCAGATGAATACCCTGAAGTGCGTGCGGCGGCAGATAAAATCTATCTCTCCCAGGAGATGGGCATGCGCAAACCCGAAGCGCGAATTTATCAGGCTGTTCTCCAGTCGGAGGGATTCTCTGCGGCCGATGCGGTCTTTTTCGACGACAACGCCGATAATATAGAGGGAGCTAACCAGTTAGGTATCACGTCAATTCTGGTGACCGGAAAAGAGACGATACCGAACTACTTTGCGAAGCAGCTATGCTAAAAACCGTTCAGCAAAAAGCCACTCACCATACCCGCCCGTTGCGTGCGTGGCTAAAACTCCTCTGGCACCGCATTGACGAGGACAACATGACGACGCTGGCGGGGAACCTCGCGTATGTGTCGTTACTCTCACTGGTGCCGCTGGTGGCCGTCATCTTTGCGCTTTTTTCTGCTTTTCCGATGTTTGCAGATGTCAGCCTGCAGCTTCGTCATTTTGTCTTTGCGAACTTCATTCCTGCCACTGGCGATGTTATACAGAACTATATTGAGCAGTTCGTTGCCAACTCCAGCAAGATGACGGCAGTGGGGGCGTGCGGCCTGATCGTGACGTCGCTGCTTCTGATGTATGCCATTGATAATGCGCTTAACACCATCTGGCACAGTAAAAAAGTGCGCCCGAAAGTGTACTCTTTTGCCGTGTACTGGATGATTTTAACGCTCGGCCCGTTGTTAGCGGGTGCTAGCCTGGCTATCAGCTCGTATCTTCTTTCGTTGCGCTGGGCCAGTGACTTAAACGGCGTTATTGATAATGTTCTGCGAATCTTCCCGCTGATTTTATCGTGGTTCTCTTTCTGGCTGCTCTACAGTGTGGTACCGACCACTCGCGTGCCTAACCGCGACGCTATCGTTGGGGCGCTAGTGGCGGCGGCGTTCTTTGAACTGGGCAAAAAAGGCTTTGCCCTCTACATCACCATGTTCCCTTCTTATCAGCTGATTTACGGCGTGCTGGCGGTGATCCCCATTTTGTTTGTCTGGGTTTACTGGACCTGGTGTATCGTCTTGCTTGGTGCCGAAATAACTGTCACTCTCGGCATATATCGCGAACTCAGAAAAGCAGCTGAAGCTGAAAAACAACAAGAAGAAAACCAACCATGATTGCATTGATACAGCGCGTAACCCGTGCCAGCGTCACCGTGGAGGATGAGGTGACGGGTGAAATTGGCCCAGGACTTTTGGTGTTGTTAGGTGTCGAAAAGGATGACGACGAACAAAAAGCTAACCGTTTGTGTGAGCGTGTGCTGGGTTACCGCATTTTCAGTGATGCGGAAGGCAAGATGAACCTGAACGTCCAGCAGGCGGGTGGCAGTGTGCTGGTTGTTTCCCAGTTTACGCTGGCCGCAGATACCGAGCGCGGCATGCGTCCTGGCTTCTCCAGGGGGGCCGCCCCGGATCGTGCAGAAGCACTTTATGAGTATTTTGTTGAGCGTTGTCGCCAGCAGGAAATGAATACGCAAACCGGACGATTCGCTGCAGATATGCAGGTCTCGCTGGTGAACGATGGCCCCGTCACATTCTGGCTCCAGATATGAGCCAGTTGGCGGCGTGGCCGCGGGTAACAAGAGAGAGTACAGCTATGTATCACCTTCGAGTACCGCAAACGGAAGAAGAGTTAGAGGTGTATTACCAGTTCCGCTGGGAAATGCTGCGCAAGCCATTACATCAACCGAAAGGATCTGAACGCGACGCCTGGGACGCAATGGCGCATCACCAGATGGTGGTGGATGAAGAGGGTAACCTTGTCGCCGTCGGGCGTCTGTATATCAACGCGGATAACGAAGCGTCTATTCGCTTTATGGCTGTCCACCCCTCTGTGCAGGACAAAGGTCTGGGGACACTGATGGCGATGACCCTGGAGTCAGTTGCCCGTCAGGAAGGCGTTAAGCGCGTAACCTGTAGTGCCCGCGAGGATGCCGTGGAGTTCTTCGCCAAGCTCGGTTTTGTTAACCAGGGTGAAATCACCACACCGCAAACCACACCGGTGCGCCACTTTCTGATGATTAAACCCGTCGCCACGCTGGATGATATTCTGCACCGTGCCGACTGGTGCGGTCAGTTACAGCAGGCCTGGTATCAACACATCCCCCTGAGTGAAAAGATGGGGGTACGCATTCAGCAGTACACCGGGCAAAAATTTATGACCACGATGCCGGAAACCGGCAATCAGAACCCACACCACACGCTGTTTGCTGGCAGTCTGTTCTCACTGGCTACGCTCACCGGTTGGGGGCTTATCTGGTTGATGCTGCGCGAACGTCATCTTGGTGGCACCATCATTCTGGCAGATGCCCACATTCGCTACAGCGCGCCAATTAGCGGCAAGCCGAGCGCCGTTGCCGATCTCGGTTCGCTGGGAGGCGATCTCGACCGTCTGGCACGTGGACGCAAAGCTCGGGTGCAGATGCAGGTAGAGCTGTTCGGTGATGAAACGTCGGGCGCGATATTTGAAGGAACTTACATCGTTCTCCCTGCGAAGCCGTTTGGTGCGTATGAAGAAGGTGGGAACGAGGAGGAGTAATCTCCTCCCGCTGTTATCGCCGGGCGTTTTCAATCCGCCAGGCGATATCCTTCATTACGTCTCGTGCTGAACGGCTGATTCCACCGAGCTGAAAGAAGCCATGGATGACTCCCAGCCAGCGCTGAGCGGTACATACCACCCCCTGCTCTGTCAGATACTGATAAAGCATCTCCCCCTCATCACATAGCGGATCATACTCGGCGGTAATAATGTGTACTGGCGGAAGACCGTTAAAATCATCCCGCCACAGTGGGCTGGCTTCTGGATGCTGACGATCGGTGTCTGCCAGATACATTTCATATCCGCTGAGCAGGGTATCGCGGGTGATAATATAATCTGTGCCATTGAGGGTGTAACTTTCAAAACTCGCCGTGGCGTCGAGCATGGGATAGATAAGTATGAGCTGCGCAGGTTGCCAGAGACCTTTGGCCTTTAGCCGTAGCGCCGTCACCAGCGCCAGATGCCCTCCCGCACTTGTCCCCGCAAAGCGTGATCCGGTTTTTATCTACACCCAACGTGTTCGCATATTGCCAGACCAGTATCGCACCTCTTTCTGCGTCGTCATGCGCGGTGGGGAAGGTATGCTCTGGTGCCAGTCTGTACTGAACCGCAATCACCCGGCAATTGCCGTACCAGGCTAGCTGACGGAGTTGGTTATCATGCGTATCAAAGCCGCCGCTGATAAAGCACCCACCGTGATAGTAGATGGTAGCAGGTAATGTTTCAGGCGCGTTGGGGGGCGAAAATACACGAATAATAAGGCCCTCAAGAACATGCGTTTCAACGTGTATGCGAGTTTCTACCTCTCCGGCAAGTCCCGTACTGGCAACATACCCCGCTCGTCGGGCATTAATATTCTGATGACGTGATGAGGGCCGGCCTGCAGCGATAAATTCCTGAACCAGTTGTTCAATCCCTTTTTCCAGTGCCATGACAGAGTCTCTTTGACTGTATGAATATACAGTTTTATAGCCTGGTTTATTGCTGATGAAAACAAAGAAATTTGGTGAAACCAGAGATCTGGAAAGCGGCTCGCAAATGCGAGAGCTATTTTTGTTATCTGCTTTGACCCTACAAAAAGGTAGGCGCTTGTAAACATGGTCATGAGACGAAAACAGCAGCGATAATGGGCGCGTTTGAAATGATCGATGTCTCGCGGGATATTGCTGAAAGAAGCAGTCTTACTGCGTGAGAAATATGGGATGAAGCTTCCAGACGCCATCATCCTGGCGACTGCTCAGAGCAGAAACTGCCCGCTGATTTCACGAAATACCAAAGACTTTGCGGGTATTGCTGGGGTCATTTCCCCTTATCAACTGTAAGCCGGGCAAGCTTGCGCCGCCCGGCGCTGTCACAAGGGGTTACTCCCCTTCACCCGGGAACAGGAACGGGTTGATAGAGCTGCGGGCAAAGCCCTCTTGCTCCATTTTGGCGTCCAGAATCAGCGAGGCGAGATCGTCGGCCACGGCTTCGACTTTCGGGTCTTTTTCCTGATACAGAATTTTCAGGTAGGTACCACAGTCGCCGCAGCTTTCGGCTTTCACCGCTGCGTCTTCGTTTTCCAGCGACCAGTAGTTGAGATCGCGGGTCTGCTCGCAGTTGCTGCACTTCACGCGCACCACATGCCACTCGGTTTCACACAGGTTGCAGTGCAGGTAGCGTAGCCCCTGGGTGGTACCAATTTGCACCATGCTGGAAACCGGCATCGAGCCACACACCGGGCAGAACTGGCGCGCTTCACCATATTCGGCACGGGCCTTGCCTGGGATGAGGCTTGCCATTTGCGCCCAGTAGAGCGACAACGCAGCCCAGATAAACGGTGCTTTATCACTGCTGACCAGCGAGAAATCAGAAGCAAACAGCGCGCTCGCCATCTCTTCCAGTTCCATATCGGAGGCTTTTTCCAGATTCTCAATAACCGCCAGCGCGGTACCGCTCATCTCCGGTTTTAGCTCAGCAATCAGCGAATGCAGCAGTGTGTGCCAGTGCTTATCGCGCGGCAGTACGTGAATATCCAGCGGCGGTTTACCTTGCTCGCTGGCTTCTTTAATGCGCGCGGTCAGATCCATTTGCAGCGGATGGTCGTACAGCACCACTTCCTGCGCGTGGGCAATGAGCGCGGCAAAACGCAGAAAATCGCCCAGAGGGTTGTTCTCTGCCAGCTCGCGCAGACGCTCTGCGCGGCGGTTATAGAGGTTCTTGAGTCTGGGGAATAACAACGGCGGAATATATTCCGCCGTGCGTTTCTCGCTCGAACCCAGCTCATCTTGCGGGATTATGCGAATACTCATTCAGATGACTTTTCCTGTTTCTGGCGGACTTCACGGTACCAGCGCGGGTGATGTTTCTTCGCCCACGTACTGGTTACCCAGCCTTCCACCATCGCGGTAATGGTGCCTTTCACCCAAAGGGCGGCGTAAATATGCACCATGATAACCACAATTAACGCCACTGCGGCAAATGAATGCAGCATCAGCGCGAATCGGATCACCGGGATTGAGAAAGCAGGCGCAAAGTACGGACGCCAGATGATCACACCGCTTACCAGCAACAGGACCAGGAAGATAATCGCCGCCCAGAATACGCATTTCTGGCCGAAGTTATAACGCCCGGTATCACCCACTTCCTCGTTGACGACGATCTTACGAATATTCTTCGCCCAAAAGATATCATCCCGATTGATTAGGTTATGGTGCCAGTATCGGAAAAACATGATGATGAACGACGCGAACATGATGACGCCAACAAACGGGTGCAGTATACGCGCCAGCTGTGGTGTCCCCATGATCTGCATCAGCCAGTTGAAGGACGGGAAGAAGAACCCTAGCCCGCTTATCGCCGCCAGCATGAAACAGAAGGCGGTGACCCAGTGGTTGATGCGTTCCGGCGCGGAGTAGCGCACGATGGTGTCACGTTTTCTCATTTGCGCACCTCGTCTTTCTCTTCATGCTTGTCGTCGTCTTCCTCTTCCGCGCGGTTCGGGCCGACACCGACGTAGTGGAAGATACTTGCTGCGAAGGTGGCAGCAAAACCGACCGCTGCCAGCGGTTTCCAGATGCCTTTCCAGAACTTAACGGTGGCGCTGATTTCCGGGTTCTCCGGCAGGCCGTGATACAGATTCGGCTTGTCGGCGTGATGCAGTACGTACATGACGTGCGTTCCGCCAACACCGGCCGGATCGTACAGGCCTGCGTTATCGTAACCACGGGTTTTCAGCTCGCCTACGCGCTCAGCCGCCAGCGTTTTCATATCCTCTTTAGAGCCAAAGTGGATAGCACCGGTTGGGCAGGTCTTCACACAGGCGGGTTCCTGACCGACGTTGACGCGGTCAACACACAGCGTACATTTGTAGACGCGGTTGTCTTCCGGGTTCAGTCGTGGCACGTTGAACGGGCAGCCCGCGATGCAGTAGCCACAGCCAATGCACTGCTCGGACTGGAAGTCGACGATGCCATTAGCATACTGAATGATAGCCCCTTCCGACGGACACGCCTTCAGGCAACCCGGATCCGCACAGTGCATACAGCCGTCTTTGCGGATCAGCCATTCCAGTTTGTCGTTCTGCTCCACTTCCGAGAAACGCATCACCGTCCAGGACTTCGCGGTCAAATCCGCCGGGTTGTCGTACACCCCAACGTTATGACCCACTTCGTCACGGATATCGTTCCACTCTGAACAGGCCACCTGACAGGCTTTACAGCCGATACAGGTGGTCACGTCGATAAGTTTCGCCACTTCCTGCTGGTGGTCCCGCGCCTGTGGCGCGGGTGTGAAACCGTTAGTCGCGGAACGACGGATAATGTCTTGAGATTGATAAGCCATAAGTCGTCTCCGTTACACCTTTTCCACGTTCACGAGGAAGGCCTTAAACTCCGGCGTCTGCGTGTTCGCATCACCGACGAACGGCGTCAGGGTGTTCGCAATAAACCCTTTTTTCGCCACGCCCTCATAACCCCAGTGGATCGGGATGCCGATGGTATCCACCTGCTGACCGTGAACGTTCAGCGTACGAATACGCTTGGTCACTACGGCCTTGGCCTTGATATAGCCACGGTTAGAAGAGACCTTCACGGTATCACCATGTGCGATGCCGAGCTTGTTCGCCAGCTTCTCACCGATCTCCACAAACTGTTCCGGCTGCGCGATAGCATTAAGCAGCGCGTGCTTGGTCCAGTAGTGGAAGTGTTCGGTCAGGCGATAAGTGGTGCCCACGTACGGGAACTTGTCTTTTTTACCCAGCGCTTCAAAATCGCCCTTAAAGATACGGGCTGCCGGGTTAGAGACCACGTTCGGGTGCAGCGGGTTGGTGCCCAGCGGCGTCTCAAACGGCTCGTAGTGTTCCGGGAACGGGCCTTCAGCCATTTTATCAATAGCAAACAGACGCCCCATCCCTTCAGGCTGCATGATAAACGGCCCGACATCGCTGCCTGGTGCGGCAGTGCTGTAGTCCGGAACATCCACGCCACCCCATTTCGCGCCATCCCATTTCAGAAGCTGACGCTTCGGATCCCACGGGTTACCCTGCGGATCTGCGGAGGCACGGTTATAGAGAATGCGACGGTTCAGCGGCCACGCCCATGCCCAGCCCAGCGTATTACCAAGGCCCGACGGGTCGGCGTTATCGCGGTTGGCCATCTGGTTACCTTTCGGCGTCCAGCTACCGGCAAAGATCCAGCAGCCGCTGGAGGTAGTACCGTCATCACGCAGGTGCGCGAAGGTGCTGAGCTGTTCGCCTTTCTTCGCCAGGACTGCACCGGTGGCCGGGTCGATAACATCCGCCAGTGCCTTACCGTTGCTCTCCATCGCCACTTCTTCCGGTGATGGGTTTTCCGGTGTCGAGTAGTTCCAGGTCATGTTCAGAACCGGTTCAGGGTTCGCACCGCCTTCTGCCGCGTACATCTTACGCAGGCGCAGGAAGATGCCGGCCAGGATCTCGCCGTCGTTCATGGCAATGCCCGGGGCGTCCGCACCTTTCCAGTGCCACTGCAGCCAGCGGCCGGAGTTGACGATAGAACCGTTCTCTTCCGCGAAGCAGGTGGATGGCAGGCGGAACACTTCGGTCTGAATCTTCGATGGGTCGACATCGTTCGATTCACCGTGGTTCTGCCAGAAGGTCGAGGTTTCGGTATTGAGTGGGTCAATCGTTACCAGGAACTTCAGTTTTGACAGAGAGGCCACAACCTTGTTCTTGTTCGGGAATGACGCCACCGGGTTAAAGCCCTGGCACAGATAGCCGTTGACCTTGCCCTGGTGCATCATCTCGAAGTACTGAAGAACGTCGTAACCTTTGTCCCACTTCGGCAGCCAGTCGTAGCCCCAGCTGTTTTCAGCTGTCGCTTTGTCACCGAAGAATGCCTTCATCATGGAGACGAAGAACTTCGGATAGTTGCCCCAGTAGTTCACCTGGCCCTGGAGCAGCGGTTTTGGCGTGCTGGCTGTCAGGTAGGTTTGCAGATCAGTCTGTTTTTCGTTTGGCAGCGTCATGTAGCCGGTCAGGCTTTGTGACAGCAGGCCGAGGTCAGTCAGACCCTGAATATTGGAGTGACCGCGCAGGGCATTTACGCCGCCGCCTGCCATGCCCATGTTGCCGAGCAGCAGCTGAACCATCGCCATCGTACGGATGTTCTGCGCACCGATAGAGTGCTGTGTCCAGCCGAGGGCGTACAGGAACGATGCGGTTTTATCTTTCGCACTGGTTTCGGCGATAAGCTCACACACTTTCAGGAAGTCAGCCTTCGGCGTACCACAGATGTTTTCGACAACGTCCGGTGTATAGCGTGAAACGTGCTCTTTCAGCAGGTTCCATACACAACGCGGGTGTTGCAGGGTGGTGTCGCGTTTCGCAAAGCCGTTTTCATCCAGCTCGTAGTTCCAGCTGGTTTTGTCGTACTTGCGTTTTTCGGCATCATAACCGCTGAACAGGCCATCTTCGAAGTGATAATCCTCACGCACGATCAGGCTGGCGTTGGTATACGCCTCAGTGTATTCGCGGTTATATTTTTCGTTGGTCATCAGGTACAGCAATACGCCTGACAGGAAAGTGATGTCAGTACCTGAACGAATAGGGGTGTAGAAATCCGCCACTGACGCAGTACGCGTAAAGCGGGGATCGATCACAATCAGTTTCGCACCGTTGTGGATTTTGGCTTCCATCGCCCAGCGGAACCCGACAGGGTGCGCTTCAGCGGCGTTACCGCCCATCACCACAATAAGGTTGGCGTTCTTGATGTCGACCCAGTGGTTGGTCATCGCACCGCGACCAAATGTTGGAGCAAGACTTGCTACCGTTGGTCCGTGTCAGACACGCGCCTGGTTGTCGACTGCGAGCATACCGAGTGCACGCGTAAATTTCTGGGTTAAGTAGCCGGTTTCGTTACTGGAAGCGGAAGCACACAGCATCCCGGTGGAGAGCCAGCGGTTGACCGTGACGCCATTGGCGTTCTGGGCAATAAAGTTGGCATCGCGGTCTTCTTTAATCAGTTTTGCGATGCGGTCAAATGCATCATCCCAGCTGATTTGCTGCCATTTGTCGGAACCTGGGGCGCGGTATTCAGGGAATTTCAGGCGGCTTTCTGAGTGAATAAAGTCCACCAGACCGGCCCCTTTCGGGCATAACGCCCCGCGATTGACCGGATGATCCGGGTCACCTTCGATGTGGAAGATAGACGCTTTGGCGTTTTTCGCACCGTCGCCGAGGCTATACATCAACAGCCCGCAACCGACAGAGCAGTATGTACAGGTATTACGGGTTTCGCGGGTGCGCAGCAGTTTGTACTGCCGCGTCTCCGCCAGCGCTACGCCGGGGGCAAAGCCCAGCGCCGCTGCCGTGGTGCCTGCCATACCGCCAGCGCAGATCTTAAAGAACTGCCTTCTGCTGACCTGCATGGGTCACTCCTTGTTTCGACATTGCTTACATATGTAGTTTTAACTTCACGGTTGTTTTTTCAACCACAAAGAAGAAAATTTGTTCTAATCCCTCAATCCCACGAGGGATATCATCAGAATACCACAATGTCGGTAAGCCTGTTCCAATGGCGTTAATACAAAGTGAACGTATTATCACCCTGCTGATTATAAAATGTGATATTAGTCACGTTATTAACCCTGCATGTTAAAGGGGTGTATCATGGTCTTCGTTGCACCTCTCCCAAATGAGTAGGTAAACTTGATGGGGATGGGCGCTTAAAAGTTGATCCATACTATGCGTAAGGCCTGCACTTTGTGATGCAATAGCAGGCTCACCTCCGTGGTTGTTCAGGAATACCGTTGTGTCTAAACAAAATCGTGCTCCCCACTCGTCGCCACTACCCGCTGGTATTGTGGAACTGCCGGTACACAGACCCCCCCACATTACCCATGCCACGCCTGATTTTCTGGCGGAGGAAGTCCCGGTTGCACTGGTCTACAACGGTATTTCCCACGTTGTAATGATGGCCTCTCCGAAAGATCTCGATCTGTTCGCCATTGGGTTTTCCCTCTCCGAAGGGATAATTGAGCACCCTCAGGAGATCTACGGCATGGACGTGGTTCAGGCCTGCAATGGACTGGAAGTACAAATCGAACTTTCCAGCCGCCGCTTTATGGGGCTGAAAGAGCGCCGTCGGGCGCTGGCCGGGCGTACTGGCTGCGGAGTGTGTGGTGTAGAACAGCTCAACGATATCGGCAAACCTGTTGTGCCTCTGCCGTTTACCCAGACCTTCAACCTTGCGAACCTCAATAAAGCGCTTGAGCACCTTAATGATGTTCAACCCATCGGCCAGTTGAGCGGTTGTACGCACGCGGCGGCGTGGGTGTTGCCGTCGGGGGATATTGTCGGGGGGCATGAGGACGTTGGTCGCCATGTGGCGCTGGATAAGCTGCTTGGTCGCCGTGCGCGTGAAAGTGAAATCTGGCAGCAGGGAGCGGCATTAGTATCCAGCCGTGCCAGCTATGAAATGGTGCAAAAATCCGCGATGTGCGGCGTTGAAATTCTGTTTGCGGTGTCGGCAGCAACGACGCTGGCAGTGGAGGTGGCTGAGCGCTGCAACCTGACGCTGGTGGGGTTCTGTAAACCGGGAAGGGCGACGATTTATACTCATCCTCAACGATTGATTGTTGATCAGTAATTTTGAATGAATTTGGCAAATCCTTCCGCTTTTAGTTGTCGGTGATGAGGTCTAGTATTTATCTCATCAAGGCGACACGCCTTATACAAACAACTAATTGAAAGGGTTTATATCATGAAAAGCATCAAAACTTTTGTCGCTGTAATCGCTCTGTCTGCTTCTTTTGGTTCTTTCGCTGCTCAGACGGTCACGGCAACTGCCTCTACCATTGATGGTGCAGAAGCAAAAATCGCCGCTCAGGCTCAGGAAGCGGGCGCGTCGTCCTACAAAATTACCCAGGCGTTTTCCGGTAACCGTGTACACATGACCGCTGAACTGAACAAATAAGCCTGTCACACCGTCGAAAGAGCGCCCCCGGGCGCTTTTTTAGTTTATGCCCGCCAGACGCAATAGCGCAGTGACCACCGCCGCCGCAACGATCACCACAATTAACGGCATCTTGCGCCAGGCCAGGAATACCGCAAACGCCACGCCCAGCACCCGCGCCATCCCGGCAAAGTGTTCCCCTTCATAAAACGTTGTCGCCAGCGCGACGGAAAACAGTAATACCGTTGCTGCATCAGAAAGCAGCGCCTGGGAGCGCTCTGACAATGCCAGTCGGCTGCCGATTTTTGCCCCGCCAAGACGCATCAGATACGTCCCCGCAGACAAAATGGCGATACCGAGAATAAAGACCGTTATGTTTTCCATTATTTTTTCCTCGCGGCAAGGCCCAGTAAAGCGAGCAGAACCGGTAAACCCGCCGGGGTAAATGGCACGGCGGCCAGCGACAAGACTGCGCCGCTGCAGGCGCGGATCAGCGTGGTTCGGTTTTTAAACGCGGGAACGACCAGCGCCAGCAAAATGGCCGGGAATACGGCATCCAGCCCGATGGTTTCCGGGGCGGGCAGCAGTTTGCCGACCATTGCGCCCAGTAGCGCACCCAACGGCCAGATGACCGCGATGCCTAAACCGCACAGCCAGTAGGCTGCTTTACGCTGTTCGGGCGTTTTTTGCGACAGGCCAAACACCACGCTTTCGTCGTTCATGATGTGGCATCCCAGAAGGCTCGCACCGCGTTTGCCGACCAGCTCACGCACCGTGACGCCAAACGGCACATGGCGTGCGTTAACCAGTAACCCGGCAGCCGCTGCCGCCAGCGGGTTACCACCGCTAGCCACAATACCGATAAACATAAATTCTGAAGCCCCTGCCAGCACGGTGAGGGAAAGCACAAACGGTACCCAGAGCGGGAAACCGTATGCCATCGCCAGCGAGCCGTAGGACATTCCGACAACGCCAACCGCCAGACAAACAAGGATGATTGCTTTTATGGTGTCGCCTTTAAGGCAGGAGAGGTGGTGCTTCATACAGTTTTAGCCATATCGAACGTATTTCCATTATAATGAACGCATCAGAAGTGTTTTACAAGATGAACGATTCGTTCGATATAAAGAACAAGAGGCCGTTTTATGACGCAGCCAATTTGCGTGATCGCCAGCAGTCTGGTGCGAGAACGTCTGCGAACCGGGCTTTCACTGGCGGAAATTGCCCGCCGTGCCGGGATCGCCAAATCAACGCTCTCCCAGCTGGAGTCCGGCAATGGTAACCCTAGCCTGGAGACGCTCTGGTCGCTTTGTGTGGCGCTGGACATTCCTTTCGCCCGCTTGCTTGAGCCGCAGCAGCCAACCACTCAGGTGATCCGCCGGGGGGAAGGAACGAAGGTGGTCGCCGGGCAGGCCAACTATGAGGCCATTTTGCTGGCAGCGTGCCCACCGGGTGCCCGCCGTGATATCTATCTGTTGCAGACCCAGCCGGGTGCAGACCGTATTTCCCAGCCACATTCTCCAGGTTCAGTTGAGCATATTATCGTCACACAGGGGCGGGCGATAGTGGGCCCGCTTGACGCACCGGAAGAGCTGGGAGAAGGGGATTACATAAGCTATCCCGCCGACCAGTTGCATATCTTTAAGGCGCTGGAGCCGGACACCTGTGCTTTGCTGGTCGCGGAACAAAATTAACGAAATAACGCATTAACTGCATGATAAATTTAATAATTAATCCATTTGTCAAAGCGCGATAACCTTATAGAAATTACGGCATTGATAATCATTTTCAATACCATTTAATTAACTATAATGAACCAACTGCTTACGCGGCATTAACAGTTGTGCCGCCCGACATTAATGGAGAGGATTATGAGTTATACACTGCCATCCCTGCCGTATGCCTACGACGCACTGGAACCGCATTTTGACAAGCAGACGATGGAAATCCATCACACTAAACACCACCAGGCCTATGTAAACAACGCGAATGCCGCGCTGGAAAGCCTGCCAGAGTTCGCTAACCTGTCTGCTGAAGAGCTGATCGCTAAACTGGATCAGCTGCCAGCGGACAAGAAAACCGTTCTGCGTAATAACGCTGGCGGCCACGCTAACCACAGTCTTTTCTGGAAAGGCCTGAAAACCGGTACCACCCTGCAGGGCGACCTGAAAGCGGCTATTGAACGCGACTTCGGTTCCGTTGATAACTTCAAAGCGGAATTCGAAAAAGCTGCTGCAACCCGTTTCGGCTCTGGCTGGGCGTGGCTGGTACTGAAAGGTGACAAACTGGCGATTGTTTCTACCGCTAACCAGGATTCCCCGTTGATGGGGGAAGCGATCTCTGGCGCATCCGGTTTCCCAATCGTGGGTCTGGACGTGTGGGAACACGCTTACTACCTGAAATTCCAGAACCGCCGCCCGGACTACATCAAAGCCTTCTGGGACGTGGTGAACTGGGACGAAGCCGCAGCGCGTTTTGCCGCGAAAAAATAAGGTTGCATTGCCACCTCTGAGAAGCGAGTCTGATGACTCGCTTTTTTTGTATCTGTATACCCGTCATACTTCAAGTTGTAGGTGCGTTGGCTGCGCTCGCTCACCCCAGTCACTTACTGGAGTCAGCTCCTGGGGATTCACTCTCTTGCCGCCTTCCTACAACTCGAATTATTTAGGGTATATAAAGGAGTCGCGATGCATTACCCGGTGAATGTGTTTACAGGCAAGGTCAGGGATTACGACGGTAGCCGCCCAAGCGCCATCGCCAAAATTCAGGTCGATGGTGAGCTGACGTTAACCGACCTTGGGCTTGCGGGTGACGAGCAGGCCGAAGCGAAAATCCACGGCGGGCCTGAGCGCGCGCTGTGCCACTATCCTCGCGAACATTATCGTCACTGGATAGCCGAATTCCCCGAGCAGGCGGATTTGTTTGTTGCACCCGCGTTCGGTGAGAACCTCTCGACCGAAGGGCTGACCGAAAAGAACGTCTTTATTGGCGATATCTTTCGCTGGGGTGAGGCGCTGATTCAGGTCACGCAGCCGCGCTCACCGTGCTTCAAGCTTAACTTCCATTTCGGCATTAGTGATATGTCAGCTCAGCTGCAAAGCGTGGGCAAAACCGGCTGGCTGTACCGCGTGGTGCTGGCCGGGCAGGTTTCGGCGGATGCACCGCTGGAGCTGGCGTCACGCCTGAGTGATGTCTCTGTGTACGACGCCTGCGCAATTGCCTGGCATATGCCGTTTGATGACGAACAGTATCATCGTCTGTTGTCGGCTGCGGGGTTATCGACCAGCTGGACAAGAACGATGCAGAAGCGACGTATTAGCGGGCAGATCGAGGATAATTCGCGGAGATTGTGGGGGAAACAGTAATTATTGCAAGAACAAGAGTGCCCGCCTGAATCTGGAGGGCATCGCCATTCTGGTGGTGTCCTCGCTAACGATGAACTTGCTACCTGGCCCACAAAAATGGCGTCAGCCTGCCGAAAAAGCTTGAGAATTTTCCCTGCTCAAATATTGTGTCTTCAAATTGGTTTAAACCAGATTTTGAGACATGAAAGAAAAAAACTATGTTGATCTCCTGAGAGACCGCTTCGAAAACTGGCTAGCGGCTAATGATTTTCCGCCGGGTTCCCGACTTCCCTCTGAGCGCGAATTGTGCGAATTGCTGGATGCGAAACGCATGACCTTAAGGCAGGTGTTAATTGAGCTTGAGGTCGCGGCGCGTATTTTTCGCAAGAACCGCAGCGGGTGGTTCATCTCTCCTCGTCGATTCATCTACAACCCAAAATCGCTCTCCAGCTTTAATGCGGAGGCGCGTGCGCAGGGACGAAAACCGTCATGGGGTTATTTGACTAAAGACGTTGTCGATACCGCACCCCGCCATATTGAGAAAGCATTTTCTTCGTCCAGGGCTCCCTACCTGATAACCGGCTGGTGTGGGCTGGATGATCATAAAGTTTTTTACCATGAGTCCTGGATTGACGCCGATGCCGCCCCGGGTTTTATGGATAAGCTGGAAAATCACGCATTTTCTAAAGTCTGGGAAGAGAGTTTTGGGCTTACCTTGACCATCAAAGAGATGATTTTCAAACCCGTCAATATGCCGGAGCTTGCCTGCAAAGAGTTGGGCGTAGCACCTAATACGTACGGTATTTTGGTAGAGAAGCATCGTGCCACGTCTGAAAAAAAAGTGGTTCAGGTTGATCTGGAGTACTGGAGACTTGAATCCGTCGAACTGGTTATTCGTGATGAGTGAGAAAGATTATGGAAAACATTATCAGAGAAAAACTGGCTGAGCGCGCAAGAAACATCCGCCTTTATTTGCATGCATATGCCTTTCATTTAAATATGCGTTACGAAAGAATTCTTCCTGAAGATTTACTGGATATTGCACATCAGTATCATTTAACGGGTGTGAAAGTACATGTTGAAGATGGGGAATCCTTTTCACTGAAAAATATGCGGCCAGAGCAGTTGGCTTCGTTTAAAAAGAAAGCCGAACTGTACGGGCTCGATATTCATATTGAAACCAGTGCATCAGATAAAAAGACGCTGGATGAAGCTATTTATATCGCGCAGGGCACAGGTGCTACCTCCGTCAGATTTTATCCGCGTTATGAAGGCTATTTAAATTCGGTGCTGGAAAAAATCTCCCGGGATATAGCTTATCTGGCGCAGTTTGATAATAGTGGTATCCAGTTTACGATTGAACAACACGAAGATCTCAAAGGACATGAACTGGTTACACTGGTAAAAAACAGTGGTATGAAAAATCTCTCCATACTCTTTGATTTTGGCAATATGATAAATGCCAATGAACAACCCATGACAGCGCTACGGACAATGTCACCTTACATCACTCAGGTTCATATCAAGGATGCCAGAGTGATAAAAGAGGGTAAGGGATGGGCACATGAAGCCTGCAGTACGGGGCTCGGCGATCTCCCTGTCGAGATGATGCTGCGTGAACTTTTACTGTTGGGTGAAGACCAGCCGCAGGTCACTTCTTTCGGTCTGGAAGAAGAGGTTGATTATTACGCGCCAGCATTTCGTTTTGATGACGAAGGCGATAATCCCTGGATACCGTGGCGTGACGCAAGTTTCACTCCGCTTCCTGATGATGACCTGGTTGATGCTCGTCTGGCACAGGAGAAAGAGAATGCTATTTCTCAGATCGATTTTATTCGTAACCTGTGTGCGAAGTTTATAAATATAAAACAACCTGCTTAATTTATTTAACTGTGTCTTGATGCATCTTATGGCTTCCTTTTTTCAGGAATAGCCTGCTTTTTATATTGCTGAACGGTTTTCTCTCTAAATTGCAGTGAGGGTGTCGAATATGTTCATGAATAAATGGGCTCGTCTGTGCTTTTTGGTTTTGGGTGGTGGAACGATATTTAAGCTTTCCAGCATGAAGGATGTTTTTTATGTGCCAATGCAAAATGACTGGGGGCTGACAAACACACAAATAGGACTCAGTTTTACGGTATATACCATTGTACAAACCACAGGGCTTTTCCTTTCTTTATACATTGCTGATCGCTATTCTAAGAAGATCCTTCTGCCCTTCGGGTTAATTGGTGTGGGACTGTGTGGGCTATATTTATCCACGCTTCCATCGTTCACTGGCTATCTTATTTGCTTTGCGGCGATGGCCTTCTTTGCTGATGTGGTGTACTGGCCTGTGTTATTAAAAGCTGTACGCCTGTTAGGAACAAAAGAAGAACAGGGGCGGTTGTTCGGGCTTCTGGAGGCAGGGCGCGGTGTGGTGGATGTTATTGTCGCATCAGGTGCGCTGTTTGTCTTCGTTCACTTTGGTGAAGGGAAGGCAGGGATGCAGGCAGGCTTGCTCTACTACACGGTTATCACTCTTATGGCCGGGGTGATAACCTACTTCATCGTTGATGATGACCACGTCAAAAGCGGTGAAGGAAGCAGCACAAACATTGAAACCCTGAGAGGCATTAAACATGTTCTGACTTGCCCGAACGTCTGGTTAGCGTCATTTGGCATTTTCTTCGTGTATGCAGCTTACTGCGGTTTAACCTATTTCATTCCGTTCCTGAAAGACATCTACATGCTTCCGGTTGCGCTGGTGGGGGCGTACGGGATCATTAACCAGTATGCCCTCAAAATGGTGGGTGGGCCGGTGGGCGGTTTCCTGGCGGATAAAGTGGCTAAGTCCCCTACGGTCTACCTGAAATGGACGTTCTTGATTTCTGCCATTGCGATGATGTTGTTTATGCAACTCCCTCATCAGTCGATGAACGTTTACATCGGGATGATTGCAACATTAGGGTTTGGTGCCATCATCTTCTCGCAGCGAGCTATTTTCTTTGCCCCGATGGATGAAATTGGAACGCCACGGCAGTATGCCGGTTCGGCAATGGCATTTGGTTGTATTATCGGTTATATGCCAGCGATGTTTGCGTATACCCTCTATGGCTGGATTCTGGATAACTTTAAAGGGATTACCGGCTACAACTATGTGTTCAGCGTGATGATTGGCTTTAGTCTCTTAGGATTTGCGTGTTCAACATTGCTGGTGAAACGCATCAAGAAACAGAAAGTTATGCCAGTCAGTGCGGAGGCATAACATCATGAATCGCGTCCCCCGACACCGTATCGGGGGACGTGTGATCAGGAACGTTTATACAGCGGTAGCCACAGCGTTAATCGCAATCCACCCAGCGGGCTGTCATCGGCTTTCACCCAGCCACGGTGTTGCTGCATGGCGGTTTCCACAATCGCCAGACCCAGCCCGGTACCGCCAGATTCACGGTCACGTGCTTCGTCAGTACGGTAGAACGGCCGGAAAATCTGTTCACGATCTTCCGGGCTCACGCCTGGACCATCGTCATCCACAGTGATGGTGATCCCGTCTTTATCCACCGAAAACGCCACTTCAATCTTCGTATGTGAGTAGCGCAGGGCGTTACGCACAATATTCTCCAGCGCGCTTTCCAGCGTGTTGGGGTTACCGTACAGCGGCCACGGCCCTGGCGGGAAGTTGACGGTGAACGATTTGCCCATCTGCTCCGCTTCGAATGCGGCGTTGTCCAGCACTTCATGCCACAGGTGATTGGCTTTCACCGTT
The DNA here is from genome assembly GCF_046622475.1 of Enterobacter sp. LM3. Classification (NCBI taxonomy): domain Bacteria; kingdom Pseudomonadati; phylum Pseudomonadota; class Gammaproteobacteria; order Enterobacterales; family Enterobacteriaceae; genus Enterobacter; species Enterobacter sp. LM3. The sequence continues at coordinate 71,254 of NZ_JBJURN010000014.1, read as the reverse complement.
TCACTGACCAGCGCATTTTTTTGCTGATTGCGTGACATCACCAGCAGGTCGTTGATCATGCTGTCCAGACGGTGCGCTTCCGTTTCGATGCGCTCCAGCTCTTTGCTTTCGCCGCTGCGGCGACGCAGCAGCGCGGTACCAAGCTGCAGTCGCGTGAGCGGCGTGCGCAGTTCGTGTGAGATATCCGAGAGCAGGCGTTGCTGCGCGGTCATCATGCGCTCAAGCGCGGTGATCATCTGGTTGAAGCTGGCTCCGGCGGCCAGGAATTCCTGTGGCCCGGCTTCCAGTTCAGGGTGCTGGCGCAGGTTACCCTGTGCCACTTCGTCAGCCGCGTTTTTCAGCTTACGCGCCGGTTTCGCCAGGCTCCACGCCAGCCATAACAGCAGCGGTGAACTGACCAACATCGTGACAATCAGCAGCAGGAGCGGACGGTCAAACAGCAGGTTGATGAAATCAGACTGGGAATTGCTCGCAGGGCGAATCAGGTAGAGCTGGTAGTTGTCTTCCCCATCCCTGACGGAGAAAGGGCCAACCATTTCGACACGGCCATATTTCTTTTTCTGCGGGTGATCGGCGTTATCTGCCTGGCCAATGAAGTTGCGGATGATCTGCATTTCATTGCGATCGGCCCCAATGACGCGACCTTCGCTGGTGACCAGCAACAGGCGCTGTCCTGGCGGTGCCCACTTATCGATAGCGCGAAACAGCCTGCGCCACCACATTAAATCGTTCGGCGGATCGTTTGCCAGCTCGGCTTCGACGTGCTGCTCGATCATCACGCCCTGACGTTGCTCGCTGTCGAGAAGCTCCGTCATCTGGCGTGAGTCGAGTTTTGGCAACATCAAAACGAGCATTAAAACCAGTGCCAGCGTCAGCCAGAAGATGGCGAAAATGCGGGCGGTTAAACTTCCTATCATGAAGCGGAAACCATCAGATAACCACGACCACGCAGGGTTTTAAACCACGGGTGACCGTCTTTACGCTCCGGCAGCTTACGGCGCAGGTTCGAGATATGCATATCAATGGCACGGTCAAACGGCGTGAGGCGTTTACCCAGCACTTCCTGGCTTAAGTGTTCACGCGATACCACCTGGCCGAGATGCTGCGCCAGCAGATAAAGCAGGGTGAACTCCGTGCCGGTCAGTTCCAGCGTCTCGCCGTCGAAGCTTGCTTCCTGGCGACCCGGGTTCAGGCTCAGGGAGTCCACTTCCAGCGTTGGTGAGCTGTTGTCGGTATTCTGCTGCTGTTCGCTCCAGTGGGAACGACGCAGGATAGCGCGAATACGGGCAACCAGTTCACGGTCATTGAATGGTTTAGGTAAATAGTCATCCGCACCCAGCTCAAGGCCGAGTACGCGGTCAAGTTCACTGCCGCGCGCGGTCAGCATAATGACAGGGGTCTGGTGTGTCTGGCGAAGCTCTTTCAGCGTATCAATGCCGTTTTTCTTCGGCATCATGACGTCGAGCAAAAGTAAATCGATGCTGTCATCAAGGAGACTCAGCGCCTGCTCGCCATCATGGGCGACCAGAACGTTGAAACCTTCCATGTCGAGCAACTCCTTTAAAAGGGATGTGAGCTCTCGGTCATCATCAACTAACAGGATTTTATTCATTGTTTAATACCTCCGAGGCAGAAATTACGACATCAAGGCTGTCTAATCCATGACTTTACGTTGTTTTACACCCCCTGACGCATGTTTGCAGCCTGAATCGTAGACTGTCTCTCGTTGAATCGCGACACGAAAGATTTTGGGAGCAAGTGATGCGCAAAGTTACCGCTGCCGTCATGGCCTCAACGCTGGCGTTCAGTGCGTTTAGCCAGGCTGCTGTAGCTATCACCAGCGACAACGGGCTTCCCGAAGAGGGGACAGCGCAGCACAGTAGCCAAAGCCATATGTTTGACGGCATAAGTTTAACCGAACATCAGCGTCAACAGATGCGAGATCTGATGCAGAGGGCAAGACAAGACCAGCCCCCTGTTAATGTTAGCGAAATGGAGACAATGCATCGCCTTGTCACCGCCGATAATTTTGACGAAAGCGCTGTGCGCGCTCAGGCAGAAAAAATGGCACAGATACAGGTTGCCCGCCAGGTTGAAATGGCCAGGGTTCGCAACCAGATGTTCCATCTGCTATCGCCCGAGCAGCAAGCGGTTTTGAACGAGAAACATCAGCAACGAATGGATCAGTTGCGTAAGGTTGCACGGATGCAGCGAAGCTCAGAAACGACGTTTTTCAGTAGCAATAGCAGTACCCGTAGTAACCAGTAAACCCTGTTTTCCTTGCCATAGACACCATCCCTGTCTTCCCCCACATGATGTGGGGGTTTTTTTTGCCCTTCAAACTTGTTAACCGTTTATTCATCCGTTGACTCCTCAAGCTTCCGTTATACTAGCGGCATGACATGACAGGAGTTTTTATGAATCAATCCTATGGACGGCTGGTAAGCCGGGCAGCAATTGCGGCGACCGTCATGGCTTCCTGCCTGCTGCTGATTAAAATCTTTGCCTGGTGGTATACCGGTTCGGTCAGTATTCTGGCAGCACTGGTGGACTCGCTGATGGATATCGCCGCCTCGCTGACGAACCTGCTGGTGGTGCGCTACTCGCTACAACCGGCAGATGAAGAGCACACGTTCGGGCATGGGAAGGCTGAATCGCTGGCCGCCCTGGCGCAGAGTATGTTTATCTCCGGTTCGGCGCTATTCCTGTTTTTGACCGGTATTCAGCACCTGGTTTCACCGTCGCCGATGAACGATCCTGGCGTGGGCGTGGTGGTGACAGTTGTTGCACTTATATGCACACTGGTTCTTGTTACGTTCCAGCGTTGGGTGGTACGTAAAACGCAAAGCCAGGCTGTAAGGGCGGATATGCTTCATTATCAGTCTGATGTTATGATGAATGGCGCTATTCTTATTGCGCTCGGTCTTGCCTGGTATGGATGGCATCGCGCCGATGCATTATTCGCATTAGGGATTGGGATCTATATTTTATATAGTGCCTTACGGATGGGTTATGAGGCGGTACAGTCGCTTCTCGACCGTGCGCTTCCCGATGCTGAGCGACAAGAAATCATTGAAATCGTGACGAGCTGGCCTGGCGTCAGTGGAGCGCACGATCTCCGTACGCGGCAGTCAGGGCCGACCCGCTTTATTCAGATTCATATTGAAATGGAAGACAACCTGCCGCTGGTTCAGGCTCACGTCATAGCTGAACAGGTAGAGCAGGCGATTTTGCAGCGTTTTCCTGGTTCAGACGTCATCATTCACCAGGATCCCTGCTCGGTTGTACCCGGGTACGTTGGGCTTTCGTAATTCGTTGTAAAAAAGTGAGCCAGGCCAGCATTTTGTGTATAAATTACCGCCATTTGGTCTGACCTGAATCAATTCAGCTGGAAGTGATTGATATACTATTTGCAGTATTCGTTGGTCGAACAGTTTCTTCCGGCAAAAGATTTCAATTTTGCATTCCTAAGTTCAGAGGTAGTCATGATTAAGAAAATCGGTGTGTTGACAAGCGGCGGTGATGCGCCGGGCATGAACGCGGCAATTCGTGGGGTTGTCCGTTCAGCGCTGACGGAAGGTCTGGAAGTTTTTGGTATCTATGACGGTTATCTGGGTCTGTATGAAGATCGCATGGTGCAGCTCGACCGTTACAGCGTGTCGGACATGATTAACCGTGGCGGTACCTTCCTCGGCTCTGCACGCTTCCCGGAATTCCGCGATGAACACGTCCGTGAAGTGGCTATCGAGAACATGAAAAAACGTGGCCTGGACGCCCTGGTGGTTATCGGTGGTGACGGCTCCTATATGGGTGCAAAACGTCTGACTGAGATGGGCTTCCCGTGCATCGGTCTGCCAGGCACTATCGACAACGACATCAAAGGTACTGACTACACCATCGGTTATTTCACCGCGCTGGGTACCGTCGTTGAAGCGATTGACCGCCTGCGTGACACCTCTTCTTCCCACCAGCGTATCTCCATCGTGGAAGTGATGGGCCGCTACTGTGGTGACCTGACGCTGGCTGCGGCTATCGCTGGTGGCTGTGAGTTTGTGGTGGTACCGGAAGTGGAATTCAGCCGCGAAGACCTGGTTAACGAAATCAAAGCCGGTATCGCGAAAGGTAAGAAACACGCTATCGTGGCAATCACTGAGCATATCTGTGATGTTGACGAGCTGGCGAAGTACATCGAAACCGAAACCAAACGCGAAACCCGTGCCACCGTACTGGGTCACATCCAGCGTGGCGGTTCTCCAGGCCCATATGACCGTATTCTGGCGTCCCGCATGGGTGCGTACGCTATCGAACTGCTGCTGCAGGGTTACGGCGGCCGTTGCGTGGGTATTCAGAACGAAAAACTGGTTCACCATGACATCATTGACGCTATTGAAAACATGAAGCGTCCGTTCAAAGGTGACTGGTTAGACTGCGCGAAAAAACTGTACTGATCCTTCTGGCCCTCTTCTCTCTGAAGAGGGCCATTATTCCTCTATGTTATAGCCAATCTTTTTTTATTCTTTAATCATTGGTTAGCTTTCTGGCACGCTGCATTCATCCAAATACTGCACAAGAGAGCTGGGCGATGAATAAATGGGGCGTGGGTTTAACATTATTGCTGGCATCGACCAGCCTTCTGGCTAAGGATATCCAGTTACTGAACGTGTCGTACGACCCGACGCGTGAACTTTATGAGCAGTACAACAAAGCCTTCGCGGCACACTGGAAGCAAGAAACCGGTGATAACGTCGTGATTCGCCAGTCACACGGCGGTTCTGGTAAGCAGGCGACTTCGGTTATCAACGGTATTGAGGCCGACGTGGTCACGCTGGCGCTGGCCTACGACGTGGACGCGATTGCCGGGCGTGGCCGTATTGATAAAAACTGGATCAAACGTCTGCCGGACAACTCCGCACCCTATACCTCGACCATCGTTTTCCTGGTGCGTAAAGGCAACCCGAAACAAATTCATGACTGGAACGACCTGATTAAGCCGGGCGTGTCTGTCATCACCCCGAACCCGAAAAGCTCTGGCGGTGCACGCTGGAACTACCTGGCGGCCTGGGGTTACGCCCTGCACCACAATAATGGTGACCAGGCGAAGGCTCAGGAGTTCGTGAAAGCGCTGTATAAAAACGTCGAAGTACTGGATTCTGGCGCGCGTGGCGCAACCAATACCTTCGTTGAACGCGGTATTGGTGATGTGCTGATTGCCTGGGAAAACGAAGCCCTGCTGGCGACTCATGCGCTGGGCAAAGACAAATTCGAAATCGTCACCCCGAGTGAATCGATTCTCGCCGAGCCGACCGTCTCCGTGGTCGACAAAGTGGTTGAGAAGAAAGACACCAAAGTGGTGGCTGAAGCGTACCTGAAGTATCTCTACTCGCCAGAAGGCCAGGACATTGCGGCGAAGAACTTCTATCGCCCACGCGATCCGGCGGTTGCGAAGAAATACGAAAACGCATTCCCGAAACTGAAACTCTTCACGATTGATGAGACGTTTGGTGGCTGGACAAAAGCGCAGAAAGAACACTTCTCCAACGGCGGAACTTTCGACCAGATCAGCCAGCGCTAGGTGTTTTGCAAAGAACGACACGGTGACCCGGTGTGAGAAATCCGCCGGGTTTTTTATTTGGTCATCATTTTGCGTTACTCTTCCACTTCAAATGGATACGGGGAACGCGTTGTGAAAAAAATAATTGTACTGGTTCTGGTTGCCATCGCACTTGCCGTGGGTGGCTGGTTCTGGATGACATCGGGTAACCCGAACGCGTTGCGGCATATCGTTCTTGACCAGTGTTTGCCTAATCGGGGTCAGTTTGGATATCGAAAATTATTGTACGTTAAGGTTGTTTTTTGACCTTTCTACTTTAGCTGGCCTCAGCCGACGAAACTTACCGGAAGCGGGTATCCGGTTGCTTTTCCAGATATAATCTCCTGTCAGATTGATGTGCTCCCAGCCTAAGGGCGACAAATGCGACAGCAGTTGCTCGTTGATCTTCACCCCTTTACGCTTCAGCGCATCGACCGCTCTTTCCATATAGACGGTATTCCACAGGGATATGGCAGCTGTCAGGAGCGTCAGTCCACTGGCGCGATAGCTCTGATTTTCCGGTTTTCGGTCCCTGATTTCACCCAGCCGGTGCAGGAATACCGCACGCGCCAGCGCGTTACGGGCTTCTCCTTTATTCAGTCCCGCCTGTACACGCCGACGCAGTGCCGGATCGCGGAACCAGTCGAGCATAAACAGAGTTCGTTCAATACGGCCAATTTCTCTCAATGCTTTGGCAAGTCCGTTTTGCTTGGGGTAGCTGGCAAGCTTTTTCAGCATCAGGGATGCAGTCACGGTTCCCTGCTTTATCGAGGTTGCCAGACGCAGCACTTCACGCCAGTGAATTTCGATCTCTTTCAGATTCAGGCTGGTCGTTGATATCAGTGACTGAAGCGCCGGGTATTGGTCTGCTTTCCCTTTGATAAACAGTTTCTTGTCGTGGAGATCCCTGATTCGTGGACAGAACGCAAATCCCAGCAGATGCATCAGGGCAAAGACATGATCGGTGAAACCCGCAGTATCGGTGTAATGCTCCCTGATTTCCAGGTCGCTTTCGTGGTACAGCAAGCCATCGAGAACATGGGTTGAATCCCTGACCCGGCTGATTATGCAGGTGTAAAACGGGCTGTATTGATCCGATATATGGGTATAAAACTGACGTCCAGGCTCCTGCCCATATTTCGGGTTAACCTGCCCTGCGTAGCGGCCTGAGCTGCCTGTTCTGAAATTTTGTCCGTCTGATGATGACGTTGTCCCGTCTCCCCAGAATGCCGCCAGAGACCTTTTTCCCTGCGCATTTACCAGCTCTGCAAGAGCGGCTGAATAAGTTTCATCACGGATGTACCATGCCTGAATATCTTCGAGTGATGATTTGGTGCTCCCGGGGCAGGCTTCTGCCATTTTGGTCAGGCCAAGGTTGATGCCATCCGCAAGAATGGTGGTGAGGAGCAGTCGGGTATCGGGACGGGTAATGTCATTTTTTATATGCGAAAAATGTCGGGTAAACGTCGTCCAGCTGTTTACCTCATCGAGAATTTCCGTGATTTTAGGTCGCGGTAGCATGCTGTAAACCAGCTCTGCCAGCGGTGAAACCTGCGCCGGAACGCAGTTATCCAGCGGAGAGACTTTTACGCCCCTGTCGGATATTTCCACATCGGGCAGTTCACCAAGGGCAGCCATGGCATTGACCTCTTCAAGTCTGGACTGAAGCAGAGTCATACGGCTGGTAATGTACTCATGATAATCAGCAGATACGGGCAGTGGCAGCGCCGGTGTGAGTTTGTCAAAGTCCTTTTCGGGTATGAGGTAATCATCAAAATTTTTGTAGCGCCGCGAGCCTTTAACCCAGATATCCCCGGAGCGCAACGCTCCCTTAAGCTCGCTGAGCGCACAAAATTCATAGTACTGCCGGTCAATACCCGCAGGTGTAATCACCACCTTGCGCCAGCTTTCAGGGACAAAATCAAGCGGCGCTGCCGCCGGAACTTTACGTGACTGCTTCCGGTACATCTCCTTGATCACAACCAGTGCATCAGCCAGAGGTTGCGCTGCCGGGGTTGCGACTAACTGTAAAGCAGACAACATGCGCGGGGCATATTTCCGTAATGTGCTGTATTTCTCAGTAATAATATGCAGCGGGTCAAAATTATTTTTTCTGGCGAGATGGCGTGTTTCCTCCAGACTGGCGACAAATTCAGGCCATGGGAGTATGTTTTCTATTGCGAGCCAGGGATTGCCACCGGAATCACGGGCATCAGACAGCGCCTGACCGACATCGATGTACTGCCTCAGTTTGGACTGGATCAGCTTTCCGGTCTGCTGAAGGCGCTCAGCCTGTGTTCTTTTGGCTTTGCTGAAAAGGCTGTTCAGCATTCGCTCATGCAGCTCAATCACTTCGTCTGTCAGTGTGGCTCTGGCTTCTTCCAGCACGCAGACCAGGATCGCATGACGGCGGGCTGCTGAAAATCGGGTCAAATCCCGGCTACTCATCTTTCGGCCTTCCCGCGCCAGTTTCAGCAACCGGTTCTGGTGTATGGCACGATCTATACCTTCAGGTAATGCCAGCGATTCAATGCTACTGAGCCGATCAAGATGTTGCAGCACGTTCTTACCATTGATTTTACCCGGCGGTTGCAGAAGCCATGTCAGCCTGGAAGGTTGATTATCTGAGGACTCAAGTAAACGATCCAGGGCATCCCTGTGAGCCGGAGTTAACGGGGCATTCAGGGTCTGAAATACGATTTTATCGCCGCCTGCCATGGCCTCAGCACAGGTACGCTCCACGACATCAATCGCGGGGATGATCACGTTGTTCTGCCGGAGCCAGACCAGCAGTTCTTCGGCCAGGAGAATACCTTTATCGGTGCGCGTCGCCATCGACAACAGGTGTGTAATACAGTCCTGCTGTATTTTGCCAGTGAACGCCTTTACGCCAAGATAGCGGTACAGTTCGGTTAAATGCTCACGCCGGGTTGTATCCCGGCCGGAAAGGTAAGCAGACCAGAGATCCCCGGTAAGCTTTAGCCTGCTGGCGATATGCTTCAGCAACGCATCAGAGGGTGGGATTTTTTTATCCGGGGCAAAGCCAACATTTTTCAGATAGCAAAGAAGGACGGCAAAACCAAAACGGCTGGCGGGTTTACGGTGAGCACTGATAATCGCCAGATCATGCTCACTGAAATAGGCCATTCGGGTCAGCGTTAACTCATCGTCCGGTAATGCCAGTAATGATTCTCTTTCCGACAGAGAAAGAATCTGCCTCCTTGCCATATAGTTTCCCTCATAAATTATTTGATGCGGAATTTTTAACAAAAATGGTTATCGCATAAGGGTACACCCTGACGGTATAACCAAAACGTGACATCACACGATTTATGCCATAACCTATATGCGATAGATTAAATGCAATAACTTAAATGCGATATTATGGCGGAAAAATGTTCATCAGAGCTTATTTAAGGGCATCGACGGAAGATCAGTTCGCTGACCGGGCAAAAGAGATGCTGGAGCAGTTCGTTCAGCAGCGGGGACATAAAATCGCCAGCTACTACCGGGAGAATATCAGCGGCACAAAACTTGATCGCCCTGAGCTGGGGCGCTTACTGATGGACAGTCACCACAATGATATCTTGCTGGTCGAACAGATAGACCGTCTGACCCGTCTGAGCAACAGCGACTGGATGACGCTGAAAAAGCAAATTGAGCAACACGAGTTGCGGATTGTCAGTCTGGATGTCCCCACGTCATGGCAGGCTCTGTCAGATAAAGACCCTTCACAGGTTGACCCGATAACCCGCGCTGTCATTACGGCTATCAACAATATGTTGATCGACCTGATGGCCGCAATGTCACATAAGGACTGGCTGAGCCGCCGACAGCGGCAAAAACAGGGGATTGAACGGGCTCATACACTAGGTAAATACCAAGGTAAGCAAGCTGATCGGGAGCGTCACCAGAAAGTACTGTATTATCGGCAGGTTAAGAAATTGAGTATTCGTGAAACCGCAGATGCAACAGGTTACAGTGCTTCGCAGGTATGTCGGATACAAGCGCTGTATAAAAATAATGAATTTTCCTGAAAGGCTGGAATAACGGTGTTTATTGCGATCATTGCATAGGCGTCATAGTTAGGGCTTGTTAATGACTAGCAGCCTGGAAGTACGCTGTGTGCCACATCCAAAAATAGTCATTCACACCCTGAATCACTTTAAAGTGATTCAGGGTATGCGCTTATAGCTGCCATTCAAGGCGTTAATAATTTTTGTAGATTTTCTATTCCATATAATATGTTTTCAACGAATCTGGAGAAATGAAGTGCCATGTGTGTATGGCACTTCATCTCTTATTTACTCATTGACTCCGTTACCGTCTGCCAGGTTATGAAACCACCACTCAGATTATATGTCCGGAAGCCGTGAGCCTGCAGAATACGGTATGCCACATGCCCGCGCAGGCCACTCTGACATCCTATAAAAATTTCTTTATCTTTAGGCAATTTTCCAAGGTTTTCCCGCAGGGAATCAAGAGGGATGGATAGCGCGTCAGGATATTCACCAAATTGTTTCAGTTCGGCAGGAGAGCGAATATCAAGTAAACAATAACTGCCCGGTTCCCGTTGTAACACATCGCTGACATGACATATGACCGTATCTCCTTTCATTACATTTGTCGCCACCATACCAGCCTGGTTAACGACGTCCCTTGCACTGTTAAAAGGTGGAGCATAAGTCAGCTCAAGATGTTCGAGATCGTTGACGGTAAGCCCCGCGCGCTGTGCGACAGACAGGACATCGATGCGTTTATCAACCCCTTTTTTCCCTGATGCCTGAGCCCCGAGAATTTTACCGGTATCGGGGCTGAACAGCAGTTTCAGACTGATCATCGTTGCCCCCGGGTAGTAACCGGCATGATCAGCGGCATGGACGTAAACCTTCTCGTATCGGGTGCCATGAACTTTCAGCTGCTTTTCATTCGCACCGACGCTGCCAATACTCAGCGAAAATACCTTACAAATGGATGTCCCCTGACTGCCATGGTAAAGGCTGTGACGATCTAGCATGTTATCAGCAGCAATGCGTCCCTGGCGGTTGGCGGGCCCTGCCAGAGGAAAATTAGCGGGTTCCTGAAAGACAAAGTCTGGGGTTTCAACGGCATCCCCCACGGCGTAGATGTCAGGGATACTGGTCTGCATACAGGCATTGACGCTTATGCCTCCCCGTTTACCCACTGCGAGCCCGGCTCCTGTGGCAAGGCTGTTCTCAGGTTTTACCCCGATGGCGAGAATAACCATGTCGGTCTGCAGAAACCCACCCTCAGACAGTGCAACGCGGAATCCCGTCTCTGTCCGCAGTACCTCGGTGAGCGCCGTTCTGAGACGCAGATCCACGCCATGACTCCGGATTTCCTGATGCAGGGCAGATGCCATTTCAGGATCAACCGGAGCCATAACCTGTTCCCCCATCTCCAGCAGGGTCACACTGATCCCCCGTTCGCTCAGAGCCTCCATCACTTCAAGTCCGATAAATCCCCCCCCGACAAGCGTGGTGTGAGCTACGTGATGTTGCTCAATCCACCCCAGGATAGCATCCATGTCAGTAAGATTTCGCAGCGTAAAGACACCCTCTTCCTGTAGCCCGGGCAAAGGAGGGACAACCGGAGCGGCGCCGGTACTGAGGAGCAGACGATCCCATTCTTCGCTATAGACCTCCCCTGAGGTCAGATTTTTAACCGTCACCGTTTTATTAACCGGATCCACTGACGTCACTTCATGACAGATACGGACGTCTATGTTAAAGCGGGATTTAAAATCCTCCGGGGTTTTCAGAATCAGTGACTGCCTTAAAGGAATTTTTCCGCCTATATGATAAGGTAATCCACAGTTGGCGAAAGAGACATCGCTTCCCCGTTCAAACACAACAATACTGACATCCTCTGATAACCGACGAGCTCTGGCTGCAGCGGATGCCCCGCCGGCAACACCACCAACAATCACTATTTTCATTACATCCTCTCTGTTCACCCGGGGCAAAAATGCCTGCCAGATATAATCGTTTCCCCGGGCCGGCAGGACGCTGCAGACCTGACGAACACGATGGCAAAATTACGATACCGTCAGTATACTAAATTATATTATATAAAAACACATAGTATGAGAAATCAGCAATGCTCATGAATGAAGACACAAAACGTCAGACAGATATGAAGAATGCGGCCCTGAGGGCAGCAGATGTCTTACGGGGACTGGCCAACAGCGACCGGTTGCTGTTGATGTGTCAGTTAAGCCTGGGGGAAGCGAATGTGGCCGGGCTGGAAGCGGCGGTCGGTATCACTCAGCCGACCCTGTCCCAGCAGCTGGGTGTAATGCGCCGCCTGAAGCTGGTCGAGACCCGACGGGCAGGTAAAATGGTATATTACCGTATTGAGGATAACCGTATCATGACGTTGTTAAATACCTTATATGATCTCTACTGCCCGCAGGCAGGCACCGGTAAAGGAAGCCATAACAACGAATAATATGATCCTGCTTTCCCCGTGAACCGTTTTATCCGTGCATCATTAACCCTGTTCAGGCTGTGAAATGCCAGACCGGAACCTGCGATACCTTAACGGGAAAACAACAGTGGTCCGGATATACCAGCCGATGATGCCCGTCACGGACTGTATTTCTCGTTCACGCATTCACTGATTAACCCACTGATTCAATGGTGTTTAATACTGTGACGGTCAGAAAAAACAGCCACAGGAACACGGATGATTCTGCACTGTCAGTAATAGCCTGTGGCTGACAAACCGTTTTTTCTGCTGCCACGTGGTGACATTATTCAAGCAGGCTACGCAACATCCAGGCAGTTTTCTCATGTAACTGGATACGTTGTGTAAGCAGATCTGCTGTGGCTTCATCATTCGCATTATTAACGAGCGGGAACAGGGAGCGTGCAGTTTTAACCACGGTCTCCTGGCCCTGGACAAGATTTTCAATCATGTTTTTTGCTGCCGGAATATCCTTATCTTCATTAACCGCTGTTAAACGTGAAAATTCATGATATGTGCCGGGCGCGAAGCATCCGAGCGAGCGTATACGTTCAGCGATATCATCAACGGCAGTGGCCAGCTCATTGTATTGATTTTCAAACATTAAATGTAAGCTGTTAAACATGGGGCCAGTTACATTCCAGTGATAGTAATGTGTTTTTATATACAGGGTATAGGTGTCAGCAAGAAGCCGGGACAGGCCGTCTGCAATCTCCACCCGGGATGATTCAGCAATACCAATATCAATGATTTGTTTACTCATAACTACCTCTTACACGGTTTCAGTGGAATATACGATATGCGATTATTCTTTCCGGTCTGAGCAAAACACGCCTCAAATTTTTATAATAACCAGGTACACCTGTCGTCTGTCACACTAGCGATGCGCCAGAGCAATATCCTGCGACGGAACAATGAATTTCGCCGTGGCACGTGCCACTGTCTGCTGTCCTTTTGTCAGCCATGCTTCAAGCAGGTAAATCCCCCTGCGTTGCCCAAGCAGTCTGGCACATACCATCAGTTTGTCTCCGGTACAAACGGGTGAAATGAATCTTACCGTCAGTTCAGCCGTCAGGGCTTGCACACCCTGCATGAACAAACAATGAGTCATTGCTGCATCCAGCAGGGTACTCGTCATTCCGCCATGTAAAAGACCCGTATACCCCTGATGCCTGTGATTGGCCGTGTAGTCCGCACATACAGAGCCATCCGGGTGCTCTGAAAACATTAAGTTCACCGTATCAGGGTTGTTGTCGCGGGAACTACAGACCATACAACAGGTATGGGCCTTTCTGGCATCAAGATAACAATTCATCTGTTTCTGCTCAGCGTCCGGTTGTACTGACGGGAGGCATCCGGAATTCAGTCAGCTGAGGGGCTCCCCCGGCATCATTACTGCCTCCTCCACACATTCCGGCTCCTGGTTTATACACAATACGGGTCTGATAAAAATCACCGCCCGTGATGAAATAAACTCATGAATGGCAACAGCGCCCGTTTCCGTGATGATGCTGACGCCCACCCTGGCACGCATTTTCTGCTGTGTTCCCGTCAGAGTGACAGCATTTTTTCCCTTTCGCCTCATGATGAAAGGACTGGCGTCCCTGCTCCGGCTTATTCAGTTCAGTCAGAACACGGGTATCCGGATCACACAGTTCAGTGAACAAACGACGACCACAGTCAGTCTGGTACACCGCGATCTGATGCCCCAGTAATTTACCCAGCATCCGTTCCCCGATGTTACGGACCACAACGCGGCTGACTTGCTGTTGAACCAGCAGGTCAACCAGCTTCCGTTTACCTGAACAATCTGCGCCCAGCGCGGGATTTTCTGTCCGGCTGAGCTCCACACCGCGCTCATCCACCAGGACAAGGTGACTCGCTTTGGTAAAATGATTTGCTACCCGGTCGTCATTCACTGGAATGGCTGTGATCATCTTGTGTAACTCCTTCCCTTTCAGAGTGCATTATTAAGGCCTTGCCCTGAGTGAGACAGTCCACAACCTTAAAACGGGCTGCTTTCAGGACATTGGCCAGTGTCTGCCTTGAAACCCCCATTGCAACAGCCGCTTCCTGCTGTTGCATGCCCAGTAAATCGACCAGCCGTAACGCTTCAAACTCATCTTCTTTTAAATGAACATGTTCAAGCTGGCTCATCGGTCGCGCATTGGGCTTAAAACAGGTATCCGCAGGACGGCCACAGATGTTACGGGGAATTCTGGGTCTTGGCATGAAGGCTCCTTATTGGCATATGCTATATATACATTCATAAACTGGCATATGCAATATACTCTGCTCACCGGTGGAGAATTTTTTGCTTTACCCTGGAGTCTGTAAGTGGGCAGCAGGTCATGAGAGATGAAGAGAAAGAAAACAGATACTGTATGAGACTCAATTTAAAGTGCTGCCATAAGGGGGTCGTCTCAGAAAACGGAAAATAAAGCACGCTAAGCCGGTGGCAGCGGTCGCAATGGCCTGAACTTCCCCGCACCGACCTTGGCACTGCTGCGCCATAGGTAATCGCCGGTCAGGTTGATATGCTCCCACCCCAGCGGGGACAGATATTGCAGCAACGTGTCGTCCAGCGCCTCGCCCTTATTCAGCCCCGCATGGACGCGGCGGCGCAGCTCCACGCTTTGCAGCCAATCCAGAATGAACAGCGTGCGCTCGATGCGCCCATACATCCGCACCTTGTCGTTGATCGCCTTGCCGGAAGCCTGGAACTGCTGTTGATGCTTGTTCTTGGCCGCATTGAACAGCTTGCCGATGATACGGTCGTGAAGGTCGATGATTTCATCAGTGACGGTGGCCATGCCCTCGATGGCCAGTGCTACCAAGGTGGCGTAACGCCGCTGCGACTCGAACTTGACCAGGTCGGCGGGCGTCATCTGGCCGCCTTCGCGGGCGATCTTGAGCAAGCGGTTTTGGTGTACCTGCCGTTCGATGCCAGCAGGTAGGTCAAGCGCCTGCCAGGCTTTGAGGCGTTCGATGTGTTCAAGCATGTGGCGCGAGTTTGGCTTGGCGGGCGATTGGCGCAGCCACGCTAGCCACGTCATTTTGCTACCATCCTTGCGCTTGAGCAGTTCGTCCAGGCACTGGCGATGGACAGGTATCAAGGAATCGGCCAATGCCGCATGGATGCTTCGGTTGGCACGGGTAATGGCCTCGGCGCTTGCGCGCTCGATGGCATTCATGGCGGGTAGGATGATGCTCTGCCGCCGCAGGTTTTCAACAAGGGTGCTGGCCAGCACAATGCCTTTGTCTGTTTGCAAGGCCAGTTCGGTCAATGTATGCACGGCTTGCCGGTAATGACTCATGGTGAAGGGCTTGAATCCAAACACCGTTTGCAGCTCGACCAAGTGCTCCCGCCGTGTCTGCTCGCGCTGGCCGTAATGGTTCCAGCTTTCCACCGGCACCTTGAGTTGTGCGGCCACCATGCGCAGCAGGGGCAGAAATGGAGGATCATCGACGCCCAAGAAGATGCCAGGGAATCGCAAGTAGCAAAGCTGCACGGCGAAGCCCAATCGATTCGCGGCGCCGCGACGCTGACGGATCACCGACAGGTCGGTTTCGTTGAACGTGTAGTGCCGTATCAGTTCGTCTTTGGCATCTGGCAGTGTCAGCAGACTTTCGCGCTCGGTGGCGGACAGGATTGAGCGGCGTGGCATGGTCAGTCTTCCCGCAGGTACTGGTACAAGGTTTCGCGGCTGATGCCGAAGTCACGGGCCACCAAGGTTTTCTGGTCGCCTGCCGCAACTCGCCGTTTCAACTCGGCAATTTGTTCGCTGTTCAGCGATTTCTTTCGTCCCCGGTAGGCCCCGCGCTGCTTAGCCAGCACGATTCCCTCGCGCTGACGTTCGCGGATCAGAGCGCGCTCGAACTCAGCAAAGGCTCCCATGACCGACAGCATCAGATTGGCCATCGGTGAGTCCTCGCCGGTGAACGTATAGTCTTAACTGACACCACCTCCCAGGGCCTGATATAAAGCAACACTATCGACTAGGCGTTGTGCCTGGACCGCAACCATATTGATCCGGATTGACTGTGCCTGTTGCTGCGCGATGAGCAGTTGCAGGTAGCTGGCCGCGCCCAGCCGGTATTGCCGCTCGACCGACTGCAAGGAGGCCTGTGCAGCCATATCAGCGGCAGCGAGGGCAGTCAAAGTTTGTGCATCGCTTTCCACCGCGCGCAGGGTGTCGGCGACGTTACGCAAAGACTCCAATACGACGCTCTGGTAATTGGCTACGGCGGCATCAAAAGCGGCGAGCGCCGCTCTTTTTTCAGCGGGTAGCCCTGGATTAAAAAGAGGCTGGGTGAGCTGCGCAACCAGGCCCCACACTGCCGAACCACCACCGAACAGGGCACCGGTGGTCAGCGCCTGAGAACCAAGGTTGGCGCTCAGGTTGATCTGTGGGTAGAGCTTGGCGACAGCCACACCATAGTCTGCATTGGCCGCATGCAACAGCGCCTCTGACGCCTGGATATCCGGTCGGCGGCGCACCAGTTCTGAGGGCACGACGAGCGGCATCTCGACGGGTAGAGTGAAATCGGCCAGAGTGAAGGCCGGGATGCCACCCGTGCCTGGGGCACGACCGGCTAGCACCGCCAGTAGATGTTCGGTTTGTTGCAGTTGTTTACGCAGCGCAGGCAGTTCTGCCCGCGTTTGCTCCGCCTGAGCTTGTAGGCTCAACGCTTCATCAGGTGAGGCCTGACCGATACGCACGCGTTCATGGGCTAGGCGCAGTTGCTCATCCTGCACGCGCAAAATGGCAGTAGTGGCTTCTAGTTGCGCGGCGAGGCGTGCTCGGGTTATGGCAGCGGTTGCCATGTTGCCGGCAAGGGCCAGGCGCGCAGCATTCAGTTCGAAGCGACGGTAGTCGGCGCGAGCAGCCAAGGCTTCGAGTGCGCGCCGGTTGCCGCCAGCCAGATCGAGGTTGTAATGCACGCCAACGCTGGCGTTGTAGAGGCTGAATTGACGTGCGTCTCCGCTCAACCCTTGGCTACTGGGACTCATTTGCTGGCGCTGAGATCCCAGTGCGACATCTACCTGTGGATATTGCGTCGAGCCCGCCTGTGCGGCAAGAAGCTCCTGCGCCTGTCGCAAATTGGCGCTGATGCTCGCCAGCGTCGGGCTGACATGGAAAGCTTCGTTTATCAGTCCGTCGAGTGCGGATGAACCCAAGCTTTGCCACCATTGCGTTTCGATCGGAAGCCCTTCGACTAGACGTTGTGTTTCGCCGAACTGCGTGGGAGCGGACACGGTTCTATCAGCTACCGGTGTTGCAGTGTAGCGAGCCACATCGGGTGCGGTGGGACGCTGAAAATCAGGGCCGGCGGCGCAGCCGGCCAGACCGGCGGTGACCAGACCAGCTACCAGGTAAGTTGCCGCAAGCCGTCTTTCGAGGCTGATGGGGCGCTGGCATGTTTTAGCGTGCTCCATAAAAATGCTCCACGAAAGGTTTACGGAAAGCTTGGTGGCAGCCCAAGCAGCTTTCCTGCACGTGGGCGAATGATTGGATCACCGCCTTGCCGTCGCTGCTCACAGCAGCCAGCTTCATGGCCAGCGCCGCCTCGTGAGTCTGCGCGTCAAAGTTTCTGAACTTGGTCGCATCAGCGCCGAGGTAAGCAAGGATGCGCATTTTTTCAGTAAGCGGTGGCTCGGGGTGTGCAGCAACTTTTGGGGCGAGCTGAACGACCTGAACCCATTCCTCCTGCGAAATCGCACCGGTAATAGCCTGCATGTTGCGCCCGAGTTCCTGCATGATCTTGCGTAGCGCCAGTGGCTCAACCTGGGTAGCGTCACCAGCCCAAGCTGGCAACTGGAAACCCCATAAAAGCAGGCAGGCCGTAACGGTCAGGGTGATAGTTCCAAACGCGTGGCTGTGTTTGCGGTGGGTCATGAAATTCTCCTGTAATTCAATCGTTCTCTCATTCGAACTCCCGCCCTTCGCCAGCTTCCTCATGGGTCACGCCGTCGCGGATGTGGTAGATGCGCTTGAATGTGGGGATGATCTTTTCGTCATGGGTGACGACGATGATGGCGGTCTCGAACTTCCGGGCCATGTCGTTGAGGATGCGGATTACAGCCATGGCGCGCTCGGAATCCAGCGGCGCAGTGGGTTCATCGGCCAGGATCACCGGCGGACGATTGACCAGTCCGCGCGCGATGGCGACCCGTTGCTGCTCGCCACCGGAGAGTTGCGAGGGCATTGCGCGAGCTCGGTGTTGCACATCAAGCGCTGTGAGCAATTCCAGTGCCTTCGCGCGCGACTCTCCATTCGCGACGCCTGCAAGCATCGGCAGCAGCGCCACGTTGTCGGTGACATCGAGAAACGGAATCAGGTACGGCGCCTGGAAAACGAAACCGATCTTGTCACGCCGTAAGGCGCGCAGGTCGCGGACTTTCCAGCCATCGGCGTAGATCACTTCATCGCCCAGCGTCATGCGACCGGCGGTCGGTTCGATCACCGCACCCAGACACTTGAGCAGCGTGCTCTTGCCGGACCCGGAAGGGCCGATCAGTCCCACCACTTCACCAGGCGCAACATGCATATTCACGTCTCTCAAGGCAAAGACAGCGGTGTCACCATCGCCATACCGCTTGCTTAAACTTTCGATGTGTATCCCTTTGCCACTCATCTCAACCTCCAATGGCTTCGGCCGGATCGACCTTGAGTGCTATGCGAATGGCGACGAGGCTAGCTAGAACGCAGATCACGAGCACGGCAAAAAAACCGGCGACAGAATCCATTGGCGTGAGCAGGACATATTTTGGAAAAGCCGGTGCTGAAAAGGTGGCTGTGATCTTGCCGACCACGAAGCCAATCACGCCCAGGGCGAGCGCCTGCTGCATGATCATCGCGGCGATGGTTCGGTTGCGTGTGCCGATGAGCTTCAACACCGCGATCTCACGGATTTTGTCCATCGTCAGCGAATAGATGATGAAGGCAACGATGGCCGCGCTAACGATGGCCAGAATCACAAGGAACATGCCGATCTGCTTGGCCGAGGTGGCGATCAGCTTGCCGACGAGGATGTCTTCCATCTGTGCCCGGGTGTAGACCGTCAAACGCTTCCAGCGCTGGATGGATTCGGCAACCTCGTCCGGCGCATGACCAGGTTTCAGAGTGACCAGCACGGCATTGACGAACGCGTTGCTGCTCTGTGAAGCAATCACGGCATCCAGCAAACCTGGATCACCGGGTCGATTGAAGACCGGGTTGGCTTCGGTGCGACGCCGGCTTTGCCAGATGGCATCGTTGTCCTTGAGGAACTGGGCCTCCTGGGCATCTTTGAGCGGAATGAATACCATCGGGTCGCCGCTGGACGACACCATGCGCCGTGTCAGCCCCACGACGGTGTAATGATTGCGGCGAATGGCAAGACGATCTCCCAGTTTGAAGCCGGTGGCGATGTCGGCCACAGCCTCGTAGTGACCGCGCGTGATCTGGCGTCCAGCGACGAGATAAGGAGGCCATCCGGGTGTAGCCCCCAACGCACCGGGCGCGATGCCGACCACCATGGTGCGTACATCACTCTCGCCCTTGCGTACCTGCATGGTCAGGTAGGTCGCGTTCGCTGCCTGTGAGACTCCCGGCATGGCGAGAATGGCGCGATACACGTCATCGTTGAGGCTGGACGACTCCGCATAAGGACCCAGAGTATCCTTTTGCACCACCCAAAGGTCAGCGCCACTGTTGTCGAGCAACGCCTTGCCGTCGTCCACCATGCCTCGGTACACCCCAGCCATGACTAGGGTGACGCCGATCAGCAGACCCAGACCGATGCCGGTGAAGACGAATTTCCCCCAGGCATGGAGAATGTCGCGGCCGGCCAGGCTGATCATCGTGAAACTCCCGGGATATGCTCGACCACATGGATGCGGCTGCGCGCCGTCAGTGCCTTTTCGCTATAGGTCACAACCTGGTCCCCATTCTTGAGCCCTTCGCGCACCTGCACGTAACCATTGAGGTCGGAAGTGCCGAGCTTGACCGGGGAGAAATGCAGATCACCATCCACGATTTGCCAGACACCAACTTTATCGCCTTCACGCTGGACGGCAGCGTTGGGGATCAGTGGAGCGGCCGGGAGCGCCGGCAAGTCAACCGTGACTTCGGCCAGTTCACCCACTGGTGGCAAAGGTTCTGGTTTGTTATCGAATGTCACCTTGGCAAGCGTTTCCTCGGTTACCGCGTCGGCCTTGGGTTCCACCCGCAGCACGCGACCTTTCAAGGTCTGGCCACCACGCGAACGCAGGACGATATGAGCCGGCAGCCCCCCAGCCAGCCCCGATGCGCTGATCTGGTCGAAGCGCACATTGATCCACAAACTCTTGGGGTCGATCACTTCCACCACGGCCTGGCCCGCGACGATGGTCGTGCCGGGATCGGCATCGCGCACGGCGACTACACCGTCGACCGGCGCGATCAGGCGCAGATTGCTCCGCTGCGCGACGAGTGCTTCGCGGTCGGAGCGTGCCCGGGCAATATCTTCCCGAGCGGCGGATAGGGCGGCATCGGCGATCTGCAGTTCCTGCCGCTTGGTGGTGACGATTTCCTCGCTGGTCGAGCGCACCGCAAACAATTGCTCATAGCGGCGCGCCTGGGTTTGCGCGTAGGCTTGCCGGGCTTCTGCCTCGCGCAAAGCCGCTTCCGCCCGCTTGAATACAGACTCCTGTGAGCGCACCCGATCATCAAGGTCGACCGGCTCCATCTCGCCGAGCACCTGTCCGGCCTTGACCTGGTCGCCTACATGCACCTCCAGGCGTTTGACGCGCCCGGCAAACGTCGGCCCGATCTTGTAGGTGTAGCGCGCCTCCACCGTGCCGATGCCGAACAGCGCCGGTGTGATAGCCCGTGATTCCACGCTTGCCACCGTCACAGCGACCGGGGCGAGCGGCCCTGATCGCAGACCGACATAAATAAAAAGCACCAGCAAAGGAATGATGACGGCAAGCAGTGCCAGGGTGCGGCCTTGCAAGGGTAACTTTTTCATTGCGCACTCCTTATGCCACGCCGATAAATTGCAAAGACGCGCGGCGCATCGCGGTGCATACGTCCCACATCACCCGCCAACAGCGATTGCATGACCAAGCCCTGGATCGTGCCAATGAACAGCGTTGCCGCCGCCTCGTTGTCAAGCGAGGGAGACAACTCGCCGCTGGCCTTGCCTTTCTCGATGAGACGATGCAAACGTTCGCCGTAGCGCTGAATCAAGGTTTGCACCATGCGCTTGGCCGGTGTCGATTCGGCACGCTGAAGCTCACCAAACATCATTCTTGGCACGCCTGGGTGCTCAGCTACGAATTCGATATGACTCATGAACATCGCCTCCATGGCTGCCAAGGGCGACTCGATTCCTTGTGCGGATCGATCGATTCTGGCTAATAGGCGCTCTGCTACCCACTCCATGACCGCCTGCCAAATGGCTTCCTTGTTCGGGAAGTGCCGAAACAGCGCACCCTGGGTCAAGTTCATGTGTTTAGCGATAGCCGCAGTGGTTATCTCGCTTGGGTTTTGTGAACCGGCAAGCGCCACGACGGACTCGACAGTTACGGCACGACGTTCATCGGCCGGCAGATGCTTTGGATGGGTGTCCACGAGCACTCCTTGTAAGATAGTAATTAATTACTATCTTACCACAAGAGGCAACTCAAACAAGAGAAAACCCGACGTACTCGTCAATATCTAGAGTCTGCAATGGGCTTAACGTGCTTTATTTTCCGTTTTCTGAGACGTCCCCTAGCTGGCTTATCAGGCAGATTCCGGACCGCTTTTTTGACGTTTTATCCGGAACCGAATGCGCGGAAATTGATGGTATTGCGCATGACGGTTTACTGCATGATACTGAACACAAGACAGCATACCCTGTTGCAGGAAGAGGTTTCCGAAAGGTGGATAACTGATCGGATGCTATCAGTCCATCACATCATCATGGCACCGACAGTTCCCGGACCCCATCCCCGACAGCATCAGAACCAATATCCTCCCGCTATGCGGTGTATTTAACGAGAGAGTCATAAATGGAGCAACTGAACGGCACGCCGCCTTGCCTTATGAAGGCGTGGAAGAAGCATGAACACGAACTTCTTTGCTGGTTACTCAGACAAGTGGGTAATGAGGCTGATGCTGATGATCTGATACAGGAAACCTTTCTCCGGGCAATACGACAACATGGGAAATTCTGTGCCATCGTGAATGCCAGAGCCTGGCTGTTTGAGGTTGCCCGGCATCTGCTTATTGATAAAAGCCGCCAGCAGCGTCCATTTATGCCTCTCCACGATGATTTATCATTGCCGGATAATACGCCTGAAACTGTCGACTCACTGGCTGGTTGTCTGCTCCGCATCCTGGATAAAATGGCAGAGTCTGATCGGATTATCCTTACGCTCTGTGATCTTGAGGGGATGAAACAGGCTGATTTTGCAGACCGAAATGGTCTGACACTTGCGGCAACCAAATCGCGTTTATCCCGGGCGAGGGATAGGCTGCATAGGAAACTTTCCAGCAATTGCCAGATCAGACTGGATGAGTATGGTCGGGTATGTTGTTTCACTCCCAAGTGAAGAATCTGTTTCCCCTTCTGGGGTTACCGATAAGCTATTGCAGTGAAATCCTGTTCAATAACATTTCTCAGCAAATGAAATAAATCGAAAAAAACTGCATCCTTTTCTGTCAAACAGCGTCTTCCCGAAAAACAACCGTCGTGAGGCCTGTCCGTTATGTTCCAGATTTTCACTGATTTTGCCACCTGGCTGGTCTATGAATGCCTTAGTCTGAGTCCTGCAACCAAACTCGGGGAGGCGATCCACTTTTTTGTCGAAGACGTGAGCAAAATTTTCGTTCTCTTGCTGGTCATGATCTACTTTGTGGCCATACTACGGGCCTCGCTGGATATTGAGAGGGTAAGAAACTATCTTGCAGGTAAGCACCGTGGAATGGGGTATTTACTGGGCTCCTGCTTTGGCGCCGTTACTCCGTTCTGTTCCTGCTCAAGTATCCCGGTATTTCTGGGGTTTACTTCGGCTGGTATCCCCCTCGGGATTACCATGGCCTTTCTCATCACATCCCCCCTTATCAATGAAGTCGCCGTCCTGCTTCTGGTCAGCCTGCTCGGATGGAAGTTCACGCTCATTTATATTGCTGTCGGAATGGCTGTTGGTATGGCTGGCGGTGCTTTTCTTGATCGGATTAAGGCCGAACGCTGGTTAGCCGATTTTGCCGCCGATGCCCTCAGAGACGGGCAGCAACATCAAACTGATGAGATCCGACAATCTACCATGGCACCGCATATGCCTCTCTCAAAGCGACATGCCTTTGCTAAAGAGGAAACTCTCACCATTTTTAAGCGTGTCTGGCTCTGGGTCATTCTCGGAGTAGGACTTGGTGCGGCATTGCATGGATTTGTGCCCGACGGATGGATCGCGTCGCATCTCGGTGCCGGTCAGTGGTGGACTGTCCCTGTAGCTGTGCTGGTTGGCATACCTCTCTATTCCAATGCTACCGGTGTGATCCCTGTGATGGAGAGTCTGATCACGAACGGCCTGCCAGTGGGGACAACTCTGGCTTTTTGCATGAGCACTGTGGCTGCCAGCTTTCCTGAGTTCATTCTGCTCAAACAGGTGATGAAGTGGCAATTACTGTGCACCCTGCTGTTGCTGTTGTTGACCTCTTTCACACTGGTTGGCTGGATTTTTAACGTTGTATTCCCGTTAATTCCCTGAAGAGGATTATAAAATGAAGCATGTAAAAGTACTGGGTACAGGCTGTTCCGGTTGTAAAACAACCATCCGCCTTATCCAGCAGGTGGCTGATGAGAGAGGCGTCGCTATTCAGCTTGAAAAAGTGGAGTCACTGTCTGAAATAATGAAACACAAAGTGATGGCGACCCCGGCGGTTGTCGTTGATAACATCGTTGTACATACTGGAGGAATACCATCAAGAGACATTATCGAAAGCTGGCTCTGACCTGCAGGCAGGGAAATAATTCCTGTTCGTTCATTGCCTGAAATATCAAGCTCTGATCTCTGTAGAGGACTCCCGGCAGCCCCTTTTTTAATGAAAAGTTCAGACCCAGAGATGAAGGTATACCTTCATCTCTGTCGCGGAGCTCCGCCACAGCAGGTAAAGTTTACACTCTGATATCTCACTTATCACAGTCAGTTCAGGTCCGTTTTTTGCTCTCTGACCGCTGGCCGTCTTACTGCAGTCCCTGTTCAGCCTTTAGTTATCATATTCCTGACGCTTATTCGTTTAAAGTCTGAAACTTCGCTTCAAGCTCAAGTATTCTGAGACACATCTGCTCAATAAGTTCTGGTGTGATGGTTTTTTTAAAACGAGCGATGAGTTCAGCATCCGTGTCATCCATATATTTTATGGGTTTATCAAATGCAACCTGGCTAAGCCGGGCAAGCGCAAGAACTTCATCAATCATAAGGATTTTCTTCATAATGTCGCCTTTTCTTCCCGACTCAGGGTTTTAATGCCAGTCTGGAATTAAGTTTTCCCGGAGTTTCCTCCGGGTTCCGACTTATCTGAGCATTAACAGCGGGACTCTGGTCTGTTCGAGCATCGCAGTTGTGTTACTGCCGATGAAAAAACGTCGCAGGGAAGAGTGCCCATATGCCCCCATGACAATCAAATCCACGCCGTTTTCTGCGGCGTAACGACAAAGCGCCTCCGTTACCGAGCGTCCTTCAGCTAACCGGGATATCGCACTGATGCCAGCGCACTGCAGACTACGCTTTGCCTCTTCGAGGGTATGAGCATCGCCGTTAACCATTACGATATGACATTCCAGGCTCTGCAGCAGAGGGCTGAGCGTCAGTCGACGCAGGTTTCTCCGGCTTTCCTCACTGCCATCAAACGCAAACATGACTCTTGAAGGTACAGAAAAAGTTTCAGGTACAATCATTACCGGCTTTTTCTGCAGGCGGATAATGCTCTCCAGATTGCTGCCAACCGGGTTCTGTGCTCCCCGGCGACCGAGCACTATCATACGAATACCCTTCAGGTCAGCCAGGATGATATCCAGTGCGCCATGTTTCTGAAGTTGCTGAACATCCGGGATACCGATCTGGCTGAGCAGTTCCGTGCATCCGGCAAGAATGGCGCGTCCCTGAGTCATCAGCAGGCGGTTACGCTCCCCTTCTATTCGGACAAGGTCCTGCGTCAGTTGCTCCCGGCTGTCAATACCGATAGCCCCCGTAAGGTCAGAAACTGCCGGTTGTTCATTTTTTTCAAGCACATGCAGCAGGGCAAGAGGAACGTCAAGCTTCCCGGCAATCCAGGCTGCATACTCACACACGGCGCGTGTTGATGACGATCCATCCACGCAGGCAATAACGGTGTTGTCCATAGCATTAATTCCTGACATTAATGACCTCCCATCAGTTTTTCGATTTCTTCGGGTTTATCGTGAACACCAAAGCGATCAACGATAGTACGGGTTGCTTCGTTCATCCCGCGGATCTCAACGTCTGTTCCTTCTCTGCGGAATTTAATAACCACCTTATCCAGTGCGCTGACCGACGTGATATCCCAGAAATGGGCATGCGTAACATCAATGACAACTTTCTCTGCAGCTTCGCGAAAATCAAAATACGCCATAAAGCGGTCGGCGGAGGCAAAGAACACCTGCCCGGTGACCTTATAGAGCCGGGACTCTTCCCTGAGTTCTGAAGAGACAGCCAGAAAACGCGCCACTTTAGTGGCAAAATTCAGGGAAGCGATAAGCACACCGGTCAGTACCCCGAATGCCAGATTATGAGTGGCCACCACCACCACCACTGTTGCCAGCATCACCACGCTGGTAGAAATGGGATGGCTTTTAAGGTCGGTAACTGAACGCCATGAAAAGGTACCAATCGAAACCATGATCATTACGGCGACAAGCGCGGCCATAGGGATTTGCGAGACCAGGTCCCTGAGAAAGACTACCATACACAGCAGGACCACACCGGCAGTGAGGGTGGACAGACGGCCCCGACCGCCGGATTTCACGTTGATAACAGACTGACCAATCATTGCACAGCCCGCCATTCCCCCGACAAATGAGGTGCAGATATTAGCGATGCCCTGAGCCTTGCATTCCCTGTTTTTATCACTGGGGGTATCCGTCATATCGTCCACAATCGTGGCTGTCATCATTGATTCCAGTAACCCTACAATGGCGAGGCCTGCGGAGTAAGGGAGAATAATCAGGAGCGTATCAAGATTCAGCGGGATATCCGGCACCAGGAAGACCGGCAGACTGTCAGGCAGTTTGCCCATATCCCCGACCGTACGCACGTCCAGATGCAGCCATATGGCAATCGCCGTAAGCACCACGATACAGACAAGGGGTGAGGGGATTGTTTTATTCAGATACGGGAAGAGGTAGATAATGGCGAGCCCTACTGCCGTCATAGCATAAACATGCCAGGTCACATTGGTGAGCTCAGGTAACTGCGCCATGAAAATCAGGATCGCGAGTGCATTAACGAATCCGGTCACCACGGAGCGTGAGACGTAGCGCATGAGCCCGCCGAGTTTAAGATAACCGGCTATCAGCTGGAATACGCCGGTCAGTACGGAGGCAGCCAGTAAGTACTGTAGTCCATGATCCTTCACCAGGGTCACCATCAGGAGCGCCATTGCCCCCGTTGATGAAGATATCATCGCCGGGCGACCACCAAAGAAGGCCATAATCAGCGGGATACAGAAAGCGGAGTAAAGCCCCACCTGAGGGTCAACACCGGCAATAATGGAAAAGGCGATCGCTTCTGGAATGAGTGCGAGCGCGACAACAATACCAGCCAGCACGTCACCACGGACGTTACCCAGCCAGTCCTTACGCGTCGAGGACAGCAACATAGTAATTTCTCAGTTTTTAGATGTAGTTAGCCCCGGAGGACATAAGTTTCAAATACGATAAAACACATCCGCAGACGGGATGTTATTACGTGCGTTCTGAGGCTCGCTCAGTACGGCGGAGGAAGGGAAAACTCAGGGTGGCGTAATGCGCATGATCAGCAGATAAATCCTTGAAAGCAGGTACTCAGCCCTCAGTGAACAGAATAAGTCAGCGTAATGTACTTTAGTGCTGACCACGTGCTCTGTATGATACAGAATCTATCTACTATAAACGAAAATACAGCACGATCAATGCTCACACTCTATATGGGACGTTCGTACCTGGACATGATTATCTGTGTTCAATGTCCCCGCATGACCGTCTTAACATCCAGAATATTACGTTTCCAAAAAAACCAGAAATGATTAAAAAATGAGCTTAACGTACAATAATTTTCGATATCCAAACTGACCCCTAATCAGCTGCAGCATCGTAACCCGGCACCGTGCGCGCAGGTGAAACCTGACGCGGGCTATGTCGTGTTCAAAGACCGTAACGGGCCGCTGCAATATCTGCTGATGCCGACGTACCGCATCAACGGCACAGAAAGCCCGCTCCTGACCGAGCCCCACACACCGAACTTCTTCTGGCTGGCGTGGCAGTCACGTAGTTTTATGCGCCTTAAACGTGGTTCTGACGTGCCCGACAGTGCCATTTCACTGACCATCAATTCCCCAACCGGGCGCACGCAGAACCATTTCCATATTCACATCTCCTGCCTGCGGCCAGACGTGCGCGCGAAGCTCGATGCCAGCCAGGGGCAAATCAGCACCCAGTGGCTGCCGCTTCCCGGTGGACTGGAAGGGCATGAGTATCTTGCCCGTCGGGTGACGGAAAATGAGCTGGTGCAACGCAGCCCGTTTATGATGCTGGCGGAAGAACTGCCGGAAGCACGCGATCACATGGGACGCTTTGCGCTGGCGATGGCGCAGCAGTCGGACGGCTCATTTGTGTTGCTGGCGACCGAGCGTAACGTGCTGATGCTTAACCGGGCCTCGGCAGAGGAATTGCAGGATCATCAATGCAATATTCTGAAGTGACCCCACTATAAATAGCGTTTACTCGTCCTGCCTGTCACCGTAGACTTGCTGAAAAAAACGACAGGAGACAGGCATGTCGCTCTGGTTAAGTTACCCTCTGCTACTACCCTCATTGATTGTTGGCGTCACCATCGTGCTGTGGGCGACGTCTCTGTTACCGGAATTTATCACCGCACTGCTGTTTTTTGCTGCGGCAATGACCGCCAAAATCGCCCCACCGGAGGTGATCTTTGGCGGTTTTGCCTCGTCCGCATTCTGGCTGGTGTTTAGCGGTTTTGTGCTTGGCGTGGCGATCCGCAAAACCGGTCTGGCGGACAGAGCCGCGCGGGCGCTGTCGGCAAAGCTCACCGATTCCTGGGTGCAGATGGTGGCAAGCGTGGTGTTGCTGAGTTATGCACTGGCGTTTGTGATGCCGTCGAACATGGGGCGTATTGCGCTGCTGATGCCAATCGTTGCGGCGATGGCAAAACGGGCCAGCATCGCTGACGGCTCGCGCGCCTGGTTTGGTCTGGCACTGGCCGTCGGGTTCGGTACTTTCCAGCTTTCGGCAACTATCCTGCCCGCTAACGTACCCAACCTGGTGATGAGTGGTGCGGCGGAAGGTTCGTACGGTATTCATCTCAACTATGTGTCCTATCTGCTACTCCACACCCCCGTACTCGGTATTCTCAAAGGGGTGATTTTGATTGGCCTGATCTGCTGGCTTTTCCCCGGCAGCCCAAAACCCCCGCACGACCTGGCTCCGTCTGAACCGATGGGGCGTGACGAAAAACGTCTCGCCTGGCTGCTGGCGGTGGTACTGGTGATGTGGGTGACGGAGAGCTGGCACGGTATCGGGCCTGCGTGGACCGGGTTGGTGGCATCGGTCATTGTGTTGCTGCCACGCATTGGTTTTATCACGGGCGAAGAGTTCGCGGCGGGTGTGAATATGCGCACCTGCATTTACGTAGCGGGGATTCTTGGGCTGGCGATTGTGGTGACGCAAACCGGCATCGGTTCGGCGGTAGGTGAGGAATTGCTGCATATTATGCCGCTGGATGCCGACAGGCCGTTCACCAGCTTCCTGGCACTTACCGGGATCACCACGGCGCTCAACTTTATTATGACCGCCAACGGCGTTCCGGCGCTGTATACCACACTGGCACAGAGTTTCTCTGACGCCACCGGATTCCCGCTGCTCTCGGTGATCATGATTCAGGTGTTGGGTTATTCCACGCCGCTGTTGCCATATCAGGCATCGCCAATTGTGGTGGCTATGGGGTTAGGAAAGGTGCCTGCCAGGGCGGGGATGTCGCTCTGTCTGGCGCTGGCGATCGCAACGTATCTGGTACTGTTGCCGCTGGATTATCTGTGGTTTAGCGTGCTGGGACGTTTATAAAAAAAGCCCGGTGGCGCTAACGCTTACCGGGCCTGCGATCCTGTAGGGCGGGTTAGCGAAGCGCCACCCGCCGCAAAGGCGATTAAGCCTGTTTAGCCGCTTCTGCCGCTTTAACGATCACCGCGAAAGCGTCAGCTTTCAGGGATGCGCCGCCAACCAGTGCGCCGTCGATGTCTGGCTGGGTGAACAGCTCAGCAGCGTTAGCTGCGTTTACAGAACCGCCGTACTGGATGATAACCTGCTCAGCCACTTTTGCGTCTGCTTTAGCGATGTGGTCACGGATGAATTTGTGAACCGCCTGAGCCTGCGCTGGGGTTGCTGATTTGCCGGTACCGATAGCCCAGACTGGTTCGTAAGCGATAACTGCGCCTTCGAACGCTGCCGCGCCCTGAGTTTTCAGCACGGCGTCGATCTGACGTGCACAAACTTCTTCCGTTTTACCGGCTTCGTTTTCTGCTTCGGTTTCACCGATGCACAGAACCGGGATCAAACCCTGTTCTTTCAGCACAGCGAATTTCTTCGCGATGAATTCGTCGGATTCTTTGTGATAGGTGCGACGCTCAGAGTGGCCGATGATGATGTATTTCGCACCGATATCTTTCAGCATTTCAGCGGAGGTTTCACCGGTGAACGCACCAGACAGGTTAACGTCAACGTTCTGAGCACCCAGAACGATGTGGCTGCCGTCAGCGGCGTGTTTAGCCAGATCCAGGTACATATCCGGCGGAGCGATGGCAACCGCACAGCCCGTCACGCCAGCCAGCTCTTTACGCAGGTTCGCAACCAGTTCGTTTACCATGTGGCGGCTGCCGTTCAGTTTCCAGTTACCCATCACTAAAGGATGTCGCATTTCAATTCTCCACGCTAAATAAGCGAATTAAGGAATATGGCCACCCTGACGGGCAGCATGGTCTGTGAATCAGTATAGAGATTTTCCCCTGAAAGGCTTTGCTTTTTGTCATTAATTCGCCCCTCCGAGTGAGTCTGATAGTGCCAGCTTAATCGGTTCAACTGCGAAGGTCAGTCCCTTTTCGCCGTTATCTGCCACAACATAGCGAATAGCACCTTCGGTATCGGTGTAGTAGCGCTTGTTTTTACCGGCGGTCAGGAGTTTTTGCAGCTTTTGCTGACTTTGTGCTTTCGTTAGCGCGGGCGTAAAGACCTGCAAAACCGCGCTCATGTACTCGAGTGCTTTCGCCTTCGCGGCTTTTTGCTCCGGCCCCTGAATCGGTAACCAGGTTATCTGCATGCTTTTGATTTTTAGCGTCCCGCGCTCCAGCGCAGTAGACGCGTATAAATTCTCGTTAATCTTGCTGGCAGCACGAGTCAGAGTGGGGGTATCGCGGGCGCTATCAATAGAGCGAAATTCATCCAGTGGCAGCTTTGGGTTGGCCTGATTAAAGGCTTCGCGAAACTGGCTGATGGATTGATCAAATGACGGTGCTCCTGCCAACAGGTAGGGCGCAGTCGTTGGGGCAGATGTTTCGGCAGCATGCAGGGAAAAGCCAGCGCTCAGCATGGCGAAACACAGCAAAAGAGAATGTACCGAACTTTTCATCAATATTGCCCCTGGCCGTAATGGCTCATGATTAAATCGATATCTGGTCGGCTTGTCAAAAGGTCACAACTCCAGGGTAAAATGCGCACCATACGATAATAAGGAACCTTACATGACCATACAGCAGTGGTTGTTTTCATTCAAAGGGCGTATTGGACGCCGTGATTTCTGGATCTGGATGGTGACGTGGATTGTCGCCATGTTGCTCCTTTTTTTCATTGCCTATAACGCGTGGCTGAGTACGCAGACGGCGGCATTTGCGTTGGTGTGCCTGTTGTGGCCAACAGCCGCTGTGGTGGTGAAACGCCTGCACGATCGCGGTCGTTCCGGTGCGTGGGCATTTCTGATTATTGTGGCGTGGATGCTGGTGGCGGGGAACTGGTCGATGCTTCCGTCCATCCTCCCCTGGGTGGTGGGCAGGCTACTGCCGACCATTATCTTTGTGATGATGGTTGTCGATCTGGGCGCGTTTATCGGCACCCAGAGCGAGAACAAATACGGTAAAGATACCCTTGAGGTGAAGTACCGCTGATCACCAGTAGTGTTCGGCGGTCATATGGCCCGGTCGACGGCGAAGATGTTTTGTCATCTGCCGGGTCTCTTTCAGGAGCTGCTGCGTGTCCCGAACCATCTGCGGGTTACCGCACAGCATGACGTGGCTGGTTTCGGTATTCATCGGCAAGCCCACCGCCGCTTCCAGTGCACCACTCTCAATCAACGCCGGTACACGACCCGTCAGCGAACCTGCTGCGGTTTCCCGGCTGACGACGGTCTGAATTTTCAATTTCCCGCCATACTGTTGTTCCAGCGCCTGCATCTGTGGCAGATAGCTTAGGTCGGCAGCATAGCGCGCGGCGTGAACCAGCACGATGTTTTTGAAGCGCTCAAGGTCTTTGCCATACTGCAGGATAGAAAGGTAAGGGCCGATAGCGGTGCCGGTTGCCAGCATCCAGAGGGTATCGCAGTCCGGGATTTCATCCAGCACAAAGAAACCTGCCGCTTCACTCACAATCTGCACATCATCGCCGGGTTTAAGTGCCGCCAGGCGCGGGCTGAGCTTACCGTCCGGGACGGTGACAAGATAAAACTCGAGATCTGGATTGTCGGGTGCGTTGACGTAAGAGTAGGCGCGTTGCACGCGCTCGCCGTCGACATCCAGCCCCAGCTTTGCGAATTGTCCGGCGGTAAACGGGTGGACGGGAGCATGCACGGTGAGACTAAATAGCGCATCGGTCCAGAATTGTATCTTTGTGATTTTACCTGTTACCCAGTCCGCCATGATCTTCTCCTGTGCTGTATCTCTGTTCTATCTTCCGTACTTGTGGTGAAGATTTCCAGCCCATATGGGCCGGAAAGCTCTATCGATCAAACGGTTTTACAGAATGTGGGTCTGTACGTCCGGGTCTTTGCGATCGAGATAGTGGATAGACTGTATACGGCGAATGGTGCGCGACTTACCGCGGATCAGCAGCGTTTCGGTGGTCGCCATGTTGCCCTTGCGGGTGATACCGTCCAGCAGATCGCCTTTGGTGATACCGGTGGCGGAGAAAATAACGTTATCGCTGCGCGCCATTTCGTCCAGAGCGAGGACTTTATTGGCTTCGATGCCCATTGCTTCACAGCGTGCCAGCTCGTCTTCGCCGATACGGCGGTTCTCTGCGCTGTCGCCTTTGACTTCATGACGCGGCAGCAGTCGCGCCTGCATATCGCCGTCCAGCGCGCGGATCACCGCAGCAGAAACCACACCTTCCGGTGCACCGCCGATACCGTAAAGCACGTCCACTTCGCTGTCTGGCATACAGGTCAGAATAGAGGCGGCCACGTCACCGTCCGGGATGGCAAATACGCGCACGCCAAGCTTTTGCATCTGCGCAATGGTCGCGTCATGGCGCGGTTTCGCCAGAATCGTTACGGTCAACTCGCTAAGCGGTTTACCCAGCGCTTTGGCTATATTGCGCAGGTTCTCTTCCAGCGGCAGGCTGAGGTCGATAGCGCCTTTCGCGCCAGGGCCGACAATCAGCTTTTCCATGTACATATCGGGTGCGTTGAGGAAACAGCCTTTGTCACCCACCGCCAGTACCGCCAGCGCGTTGGCCTGGCCCATTGCCGTCATGCGGGTCCCTTCGATCGGGTCGACGGCGATATCCACGGCATCACCTTTGCCCGTACCAACTTTTTCACCGATGTAGAGCATGGGCGCTTCGTCGATCTCGCCCTCGCCAATCACGATGGTGCCGTCGATGTTGACCTGGTTAAGCACAATGCGCATGGCATGGACAGCCGCGCCGTCAGCGGTGTTTTTGTCGCCACGACCCAGCCATTTATAGCCCGCCAGCGCGGCCGCTTCGGTCACGCGGGAAAATTCGATAGCAAGTTCACGTTTCATGAGGTACTCGTGCAGTCAAAAGGAATTGCACGAAGTTTATCACAGAGTGGCGTTGGGTGCGGTTTGGGTAACCCTCTCCCCTGTGGGGAGAAGGTTAGGTGGGGGTAAATTACTCTTCGTGATCTTCCCACGCCAGGGCGCGTTTCACCGCTTTCTTCCAGCCGTTATAGCGGACGTTACGCTCGGTGGTTTCGATGCCAGGGCGGAATTCGCGTTCGATTACCGCTTTTTCCTGCAGCTCGTCCAGGTTCTGCCAGAAGCCCACGGCCAGACCGGCAAGGTAAGCCGCACCCAGCGCGGTAACTTCGCGTACTTCCGGGCGCTCTACGCGGGTACCCAGAATGTCGGCCTGGAACTGCATCAGGAAGTTGTTGGCTACCGCACCGCCATCCACGCGCAGAGCGTGCAGACGGATACCGGAGTCAGCCTGCATGGCTTCCAGAACATCACGTGTCTGGTAGGCAATGGATTCCAGCGTGGCGCGAATGATGTGGTTAGAGTTCACACCACGCGTCAGGCCGAAAATCGCGCCGCGAGCATACGGATCCCAGTAAGGTGCGCCCAGACCCGTGAACGCAGGTACCACGTATACACCGTTGGTATCTTTCACTTTGGTGGCGAAGTATTCAGAGTCGAATGCATCGCTGATAAGCTTCATCTCGTCACGCAGCCACTGAATGGATGCACCCGCCATGAACACCGCACCTTCCAGAGCGTAGTTCACTTCACCGCGTGGGCCGCAGGCGATGGTGGTCAGCAGACCGTTCTCTGATTTCACCGCTTTCTCGCCGGTGTTCATCAGCATGAAGCAGCCTGTGCCGTAGGTGTTTTTCGCCATCCCTTCCTTGACGCACAGCTGGCCGAACAGCGCCGCCTGCTGGTCACCGGCGATACCGGCGATAGGAATACGGGTACCGCCTTTACCACCGATGTTGGTCTGACCGTACACTTCAGAAGACTTACGCACTTCTGGCAGCATGGCGCGTGGAATGTCCAGCGCGTCCAGCATCTTGTCATCCCACTCAAGGGTATTGATGTTGAAAAGCATGGTACGCGAGGCGTTGGTGTAGTCGGTCACGTGGACGCGTCCCTGGGTCATCTTCCAGATAAGCCAGGTATCGACGGTACCGAACAGCAGCTCGCCGCGTTTTGCTCGTTCGCGTGAACCTTCCACGTGGTCGAGGATCCACTTCACTTTGGTGCCGGAGAAATACGGGTCAACCACCAGACCGGTTGCGCTACGCACGTACTCTTCCATGCCGTCGCGTTTTAGCTGCTCACAAATTTCCGCAGTACGACGGCACTGCCAGACGATAGCATTGTAAATAGGCTTACCAGTTTCACGTTCCCAGACCACGGTTGTTTCACGCTGGTTGGTAATACCAATGGCGGCAATCTCGTCGGAACTGATATCGGCTTTTGCCAGCACTTCGACCAGCGTAGAGCTTTGTGACGCCCAGATCTCCATTGGGTCGTGTTCTACCCAGCCTGGGCGAGGATAAATTTGCTCAAATTCGCGCTGTGACACGCTGACGATATTCGCGTCATGATCCATTACGACAGCGCGGGAGCTGGTAGTGCCCTGGTCGAGCGCAACGATATATTTTTTTTCGGTCATGGTATGTGTCCCGTAGTCAGATTACAGCGAAGCTTTTTGTTGTGCGGCAGAAGTTGTTTCCTTCTCCTCTTCCACACAGGTGTCGCACGGTAAGTGGCGACCAATTAATTTGCGGTAGCTAAACGCACCCAGCGCAGCCCCGACAACCGGCGCAAACAGCGGTACCAGGAAGTAAGGAATGTCTTTGCCACCGGTGAAGGCTACGTCGCCCCAGCCTGCGATAAAGGCGAAGGCTTTTGGCCCGATATCACGCGCCGGGTTCATGGCGAAACCGGTCAGTGGGCCCATTGATGCGCCAATCACGGCAATCAGCAGGCCAATCAGCAGCGGAGCCAGCGGGCCACGCGGAATGCCGTTACCATCGTCAGTCAGCGCCAGGATAACGCCCATCAGGATAGCGGTAATCACTGTTTCAACTGCGAACGCCTGCACAAAATTGATATGCGGGTTTGGATACGTTGAGAAGATACCTGCGAGATCAATACTTTCGACACTGCCGCGCACCATATGATGTGCTTGCTCGAAGTCGATGAAAAGATTGTAATAAAGCCCGTAAACTAACGCCGCTGCACAAAACGCGCCGGCAAATTGAGAAATGATGAACGGAACAACTTTGCGTCCGTCAAAGCACGCGAACAGCCACAGTGCGATGGTTACCGCCGGGTTAAGATGTGCACCAGAAACGCCTGCGGTCAGGTAAATGGCCATTGCCACACCCAGACCCCAGATGATACTGATTTCCCACTGACCAAAACTGGCACCCGCCACTTTCAGTGCAGCGACACAGCCCACTCCGAAGAATATCAACAACCCGGTACCAAGGAACTCGGCGATGCACTGGCCTTTTAAGGTTGATGTCTGACTCATAATCGGAATCCTGAAGAAATTGATGTTTATTGTTAGCATGGCCGCCCGTGACAGCCACGATGTCCTGTAGACATAGTGTTAATTTATCGTTAACGAGCAAAAACGAGAAATATCGAAATTAAAATGTGTGGTCTGCGTCAATAAAATGAGCGTTTTCGCGCCATAAAGCGCGTTTTTGCATCA
Source organism: Enterobacter sp. LM3 (assembly GCF_046622475.1). Taxonomy (NCBI): domain Bacteria; kingdom Pseudomonadati; phylum Pseudomonadota; class Gammaproteobacteria; order Enterobacterales; family Enterobacteriaceae; genus Enterobacter; species Enterobacter sp. LM3. The sequence goes on along the minus strand of NZ_JBJURN010000014.1, from coordinate 35,253 downwards.
GTACGGAATGTGAGCTGAATCATTTCATTAACGAAAGGCTTAACAATTTAGGGGTATATGACGCGAACGCACCAGGACGAGGCCGAAAAGTGTTGCAAACCGCGATCTGCGCGGTGTGTTGCTGGACACAGAGCGCCGTGCTCCATACAATCGTTGGTATATGTCGTGCGCGTTTACGTTAAAGCGTCGCCTTGCAATTCAGGAGAGGTAGCATCATGTCTTTAGAAGTGTTTGAGAAACTGGAATCGAAAGTACAGCAGGCGATTGACACCATCACGCTGCTGCAAATGGAAATTGAAGAGCTGAAAGAGAAGAATAACAGCCTGGCGCAGGAAGTTCAGACCGCTCAGCACGGTCGCGAAGAACTGGAGCGCGAAAACAACCAGCTGCGTGAACAGCAGAACGGCTGGCAGGATCGCCTGCAGGCGCTGCTTGGGCGTATGGAAGAAGTCTGATTTCTCTCGGGAAATACAGATGAAAATAAGCCGGGTAAAGCGTTGACGCCACCCGGCTTTTTTATGGTTCACGCAAAATCGCGGTAAAACAACGGTATTACTCAATATCCAGCGGATCTTCCGAAAGGATAATGCCGGTGTTATCGGCATAGAGGTGGTCGCCGGAGAAGAAGGTCACGCCGCCGAAATTCACGCGCACGTCGCTTTCGCCGATGCCTTCACCTGCCGCACCTACCGGTATGGCTGCGATGGCCTGAATGCCGAGATCCAGCTCTTCCAGGTCATCGACCTGGCGTACTGCACCGTAAACCACAATGCCTTCCCACTCGTTTTGCATGGCAAGACGGGCAAGATCGGCGTCGATGAGGGCCCGGCGCACGGAACCGCCGCCATCGACCAGCAGGATACGGCCACGGCCATTCTGTTCGAGCAGATCGTACAGCAACCCGTTATCCTCGAAACATTTCACCGTGATGATTTGCCCGCCAAACGACGACCGCCCACCAAAGTTGGAGAACAGCGGTTCAACGACGTTGACATCTTCCTGGTAGATGTCACAAAGCTCGGAGGTATCGTATTTCATAGGGTTACCGCTCTGTTGCTGCGAATGTGTTCAGTATATCGTGCGAAACGCGTTGTTGGCAAAATCATCAATTGTTAATTGATATTTGTCAGTTAACTCAGTATCTGGCTTAAAACAATCCCTAGCACGAACAACAGGTTAGTCAGCAATGCACCTTTTACCGTGCGTTCCAGCATGGGGGGCATTGCCGTCGGGCTAAGTTCCCGCATCACAAAGCGAGCCTGTTTCACCAGCATCGGCGCAGCGAGCACGAACAGCCAGCCCCACAGGCTGTGCAGGGAGATCAGGTTAAACAGGGCCAGGCAGACCAGCGCGCCAATCAACAGACACGCATGATAACGGCGGGCGTTAACCGGCCCCAGACGGACTGCCAGCGTGTTTTTGCCGTTCTCGCGGTCGCTGTCGATATCGCGCAGGTTGTTGATGTTGAGTACCGCAGTAGCCAGCAGACCGCAGGCGGTCGCCGGCAGGAACAGGGCAGGGATGAGCATATGTGCCTGTAAGTACCCGCTGCCCATCACGCTCAGCCAGCCGAAGAATACCAGCACAGAGATATCACCCAGGCCGATATAACCGTAAGGGCGCGTACCGACGGTGTAGGTAATGGCCGCGATAATCGCGAGCACACCCAGCACCATAAAGCCAATGAAATCAGCCGTTGTTTTACAGGCAACAGACACCAGCGCCAGACCGGACAGGCAAATCAGCACGACGGTGATAATCAGCGCACGTTTCATCTGCGGCTGGGTAATCACCCCTTTCTGCATTCCGCGCAGCGGCCCGATACGGTCGGGTTTATCGCTGCCTTTCTCTGCATCACCATAGTCGTTGGCGAGATTAGAGAGAATTTGCAGCAAACCAGCAGTAACAAGTGCAAGCAAGGCAACCAGCGGATCGAAATGGCCCTGCCACCAGGCAAGGGCAGTGCCGACAATGATTGCGGCAAAGGCCAGAGGAAGGGTTTTAGGGCGCAGACTTTCGAGCCACGCCTGAGTACGGCTGATATCAGTCATAGTTATTTAGCCAATAAAAATGGGGCTTTTCAGCCCCATTAACAGTGATGAGAATGCAGTAACCGCGATTATAGGATAAAACGGCTCAGATCTTCATCTGCCACTAACGCATCCAGGTGTTTACCCACATACTCTGCGTCAATGGTAATGCTTTGACCGTTAAGGTCGCTCGCATCATAAGAGATATCTTCCATCAGGCGTTCCAGCACCGTGTGCAGACGACGCGCACCAATGTTCTCGGTGGTTTCGTTGACCTGCCATGCGGCCTGGGCGATACGTTTGATACCGTCCTCGGTAAAGTCGATATTCACGCCTTCGGTGGCCATCAGTGCTTTGTACTGTACGGTCACCGACGCGTTTGGCTCGGTCAGGATACGTTCGAAATCTTCGGTGGTCAGCGCCTGAAGTTCAACGCGGATCGGCAGACGACCCTGCAGTTCCGGGATCAGGTCAGACGGGCTGGCAATCTGGAACGCACCGGAAGCGATAAACAGGATGTGGTCCGTTTTCACCATACCGTGCTTGGTGGAGACGGTGCAGCCTTCAACCAGCGGCAGCAGGTCGCGCTGTACGCCTTCGCGGGAGACGTCCGGGCCGGACGCGTTGCCGCGCTTACAGATCTTGTCGATTTCGTCGATAAACACGATACCGTGCTGCTCAACCGCATCGATAGCATCTTGCTTCAGCTCTTCCGGGTTCACCAGCTTCGCCGCTTCTTCTTCAATCAGCAGCTTCATCGCTTCTTTGATTTTCAGCTTACGCGCTTTCTGCTTCTGGCCACCCAGGTTCTGGAACATGGACTGCAGCTGGCTGGTCATCTCTTCCATGCCCGGAGGAGCCATGATTTCCACACCCATTGGCGCAGCAGCGAGATCGATCTCAATCTCTTTGTCGTCCAGCTGACCTTCACGCAGTTTTTTGCGGAAAGCCTGACGCGCCGCCGAAGGTTCAGACTGCTGTTCAGCCTGGCCCCAGTTGTTTTTTGCTGGCGGGATCAGCACGTCGAGAATACGCTCTTCGGCCATCTCTTCGGCGCGGAAGCGGTTTTTCTCGATAGCCTGGACACGCACCATCTTGATCGCGGAATCGGTCAGATCGCGGATGATGGAGTCCACTTCTTTACCCACATAGCCCACTTCGGTGAACTTGGTGGCTTCAACTTTGATGAAGGGTGCGTTAGCCAGTTTCGCCAGACGACGGGCGATTTCGGTTTTACCGACACCGGTCGGGCCGATCATCAGAATGTTTTTCGGTGTGACTTCGTGGCGCAGCTCTTCATCAAGCTGCATACGACGCCAGCGGTTACGCAGGGCGATGGCCACAGAACGCTTAGCGTTATCCTGGCCAATAATGTGTTTGTTCAGTTCGCTGACAATTTCGCGTGGGGTCATTTCAGACATGGGAGATCCTTACGCTTTAGACGGTAATTCTTCGATGGTGTGGTTGTGGTTGGTATAGATGCAGATATCTCCTGCAATATCCAACGCTTTCACTGCGATATCACGCGCGTTCATGTCGGTATTTTCCAACAGCGCACGGGCCGCAGCCTGGGCATAAGGGCCGCCAGAGCCGATGGCAATCAGGTCGTTTTCCGGCTGAATAACGTCACCGTTACCGGTGATAATCAGTGAGGCAGTTTCATCGGCCACGGCCAGCAGCGCTTCGAGCTTGCGCAGCATACGATCGGTACGCCAGTCTTTCGCCAGCTCAACGGCGGCTTTCACCAGATGACCCTGGTGCATTTCCAGTTTACGTTCAAACAGTTCAAACAGCGTGAAGGCATCAGCCGTGCCGCCCGCAAAACCGGCGATCACTTTGTCGTTATATAAACGACGGACTTTTTTCACGTTGCCTTTCATGACGGTATTACCCAGCGTGGCCTGGCCATCACCGGCAATCACCACCTGGCCGTTACGGCGTACACTTACAATTGTTGTCACGAGCAGACCCCCTGGTTACAGAATCGGGAAACAGAAGCCCTGAGCCAGTGCTCAGGGCTGAATAGAATGATAGATGGGGGGGATTTTGGGGGTTTCAACCCCCGGAGGCGAGTCGAATGCAGTTTGTGTGACCTGCCATCTTCAGACGAGAGATCGTGCCATCCGCATTTTCTTTGCCTTTGACCGGGCCAATCACCACGCGATTCCAGCCATTGTTGGTGGTTATGCGGGAATCAAAGCCTTCAAACGCCAGCTGAGCACGTACCGTTTCGGCCTGTTCTGCACCTTTAAACGAGCCACACTGAACCATCCAGCGACGTTCGTCTTTCTTCTCAGCCGTTTGCTTCGGCGCTTCGGTCTCTTTGGTGACCGGTGCGGCCTGCTGCGTTTTCGGCTGTTGCGCGGTGGTATGCGCAGGTGTTTGCAACAGATCCTGATAAGGCTGAGCCGTTTGCTTTTGCGGCTGAGTCTTTGGCTGCTGTTGAACAGGCTGCGACTGCACCGTACGCGTCTGTTGTTGCGGCTGCTGGTACGGTTGTTCCGTCACTCGCGGCTGCGTACGAGGCTGCTGTACTGGCTGAGTTTGCGCCAACTGCTGTTGTTGAATCTGTTGCTGGGCCTGACGTCGCTGCAGCGTTTGCTGACGCTGCTCCGGCGTTTGTTCGTTCCACGGCACTTCGTTCAACTGCGTAGGTTGCTGGCGCATATCGGCCTGCATTTGTGCCAACAGTTGGCGCTGTTCGTCGGTGAGCTGGTTGGGGTTCACCACTTCACCACCGGCGGACGGTTCAGTCGGTGCGCGAACGCCTGGCTGGCGGCTTTCCAGCTCTTTAATATAACGCCAGCGCTCTTCCGGTTTTGGCGGCAGACCATTCCCGGCAACCTTGTTGCCCTGAAGGGCCTCAGACTCTTCTTTTTTATGGTGAGTAATAAAGTACAGACCGCCAATAAAGGCCACCAGTACAGCCGCAGCAATAGCGACCATTGCTGGCGAGACAGCAGGCAGGTTACGTTGCTTGTTCCTTGAGCTACTCTTTTTGCGTCGCGAAGGTGCCGGCTGGCCGCGACGTACATAATCTCGTTGTGCCACTATCGTTTCGCTGTATTTATTCGTTCGTCAGCCCGCCATGTTACTTAAGCGGCGGGGCTTTGACCAGATAAGGGTGTCCTAAAGGCATTTACTTTAAGTCAATGCCTGAGTCGTGCCACGAACAATCAGTTCGCAGTCCAGCAACCGTGAGCCGCTGCTAACTGCCTGACCATGCAGTTGATCCAGCAAAAGAAGCATAGCTTCACGACCAATGTCATAGCGTGGCTGCGAGACGGTTGAGAGCGGTGGATCGCAAAATTCTGAAAGCGAAATATTATCGAAACCAATAATCGATAAATCTTTTGGTATGCGCAGGCCGCGACGTTTGGCATACGATAATGCACCCAGTGCCATCACGTCACTGTGACAGAACACGGCAGTAGGCGGTTCAGGCAGTGCCAGAAGTTTTTCCAGCGCTTGTCCACCGGCTTCAAAGGTGAAATCGCCACGCGCGATGTAGTGTGGATCGACAGTGACGCCCGTGCGGCGTAGCGCCTGAACGTAGCCCTGCAGGCGGTAGTGACACAGCGGCATCTCTTCCGGCCCGGCAATGCAGCCAATACGCTTATGCCCCAGCTCCTGGAGATAGTTCACGGCGTTGAATGCGGCGGTCAGGTTATCGATATGAACGGTCGGCAGTTCCAACTCTGGCGCGAATTCGTTGGCCATCACCATCGGCGGTAAATTACGCTGTTCTTCAATACTGGCATCAAACGGCAAACGAGAGCCGAGCAGCAGCATGCCGTCGATCTGTTTGGTGATGATGAGGTCGATAAAGGTTTTTTCCTGCTGGTTCTGGTGGGCACAGTCGCCAATCAGCACCAGATAACCTTGCTCAGCCGCCGTCACTTCGATACCGCGAATAATCTCGCTGAAGAAGGGATCGCAAATGTCCGGCACAATCACCAGAATGGTGCGCGATTCATTGCGCTTAACGTTACGCCCCATCGCCTGCGGGAAATACCCCACTTCCAGCGCCGCCTGTTCCACCCGGTTGCGGGTTGCCTGGGAGACTTTGTCCGGGTTCATTAATGCGCGGGACACTGTTGCCGTAGAGACTTTCGCTTTTTGGGCAACGTCTTTCATGGTCGCAGTAGCAACCTCTTTCCTGGACTTCAACGTCTTCTCCTCGCCTGAACACCGAACTTCTGACGTCTCCATTTTTACAGATTGTTAATGGAATCGGTTACAGAATTTTCATAAAAAGTGTGAGGAGTATTAAATTTTTTCGATCCGTCTTCAGCTTTCAATCGGATCGACGTCGAGAACCCACTTCACTTTCCGTGCTTCCGGCAGTGTGTTGATCAGTGCCAGCGTGCCGCTGACGATATGTTGTAAGCGGATACGTGAAGGGTGCTGGAGCAAAATCTGCCAGCGAAAACGTCCGCCGCGTTTAGGAGCCAGTGCAGGAACCGGGCCTAAAATCCACAGCTGATTATCCACCAGCGGGCTGGCCTGCAGGAGATTTCTCAATTGCTGCAGGAAAAGAGGAGCCTGCTGGTTGTTATGGTCTTCAGCCCGGATGATGACGTGGCTGGTCCACGGGGGAAGCTGCATTGTCTGGCGTTCAGCAAGTGCCTGTTCAGCGAATGCGTCATAACCTTTATGCAGTAAGGTTTGCAGTAGCGGATGCTCGGGATGGTGCGTTTGCAGTACCACTTCGCCTTGCTTTCCGGCGCGTCCGGCACGTCCGGCAACCTGGGTATAAAGCTGGGCAAAGCGTTCGGCTGAACGGAAATCTGCGGAGAACAGTGCTCCGTCCACGTCCAGCAGGGCGACCAGCGTGACGTCCGGGAAGTGGTGCCCTTTGGCCAGCATCTGGGTACCAATGAGGATGCGCGCGCCACCGCGATGCACTTCGGCTAACTGTTGTTCCAGCGCACCTTTGCGGCTGGTGGTGTCCCGGTCGATACGCGAAATGGGAACGTCAGGAAAGAAGGGCGTAAGCGCCTGTTCCAGCTGCTCCGTCCCCAGACCGACCGGCACAATATGCGTTGAACCGCACGACGGACACTGGTGCGGTACCGGGCGCTGGCTGTCGCAGTGATGGCAGCGCAAATGCCGCTGGGCCTGATGGAAGGTGTAGTAGTGGTCACAGCGCGGGCATTCTGCTATCCAGCCGCAGTCGTGGCAGAGCAGTGCCGGGGCAAATCCGCGGCGGTTAAGAAATAAAATGACCTGGTTGCCCGCCTGTAAATGCTGGCGTATGCGGGTGATTAGCGCAGGTGCTAACCCCGCCTGAACCTGCTGGCCTTTCAGATCCAGAACATGCTGAATGGCCGGGCGCGCATTCCCCGCGCGACGCGTCAGGCGCAGCATATGGTATTTGCGCTGACGAACATTGTGCAATGTTTCAAGTGCCGGGGTGGCGGAACCCAGAATAATAGGGATTTGCTCACTATGGGCGCGATACACAGCCAGATCGCGGGCATGATAGCGCCAGCCCTCCTGCTGTTTATAGGAACTGTCGTGTTCTTCATCTATCACGATGACGCCGAGGTTTTTAAATGGCGTAAACAGTGACGAACGGGTGCCAATCACAATCGCCGCTTCGCCGTTTTTGGCTTTCAACCAGGCGCTGAGACGCTCGCTGTCGTTCAGACCAGAGTGCAGAACTTCAACGGGGGCATTGAAACGTTCGCGGAAGCGGGCGATGGTTTGTGGCGTCAGGCCGATCTCCGGCACCATCACCAGCGCCTGTTTGCCCTGGGCGAGCACATTTTCCAGCACGCTCAGGTAAACTTCGGTTTTACCTGAGCCGGTGACGCCGGCGAGCAGCCAGGCGGAGAAATGATCGGAGGCGCTGTGAATGGCTCCCACGGCGGTGGCCTGCTCGGTATTCAGGCGCAGACGGTCACCGGATACAGAAAAGTTGTTTCGCCAGTCGTAAAGGGCGGGGGCTTCGCTACCCAGTTCACTCAGCCCTTTCTTCCTTAATGCCTGCAGCGCGGTTTCACTGACTTCAAGCTCGTTGACCTGATACCGCCAGATTTTCCCCTGGCGCAGCGCTGCCAGCGCCTGCTGTTGTTTCTGCGAGCGCTTCAGGCTGTTGATGTCCACGGCCTGCCCCTGCTCGGTGGCAAACCAGTACCACATTGGCGCATGGCTGGCGCTCTTACCCTGGCGCAGCAAAATGGGCAGCGCATGGAACAGGACATCGCCAATCGGATGGTGATAGTAATCCGCTGCCCACAGCAGCAGTCGCCAGGTACTGGTGGAGAAAACCGGCTCGCTGTCCAGCACCTCAACAACTGCCTTCAGTTCATTAAGCGGTAACTCACTCTTGTCGCTGACGGAAACCACAATCCCCACGCGCTGCTGTTTGCCAAACGGCACGGTCACGCGACAGCCAGCTTTGGCGCTCATGCTGTCGGGCAGCAGATAGTCAAAGGTGCGGGGAAGCGGAACGGGCAGGGCAACGTGAGCGACGGGCATCGAATCTTCCTGACTTGAAAAGTGGCGCGTTAGTATACACATTAGTGAAAGCAGCGTGCGGATCAGTTTGCATACGGTGGTCAAATTCTGTATGATTCGCCGCCTTTGATGCGCTTTATGCAGCGTCAAAACCTATACTATTAACATCGCGTGGTGTCTGGCGTTAGGGCTGGAAGAGCGACGCGGCCTTAACTGAGGTTCTCCCATGAAAAAAGATATTCACCCTAAATACGAAATGATTACTGCAAACTGCTCTTGCGGTAACTCTATCCAGATCCGCTCCACCGTGGGTCACGATCTGAACCTGGACGTGTGCGGCAAATGCCACCCGTTCTACACTGGTAAGCAGCGTGATGTTGCAACCGGTGGCCGTGTTGACCGCTTCAACAAGCGTTTCAGCATCCCGGGCGCGAAATAAGTTTCCCGAAAAAAAGGCACCGCAAGGTGCCTTTTTTGTATCTGCTTCTCAGTATTCCCACGTATCCGGGTCGATACCCAGTTCACGCATGATCACCTTTGCCTCTTCCGGGATTTCATCACTACGCTCTTTGCGCAGATCGTCATCGTTCGGCAACGGTTGGCCGGTAAATGCATGCAGAAACGCTTCGCACAGCAGTTCGCTGTTGGTCGCGTGACGCAGGTTGTTCACCTGACGACGCGTGCGTTCATCGGTGAGGATCTTCAACACCTTCAGAGGAATGGAAACCGTAATTTTTTTTACTTGTTCACTCTTCTTACCGTGCTCAGCGTATGGGCTGATATATTCGCCGCTCCATTCAGCCATGAGATACCTTTAATCCTCTCAGTCATTAATCTAAAGGTGCAAAACCTGTAACCGTCCGTTTTGAACCGTAATCTTGCGTAGTTTACCGTAGAGACGATACCGTGGCACGGATATTGCCGCTGTAGCGTGCACTAAAGCGTATAATTTTAACGGCTATTTGCGCATTGCTCAATCTATACGCAAAGAAGTTTAGATGTCCAGATGTATTGACGTCCATACTTTCAGTGTTTACTCTGGTGCCTGACTTTTCACCTAATTAGCCAGGAAGCCTTCACCATGACGCGTAAACAGGCCACCATCGCAGTGCGTAGCGGATTGAATGATGACGAGCAGTACGGCTGTGTTGTCCCGCCGATTCATCTTTCCAGTACTTACAATTTCACCGGATTTAATGAACCCCGTGCGCATGACTACTCGCGTCGTGGTAACCCTACGCGTGATGTTACCCAACGCGCGCTGGCGGAGCTGGAAGGCGGTGCAGGGGCAGTGTTAACCAATACGGGGATGTCTGCCATTCACCTGGTGACGACGGTGTTCCTGAAACCGGGTGACCTGCTGGTTGCCCCGCATGACTGCTACGGCGGCAGCTATCGTCTGTTTGATAGCCTGGCAAAACGTGGCTGCTATCGCGTGCTGTTTGTCGATCAAAACGACGAACAGGCGCTGAAACAGGCGCTGACAGAGCAGCCGAAGCTGGTGCTGGTGGAAAGTCCAAGCAATCCATTGTTGCGTGTTGTCGATATTGCGAAAATTTGTCAGCTCGCAAGGGATGCAGGAGCGATAAGTGTAGTGGATAATACCTTCCTCAGTCCGGCCCTTCAGAACCCACTTGCACTGGGTGCAGATCTGGTATTGCATTCATGCACTAAATATCTGAACGGCCATTCTGACGTGGTAGCGGGCGTGGTGATTGCCAAAGATCCCGACGTTGTCACCGAACTGGCATGGTGGGCCAATAACATCGGCGTCACCGCAAGTGCCTTCGACAGCTATTTGTTGTTACGCGGTATTCGTACGTTGTCGCCGCGCATGGAAGCGGCGCAGCGTAATGCTCAGGCAATTGTCGATTTCCTGAAAACGCAGCCGCTGGTGAAGAAGCTTTATCACCCGTCGTTGCCTGAAAATCAGGGACATGAGATTGCCGCGCGCCAACAGAAGGGATTTGGTGCGATGTTAAGTTTTGAACTGGATGGCGACGAGCAAACGCTGCGTCGCTTCCTGAGCGGGTTGTCATTGTTTACGCTGGCGGAATCCTTAGGTGGGGTGGAAAGCTTAATCTCCCACGCCGCGACCATGACGCACGCAGGTATGGCACCAGAAGCACGTGCCGCCGCCGGTATTTCTGAGACGCTGCTGCGTATCTCTACCGGTATTGAAGATTCTGAAGATTTAATTGCCGATCTGGAAAATGGCTTCCGGATCGCAGCCAAGGGGTAATCATGAGTGTGATAGCGCAGGCAGGGGCGAAGGGTCGTCAACTGCACAAGTTTGGTGGTAGTAGTCTTGCTGATGTGAAGTGTTACCTGCGTGTCGCAGGGATCATGACAGAGTATTCACAGCCGGGTGACATGATGGTTGTCTCCGCGGCTGGCAGCACCACCAATCAGTTGATTAGCTGGCTGAAATTGAGCCAGACCGATCGCCTTTCTGCGCATCAGGTGCAACAGTCATTACGCCGTTACCAGTGCGAGCTGATTGCCGGCTTGCTGCCAGCGGACGTGGCGGACGGGCTGATTAGCGCCTTTACTCATGACCTTGAGCGTCTGGCTGCACTGCTGGACAGCGGCATTACCGATGCGGTGTATGCTGAAGTGGTCGGCCACGGTGAAGTGTGGTCTGCGCGCCTGATGGCTGCCGTGCTGCAACACCTTGGTGTGGACGCCGCCTGGCTCGATGCGCGTGACTTCCTGCGTGCCGAACGTGCCGCGCAGCCGCAGGTCGATGAGGGGCTGTCTTATCCGCTACTGCAACAGCTGCTGGTGCAACACCCCGGCAAACGCATTGTGGTGACAGGGTTTATCAGCCGCAGCAATGCAGGCGAAACCGTGCTGCTTGGGCGTAACGGTTCTGACTACTCTGCGACGCAAATCGGTGCGCTGGCGGGGGTTTCCCGCGTCACCATCTGGAGCGACGTGGCCGGTGTTTACAGCGCTGACCCGCGTAAAGTGAAAGATGCCTGCCTGTTGCCGCTGCTGCGTCTCGACGAAGCCAGTGAGCTGGCGCGTCTGGCGGCACCGGTTCTGCACGCCCGTACGCTGCAGCCGGTATCCGGTAGTGACATCGACCTGCAGCTTCGCTGTAGCTACACCCCGGATCAGGGTTCCACACGCATTGAACGCGTGCTGGCTTCTGGTACCGGGGCGCGTATCGTCACCAGCCACGACGACATCTGCCTGATTGAGTTCCAGGTGCCTGCCGGCCAGGACTTCAAGCTGGCGCACAAAGACATCGACCTGATCCTGAAGCGTGCGCAGGTGCGTCCGCTGGCCGTTGGCGTACACAATGACCGCCAACTGCTGCAGTTCTGCTACACCGCTGAAGTGGCGGACAGCGCGCTGAAAATTCTTGATGAAGCGGGCTTGCCTGGCGAGCTTCGTCTGCGTCAGGGGCTGGCACTGATAGCGATGGTGGGCGCAGGCGTCACCCGTAACCCGCTGCACTGCCACCGTTTCTGGCAGCAACTGAAAGGCCAGCCAGTTGAATTTACCTGGCAGTCGGAAGAGGGCATCAGCCTGGTGGCCGTTCTGCGTAAAGGGCCAACCGAGAGCCTGATCCAGGGGCTACATACTTCCCTGTTCCGGGCGGAAAAACGTATCGGCCTGGTGCTGTTCGGTAAAGGTAACATTGGTTCCCGCTGGCTGGAGCTGTTTGCGCGCGAGCAAATTACGCTTTCGGCGCGTACCGGGTTTGAGTTTGTGCTGGCGGGCGTGGTGGACAGTCGTCGCAGCCTGCTGAACTATGAAGGTCTGGATGCCAGCCGTGCGCTTGCATTCTTTAATGATGAAGCCGTTGAGCAGGATGAAGAGTCGCTGTTCCTGTGGATGCGCGCGCACCCGTACGACGACCTGGTCGTGCTGGATGTTACGGCGAGTGAACAGCTTGCCGATCAGTACCTTGATTTCGCCAGCCACGGGTTCCACGTGATCAGCGCGAATAAGCTGGCGGGTGCAAGCAGCACGGATAAATACCGTCAGATCCACGATGCGTTTGAAAAAACCGGTCGTCACTGGCTCTATAACGCCACGGTGGGCGCGGGTCTGCCGGTTAACCATACCGTGCGTGATTTGATTGAAAGCGGTGACAGCATTCTGGCGCTGAGCGGCATCTTCTCCGGTACGCTCTCCTGGCTGTTCCTGCAGTTCGATGGCACCGTCCCGTTCACCGACCTGGTGGATCAGGCGTGGCAGCAAGGTTTAACCGAACCCGACCCACGCGTTGACCTGTCCGGTAAAGACGTGATGCGTAAGCTGGTGATCCTCGCGCGTGAAGCGGGCTATGACATTGAGCCTGGTGCTGTTCGCATGGAGTCGCTGGTGCCTGCGGGCTGCGAGGAAGGATCTGTCGATCACTTCTTCGAGAATGGTGATGAGCTGAACGACCAGATGGTGCAGCGTCTGGAAGCCGCACGTGAGATGGGTCTGGTGCTGCGCTATGTGGCGCGTTTTGAGGCAAACGGCAAAGCGCGCGTGGGTGTGGAGGCGGTTCGTCCAGAACACCCGCTGGCCGCACTTCTGCCGTGTGATAACGTCTTTGCGATTGAAAGCCGTTGGTACCGTGATAACCCGCTGGTGATCCGTGGCCCGGGAGCGGGGCGCGATGTCACCGCCGGAGCGATCCAGTCCGACATCAATCGTCTGGCTAAGCTGCTGTAATATCACTTGTTCCCTCTCCCAGTGGGAGAGGGAATGTCTCACCATCATGAATTTCCCTCATCTTCCCTGAACATTCCTCACCATTCCTGGTGATTATTTCTGTTGACGCCACTCCGCTTTTCCGTCATTTTTACATCTGGACGTCTAAACGTATAGAAGTTCGCAATACAACACACAACGACACGCGATTGATGAGGTAAGGTATGAGCTTTTTTCACGCCAACCAGCGGGAAGCCCTGAATCAGAGCCTGGCCGAAGTAAACGGCCAGATTAACGTCTCTTTTGAATTTTTCCCGCCGCGCACCAGTGAAATGGAGCAAACCCTGTGGAGCTCTATCGATCGCCTGAGCAGCCTGAAACCCAAGTTTGTCTCCGTGACCTACGGTGCCAACTCCGGTGAGCGCGACCGTACGCACAGTATTATTAAAGGCATTAAAGAGCGTACCGGTCTGGAAGCGGCTCCGCACCTGACCTGCATCGACGCTACCCGCGATGAACTGCGTGCCATTGCCCTGGACTACTGGAACAACGGTATTCGTCATATTGTCGCCCTGCGCGGTGACCTGCCGCCGGGCAGCGGTAAGCCGGAAATGTATGCTGCTGACCTGGTGACACTGCTGAAAGACGTGGCGGACTTCGATATCTCCGTTGCCGCTTACCCGGAAGTTCACCCGGAGGCGAAAAGCGCTCAGGCGGATCTGCTCAACCTGAAGCGTAAAGTGGATGCCGGTGCCAACCGTGCCATCACGCAATTTTTCTTTGATGTGGAAAGCTATCTGCGTTTTCGCGACCGCTGCGTCTCTGCGGGCATCGACGTCGAAATTATTCCGGGCATTCTGCCGGTGTCTAACTTCAGGCAGGCGAAGAAATTTGCTGACATGACCAACGTGCGCATTCCGCTCTGGATGTCTAAAATGTACGAGGGACTGGACGATGACCCGGAAACACGCAAGCTGGTGGGCGCAAATATCGCGATGGACATGGTGAAAATTTTAAGTCGTGAAGGGGTGAAGGATTTCCACTTCTATACGCTAAACCGCGCGGAAATGAGTTACGCGATTTGCCACACGCTCGGTGTTCGACCTGGCGTGTAAGCAAGCAAAAGCCCTCTCCGGAGGGTTTTTTGATTTCTAAGGGTTTTATTTTCCCGCCATATCAGCAATTCTGCCTTTGACGTACAAAGCCCATGTTTTTTACATGGTTAATTGAACGGAATTATCTATCGAATCTGTGGGTCATCCCAACTATACCTTATCAATAAGGGCGTATATCGTAACGGTAACACTGTAAAAGGGAGCATAGCGATGAGCACGTCAGACGATACCAATAAAGCGGCATCTATCGGCAAATGCCCGTTCCATCAGGGCGGCCATGACCAGAGCGCGGGGGCAGGAACCTCAAGCCGCGACTGGTGGCCAAAACAACTCCGCGTAGATCTTCTTAACCAACACTCCAACCGTTCGAACCCACTGGGTGAAGACTTCGATTACCGCAAAGCCTTCAGCAAACTTGATTACGCTGCCCTGAAGGGCGATCTCAAAGCACTCTTAACCGACTCTCAACCGTGGTGGCCTGCCGACTGGGGCAGCTATGCTGGCCTGTTTATCCGTATGGCCTGGCACGGTGCAGGTACCTATCGCTCCGTTGACGGACGTGGTGGTGCCGGACGCGGTCAACAGCGCTTTGCGCCGCTGAACTCCTGGCCTGATAACGTAAGCCTGGATAAAGCCCGCCGTCTGCTGTGGCCTATCAAGCAAAAATACGGACAAAAAATCTCCTGGGCTGACCTGTTTATCCTCGCGGGTAACGTAGCGCTGGAGAACTCTGGCTTCCGCACCTTTGGTTTTGGTGCCGGGCGTGAAGACGTCTGGGAACCGGATATGGACGTAAACTGGGGTGACGAAAAAGCCTGGCTGACCCACCGTGACCCGGAAGCGCTGGCGAAGCGTCCTCTGGCCGCCACCGAAATGGGGCTGATTTACGTTAACCCGGAAGGGCCTAATGCCAGCGGTGAACCGCTGTCAGCGGCGGCGGCTATTCGCGCCACCTTCGGCAACATGGGCATGGACGACGAAGAAACCGTTGCGCTGATTGCGGGCGGCCATACGCTCGGTAAAACCCACGGTGCAGGTGAGGCGACCCATGTCGGTGCCGATCCGGAAGCCGCGCCGATTGAAGCGCAGGGCCTGGGCTGGGCCAGCACACTCGGTACCGGCGCTGGCGCAGATGCCATCACTTCCGGGCTGGAGGTGATCTGGTCGCAAACCCCGACCCAGTGGAGCAACTATTTCTTCGAGAACCTGTTCAAATACGAGTGGGTGCAGACCCGCAGCCCGGCAGGTGCTATTCAGTTTGAAGCCGTGAATGCGCCAGACATTATGCCTGACCCGTTCGACCCGTCGAAAAAACGCAAACCCACCATGCTGGTGACCGACCTGACGCTGCGTTTCGACCCGGAATTCGAGAAAATCTCCCGTCGCTTCCTGAACGATCCGCAGGCCTTCAACGAAGCTTTTGCTCGCGCATGGTTCAAGCTGACCCACCGCGATATGGGGCCAAAAGCGCGTTACATTGGCCCGGAAGTGCCGAAAGAAGATCTGATTTGGCAGGATCCGCTGCCGCAGCCAGTGTTCGCCCCATCGAAAGAAGATATTGAGCGCCTGAAAGCGGAAATCGCGGCCTCTGGTCTCTCCGTCAGCGAACTGGTTTCTGTTGCGTGGGCATCTGCATCGACCTTCCGTGGTGGCGATAAGCGTGGCGGTGCTAACGGTGCGCGTCTGGCGCTGGCTCCACAGCGCGACTGGGACGTTAACGCTGCCGCCGTTCGCGCATTACCGGCTCTGGAGGCTATCCAGCGTACCACCAACAAAGCATCACTGGCCGATATCATCGTGCTGGCTGGTGGGGTTGGTATCGAGAAAGCAGCGAAAGCCGCAGGTGTTTATATCACCGTACCGTTTACGCCAGGCCGCGTGGATGCGCGTCAGGATCAAACGGATATCGAGATGTTCAACCTGCTTGCGCCGATTGCCGATGGTTTCCGTAACTACCGTGCGCAGGTCGATACGTCGACGACTGAGTCCCTGCTGATTGATAAAGCCCAGCAGCTGACGCTGACCGCGCCAGAGCTGACGGTGCTGGTGGGTGGTCTGCGCGTGTTGGGGGCAAACTTTGATGGCAGCAAGAATGGGGTGTTCACCGACCGTGAGGGCGTGCTGAGCAACGATTTCTTCGTGAACCTGCTGGACATGAACACCCAGTGGAAAGCGACCGATGCATCAAACGAGCTGTTTACCGGTAGCGATCGTGCCAGTGGTGACGAGAAATACACTGCAACCCGTGCCGACCTGGTCTTTGGATCTAACGCCGTTCTGCGTGCGTTGGCCGAGGTTTACGCCAGCAGCGATGCCAGCGAGAAGTTCGTCCGCGACTTTATCGCCGCATGGGCGAAAGTGATGGATTTGGATCGGTTTGACCTGCAGTAATAAAAATCCCCGCTTCGGCGGGGATTTTTTTGCATGGGGCGCTATGCCTCATCCGGCAACATGATTACTCCCACTCCTGCAAGAACCGCTGCCCGTACTGGTCGGCAACCAGCAGCGCCGCGTAAACCTGATCCGGCGTCGCGCCACCAGGCATGTTGTGAATAGTTTCACCTTCTGCACAAGATGCTTCCGCTATCAGACGCATTTTGGCCGGAATATCCTCTTTTATGTTCAGCTGTGCCAGCGTGATCGGTAACCCAACGCTATGGCATAGCGCCGCGACGGTTTCTATTTCTTCCACCGGCGCGTTTTCCAGCACCAGTTGCGTGAGCGTACCAAACGCCACTTTTTCACCGTGATAGAAGTGATGCGCATCCGGCACTGCCGTCATGCCATTGTGAATGGCGTGTGCCGCCGCCAGTCCACCGCTTTCAAAGCCTACGCCGCTCAGATAGGTGTTGGCTTCGATAATGCGTTCAAGAGCAGGCGTCACCACGTGCTGTTCCGCTGCCAGCATCGCTTTCTCACCTTCTTCAATCAGCGTGTTGTAGCACAGCTCGGCAAGTGCTAACGCAGCCTGCGTGCATTTCCCGCCCGCCATGGTGGTCGCGCCGCTGCGCGAGCAGGCGCGTGCTTCAAACCAGGTTGCCAGCGCATCGCCAATCCCGGCGGCAAGGAGACGTGCCGGAGCACCCGCCACTACCCTGGTATCCACGATCACCATGTTCGGGTTATGTGGCAGCATCAGGTAGCGATCGAACTCGCCGCTGTCGGTGTAAATGACGGAAAGCGCACTGCACGGCGCATCGGTGGAGGCGATGGTGGGGGCAATAGCGACCGGCACGTCCATAAAGTGTGCCAGCGCTTTGGCGGTATCCAGCGTTTTACCGCCACCGATCCCCAGCACTGCCATACAGTTGGCGCTATCGGCCAGTTTTCTTAAACGATCGATTTCATTTTGTGAACATTCGCCGCCAAATGGTGCGATTTCGACGTGGAGCTCTGCTTGTTTGAAGCTCTGACGCAGTGTTTCTTCAGCAAAACCCAGCACAAATTTATCGCCGACAACCAGCCAGCGATGTGCCAGTGGTTTCAGATAGTCGCCGAGACGGGTAAGCACATCAGCGCCCTGGACATATTTACCCGGCGATTGAATGATACGGTCCATAACAGTTCTCCCTTAGAGGTTGAGGTTACCAAACGCGTTTTTCCAGTCTTGCTCGAACTTCTCTATGGCTGACTCTACCGCCGGGGTGCCGAGCATTTGTTGCGCTACATCTAAAGGAAGTGTGATTGCCTCACATCCGGCGAGAAGGCAGTCCAGCGCCTGACGTGGCGTTTTAAAACTGGCGGCCAGCACCATGCTCCCAGGTGCGTGAAGTTCCAGCAGGGATTGCAGCTCCTGCACCATGCGAATGCCGTCGCCGCCCTGAGCGTCGACGCGGTTGACATACGGCGCGACATATTTCGCCCCCGCCAGCGCGGCGAGCAATCCCTGCGAGGCGCTGTAAACGGCAGTGCCTAGCGTGGTTATGCCCTCTTTTTTCAGCGCCTTGATCGCGATAAGCCCCTGAGCCGTCACCGGGATTTTCACCACGATGTCCGGGATGGCGTTACACAGGCGTTTGGCCTCCGCTACCATGCCTTCTGCGTCGCGGCTCATGGTTTGGGCAAACAGCGTACCTTCTGGTCCGATGGCCTTTTGCAGACGTGGCAACACCTCCCAGAGGGATTCACGGCTGGCGGCTACAATGCTTGGGTTGGTGGTGACACCCGCAATTGGAAAAATACGCGCCAGGCGTTCAACTTCCGCCACGTTGGCGGTATCCAGATACAGTTCCATTATTTTTCCTTAAGTCAGAAAGGTTGAATAAAGGATAAAGCTCGGCCAGGCGCGGCGGATACAGGTCAATTTTGCCAAATACTGGACAAATGTAATGTCCTTAGCGAAGTGAGAGAGCGATCACAATGCTATTTTTTGGCGATCAGCTGGCTGTGATACTGGCGACGATATTCGGAGGGGGAGCGTTCGGTGTGCTTGCGAAAGAGACGGCAGAAGTAGTTGCTGTCCGTAAATCCGCAACTTACGGCGATATCTTTGATTTTAAGATCGTAGCCTTTCAGCAGCTGGCGCGCGTGTTCCAGACGCGTTTGTGTCAGGTATTCGTTGAACCCTACGTTACCAATCTTCTGAAAGAGGTGGGAAAGGTAGTTTGGTGAGATGTAG
The DNA here is from genome assembly GCF_046622475.1 of Enterobacter sp. LM3. Lineage (NCBI taxonomy): Bacteria > Pseudomonadati > Pseudomonadota > Gammaproteobacteria > Enterobacterales > Enterobacteriaceae > Enterobacter > Enterobacter sp. LM3. The sequence goes on along the minus strand of NZ_JBJURN010000014.1, from coordinate 16,369 downwards.
AACGCCTGCGCCACGGATTCGCGAGTTAATACCGAAGCGTGATGTTCTTCGATGAAGCGGCGAACGGCGTCAAACAGGGCACGGCTGCGGCTGGCGGTGTGGATATCGCTGCCAAGCAGATCCCGGCAGTGGCTGAGCAGGCTTAATACCACCAGTCTTGCGGTATCCTGTTCATCTGGCTGCATCTGTAACTCGGTTAGCGTCTGGAGAAGAAAAGCGCCTGTTCGCGGGCCACGTCGGGGAATTTGTAACTGCTGCAACAGAGAGTTGTCGCGATGGAGCTCGAGAGCCAGGTGTTGTTTATCGAAGCTTAGGCTGAGCGAACTGGCGGGATGTTGTTGAACAATGCCTGATGAAGAAAATAATGCCTCGCATGGGTTATCAAGGGTAATTACGAGCAGGGGTGACGTGCGGGGGCGTTGTTCGGTTGGTGAGAAAAAATGCACCTGACCCAGCGGTAACGCACCGGTTATCAGATCGTTCAGAATTGGGGAGATGTCATGTTGCATGGTGAGACGACCAAAATTTGCCGGGCAGCGCCATGCCGCCCGGCATAAAACATTAGCCAGTGTTACGCATACCTGCCGCAACGCCTGCAATCGTCACCATCAGCGCTTGTTCAACGCGTGGATCTGGCGCTTTACCTTCCTCTTCCGCCTGACGGGAACGGTGCAGCAGTTCGGCCTGCAGAACGTTCAGCGGGTCGGTGTAGATATTACGCAACTGGATAGACTCGGCAATCCACGGCAGGTCAGCCATCAGATGTGAGTCGTTGGCGATATCCAGCACCACTTTGATGTCGCCTTGCAGCAGTTCGCGCAGCTCTTTACCCAGTGCCCACAGTTCTGGTTTCACCAGACGCTGATCGTAGTATTCCGCCAGCCACAGGTCGGCTTTCGAGAAGACCATCTCCAGCATCCCCAGACGGGTAGAGAAGAACGGCCAGTCGCGGCACATCGCTTCCAGTTCGCTCTGTTTGCCATCTTCCACCACTTTCTGCAGCGCTGCACCGGCACCCAGCCAGGCTGGCAGCATCAGACGGTTTTGCGTCCAGGCGAAGATCCACGGGATGGCACGCAGAGACTCGACGCCACCGGTCGGGCGGCGTTTCGCCGGACGTGAACCCAGCGGCAGTTTACCCAGCTCCTGCTCAGGTGTTGCTGAGCGGAAGTAAGGCACGAAATCTTTGTTTTCACGTACATAGCCACGGTACAAATCACAGGAGATATCCGACAGCTCGTCCATGATATGACACCAGGAGGCTTTCGGCTCCGGTGGTGGCAGCAGGTTCGCTTCCAGGATAGCACTGGTGTAGAGCGACAGGCTGCTGATGGTCACTTCCGGGAGACCATACTTGAAGCGGATCATCTCGCCCTGCTCGGTCACGCGCAGGCCACCTTTCAGGCTTCCCGGCGGTTGCGAGAGCAGTGCCGCGTGTGCTGGCGCACCGCCACGGCCAATTGAGCCACCACGGCCGTGGAACAGCGTCAGTTCAATACCGGCTTTTTCGCAGGTTTTGATCAGCGCGTCCTGTGCCTGGTACTGCGCCCAGGATGCGGCCATAACACCCGCGTCTTTTGCGGAGTCGGAATAGCCAATCATCACCATCTGTTTGCCCTGGATAAAGCCGCGATACCAGTCGATGTTCAGCAACTGGGTCATCACGTCGTTGGCATTGTTCAGGTCATCAAGGGTTTCAAATAGCGGGGCAACCGGCAGGGCATAGTCGATACCGGCTTCTTTGAGCAGCAGGTGAACGGCCAGCACGTCGGACGGCGTTTTCGCCATCGAGATCACGTAGGCTGCCACCGAGCCTTTCGGCGCATCAACGATCGCTTTACAGGTGTTGAGCACTTCACGGGTGTCGTTGCTTGGCTCCCAGTTGCGCGGCAGCAGAGGGCGTTTGGAGTTCAGTTCACGGATCAGGAAGGCCTGTTTGTCGGCTTCTGACCAGCTTTCGTAGTCGCCGATGCCGAGATAGCGGGTCAGTTCACCCAGCGCTTCGGTATGGCGGGTACTTTCCTGACGCACATCAATACGCACCAGCGGGACGCCAAAGCACTTCACGCGACGCAGGGTGTCGAGCAGTTCACCGTTGGCGATGATGCCCATGCCACAAGCCTGAAGTGATTTATAACAGGCGTACAGTGGCTCCCAGAGCTGCTCGTTCTGGCTCAGCAGTCCTTCCGGTTTCGGCAGGCGTTGTCCTTTCAGACGCGCTTCCAGCCAGGCCTGGGTGGCCATTAACTGGCTACGCAGCTTTTTCATCAGATAACGATACGGCTCGCTGGCCCCTTCCTCACCGGCCAGCTCACGCAGTTCTGGAGTGGCTTCTACCATCGACAGTTCGGAGATCAGCACCTGAATATCTTTCAGGAACAGGTCGGTGGCTTTCCAGCGGCTCAGCAGCAATACGTGGCGGGTGATTTCAGCCGTTACGTTCGGGTTGCCATCGCGGTCACCGCCCATCCAGGAGGTGAAACGTACCGGGACAAAATCAACAGGCAGGCGGTAGCCCAGGTTCTCTTCCAGCTGTTCGTTCAGCTCGCGCAGGTAGTTTGGTACACCTTCCCACAGGCTGTTTTCAACCACTGCAAAGCCCCACTTGGCTTCATCAACCGGGCTTGGGCGGTTCTTACGAATTTCGTCGGTGTGCCAGGACTGGGCAATCAGCTGGCGCAGACGGCGCATCAGCTGGTTACGTTCGTAGTCGGCAATGTCTTTGTGATCCAACTGCTTCAGGCAGTTATTCACTTCCACCATTTTGTGGATCAGTGTACGACGGGTGATCTCGGTGGGGTGCGCGGTCAACACCAGCTCAAGAGAAAGAGACTCCACCGCTTTTTGGATGGTGGCTTCGTTGAGGCCTGGCTGTTCTTTGAGTTTACGCAGCGTACGGGCAATGACTTCCGGGTTGCTGGCTGCTTCGCCGTTTGGAGAAATGCTGTGGTATTGCTCAGCGGTGTTTGCCAGGTTCAGGAACTGGCTGAACGCACGTGCAACAGGCAACAGCTCATCGTTGGACAGGTTCTGCAAGGTGGTAAGCAGCTCCTGACGATTGGCTTCGTTTCCAGCACGGGAAGATTTGGATAGCTTGCGGATGGTTTCAACGCGGTCGAGGATGTTCTCCCCCAGCGCATCTTTGATGGTATCTCCAAGCACTTTGCCGAGCATACTGACATTACTACGCAACGCGGAATATTGTTCGTTCATAAAAACCCAGTCACCCCATCATTTTTGTTTATGCCCAGTCGAAAATCTGTTGGACAATATTTTGTCATCTCCCTTTATAAAGCCACGTAAAACCCCCGTCGTCAATTGCTGCGAAAACGGTTCAGCAAACGAATAAATGTGGGCAATTTACGAAATTTAATTCGCTTTGCATCAAATAAGAGATGCTTATGAGAATGTGACGGGGATCGCGAGATTTTCCCCTCTCTTCAGAGAGGGGAAGCGTCATTAATGCCAGCAGAAGTGATGTACAACCTGGGTAATCAGTTCACGGGTGGGTTTGATAAAGCGGGTTTCCAGGTATTCATCCGGCTGGTGGGCCTGGTTGATGGAGCCAGGGCCAAGCACCAGCGTCGGGCAAAGCGTCTGAATAAACGGCGCTTCGGTGCAGTAGTTCACCACGTCGGTTTTCTCACCGAGCAGTTTTTCCACCACTTCAACCAGCTGGTGATCCGGCGGGCACTCATATCCCGGGATCGGCGGGTGTAGCTCAGAAACCGTCAGACGGCCTGGCCAGCGCTCGCTCACCGGAGCCAGCGCTTCGCTCAGTAAGCCATTCAGGTCGTTCAGCGTCATGCCCGGCAGCGGACGGATATCCATATGCAGTTCACAGCAGGCGCAGATGCGGTTGGAGGCATCACCGCCGTGCAGGCTACCGAGGTTCAGCGTTGGGTAAGGTACGGTGAACGCATCGTGGTGGTAACGCTCTTTCAGCGAGTCACGCAGCTGCATGATGTGACCAATGGCGTCGTGCATCAACTCAATGGCGTTCACGCCACGCGCCGGATCGCTGGAATGACCGGACTGGCCCAGCACACGCACTGCCGTAGAGATATGGCCTTTGTGGGCGCGAATTGGCTGCAGGGAAGTCGGCTCACCGATAATCGCGCAATCAGGGCGAATTGAGGTGTTTTCAGAGAAATAGCGCGCGCCCGCCATGCTGGTTTCTTCATCAGCAGTCGCCAGGATATAGAGCGGCTTTTTCAGTTTTGTCACGTCGACGTCACGCAGCGCGTCGAGGATAAAGGCGAAGAAGCCTTTCATGTCGGCCGTACCCAGACCGTAGAGCTTGTTGTCATGCTCGGTCAGGGTGAACGGGTCGCGCGTCCAGCGGCCATCGTCAAACGGAACGGTATCGGTATGACCGGCCAGTAACAGTCCACCTGCGCCGTGTCCGGTGCTGGCGAGCAGGTTAAATTTGTGGCGTGTTCCGGGAACGGGCTGAACCTCAACGTTAAACCCAAGATCGCTAAACCAACCCGCCAGCAGATTGATTAAAGACTCATTACTCTGATCCAGTGCTTCTTCGGTCGCGCTGATGGAGGGTGTGGCAATCAGGGCGCGGTAGATCTCGATAAATGGCGGTAAGTTCATTTTCATTGTTGACACACCTTAGGTCGTGATAGTATCAATATTCATGCAATAAATGTGAATAAAAATACATTAACGTTGAGCATAAAGGAACCCGATGTTGAATACGCTGATTGTAGGCGCTAGCGGTTATGCGGGCGCAGAGCTTGTAAGCTACGTGAATCGCCACCCACATATGACCATAACCGCTTTGACCGTGTCAGCGCAAAGCAATGATGCCGGAAAGTTAATCTCTGATTTGCATCCGCAGCTGAAAGGCATTGTTGATCTGCCGTTACAGCCGATGTCCGACATCAGCGAGTTTACCGACGGTGTAGACGTGGTGTTTTTAGCCACCGCGCACGAAGTCAGCCACGACCTGGCTCCGCAATTCCTGGCGGCGGGTTGTGTGGTATTCGACCTTTCCGGCGCGTTTCGTGTTAACGATAGCGCGTTCTACGAAAAATATTACGGTTTCACCCATCAGCACCCGGACTTACTTGAGAAAGCGGTGTACGGACTGGCGGAGTGGAGCGCAGACAAACTAAAAGACGCGGATCTGATTGCCGTTCCGGGTTGCTACCCGACGGCGGCGCAGCTCTCCCTGAAACCGTTGATCGACGCAGGCCTGCTGGATCTGAACCAGTGGCCGGTGATCAACGCCACCAGTGGTGTGAGCGGTGCAGGGCGCAAGGCAGCGATTTCTAATAGCTTCTGCGAAGTGAGCCTTCAGCCGTATGGCGTGTTTAACCACCGTCATCACCCTGAGATCACTACCCATCTGGGGGCGAACGTCATCTTTACCCCGCATCTGGGTAGCTTCCCGCGCGGGATCCTCGAAACCATCACCTGCCGCCTGAAACCGGGTGTGACCAAAGAACAGGTGGGCGAGGTCTTTACTCAGGCGTATGCGGATAAACCGCTGGTGCGCCTGTATGAAAAAGGTGTTCCGGCGCTGAAAAACGTAGTTGGCCTGCCGTTCTGTGATATTGGCTTTGCCGTGCAGGACGAGCACCTGATTGTGGTGGCTACGGAAGATAACTTACTCAAAGGTGCTGCCGCACAGGCAATGCAGTGTGCAAATATTCGTTTCGGCTTCCCTGAAACACAGTCTCTTATTTAAGGTGTGATGATGAACCCATTAATTATCAAACTCGGTGGTGTACTGCTGGACAGCGAAGAAGCGCTGGAGCGTCTTTTTACCGCGCTGGTTAACTATCGCGAATCACACCAACGTCCGCTGGTGATTGTCCACGGCGGCGGCTGTGTGGTGGATGAGCTGATGAAAGGGCTTAACCTGCCGGTGAAAAAGAAAAATGGCCTGCGTGTGACGCCTGCCGATCAGATTGACATCATTACCGGTGCGTTGGCGGGGACAGCGAACAAAACGCTGCTGGCGTGGGCGAAGAAACACCATATTGCCTCTGTTGGTCTCTATCTGGGTGATGGTGATAGCGTAAAAGTGACCCAGCTCGATGAAGAGCTCGGTCATGTTGGACTGGCGCAGCCTGGTTCGCCTAAGCTGATTAACACGCTGCTGGAAGGTGGTTTCCTGCCAGTGGTGAGTTCTATCGGTGTGACCGAAGAGGGTGAGCTGATGAACGTGAATGCTGACCAGGCGGCAACCGCGCTGGCGGCGACGCTGGGTGCAGACCTGATCCTGCTCTCTGACGTGAGCGGGATTCTGGATGGCAAAGGCCAGCGCATTGCGGAAATGACGGCGGCGAAAGCAGAGCAACTGATTGCCCAGGGCATTATCACCGATGGCATGATTGTTAAAGTGAACGCTGCACTGGATGCCGCGCGTACGCTCGGTCGCCCGGTGGACATTGCCTCCTGGCGTCATGCGGAGCAACTTCCGGCGCTGTTTAACGGCACACCGATTGGCACACGTATTCTGGCATAAGCATTTATTGATTTACCGTAGGCCGGGTAAGCGTAGCGCCACCCGGCAGAACTAACGAATAAAGGAACGATGTTATGGCACTTTGGGGTGGGCGTTTTACACAGGCAGCGGATCAACGGTTCAAACAGTTCAACGACTCTTTGCGCTTCGACTACCGCCTGGCCGAACAGGATATCGTCGGCTCTGTGGCCTGGTCCAAAGCGCTGGTGACGGTTGGCGTACTGACCGCAGACGAACAGCTGCAACTGGAAGAGGCGCTGAATAATCTGCTGGAAGAGGTGCGTCTGGATCCGCAGCAGATCCTGCAAAGCGATGCCGAAGATATTCACAGCTGGGTGGAAGGCAAGCTTATCGATAAAGTGGGGCAGTTGGGTAAAAAGCTGCACACCGGGCGTAGCCGTAATGACCAGGTCGCGACCGATCTGAAGCTGTGGTGTAAAGAGACCGTTGGCGAACTGCTGGTGGCTAACCGCCAGTTGCAGAGCGCGCTGGTGGAAACTGCGCAGAACAACCAGGACGCGGTGATGCCGGGTTATACCCACCTGCAGCGCGCGCAGCCGGTGACCTTTGCTCACTGGTGTCTGGCCTATGTTGAGATGCTGGCGCGTGATGAAAGCCGCCTGCAGGATACCCTGAAGCGCCTGGACGTAAGCCCGCTGGGCAGTGGTGCATTGGCGGGTACAGCATACGAAATTGACCGTGAGCAGCTGGCGGGCTGGCTGGGCTTTGCTTCAGCTACCCGTAACAGCCTGGACAGCGTGTCTGACCGTGACCACGTGCTGGAACTGCTTTCCAACGCCTCTATCGGGATGGTTCACCTGTCGCGTTTCGCTGAAGATCTGATCTTCTTCAACTCCGGTGAAGCTGGCTTTGTTGAGCTGTCTGACCGCGTGACTTCCGGCTCTTCTCTGATGCCGCAGAAGAAAAACCCGGATGCGCTGGAGCTGATCCGCGGCAAGTGTGGCCGTGTGCAGGGCGCGCTGACCGGCATGATGATGACCCTGAAAGGGTTACCGCTGGCGTACAACAAAGATATGCAGGAAGACAAAGAGGGGTTGTTCGATGCGCTCGACACCTGGCTGGACTGTCTGCACATGGGCGCGCTGGTGCTGGACGGCATTCAGGTGAAACGTCCACGTTGTCAGGAAGCCGCGCAGCAGGGTTATGCTAACTCTACTGAACTGGCGGATTATCTGGTCGCCAAAGGCGTGCCGTTCCGTGAAGCGCACCATATTGTGGGTGAAGCGGTAGTGGAAGCTATTCGTCAGGGCAAAGCGCTGGAAGCGCTGGCGCTTGCCGACCTGCAGAAATTCAGTGCGGTTATCGGTGACGATGTGTATCCGATTCTGGCGCTGCAATCCTGCCTGGATAAGCGTGCTGCCAAAGGTGGCGTGTCGCCTAAACAAGTCGCGCAGGCGATTGCGGATGCGAAAAACCGGCTAGTTTAATTTGTGCGGGCTGATGCCCTCACCCCGGACCGTACACTCCCACGGGGAGAGGGAGCAAACACTAAAAATGGCAACTTCGGTTGCCATTTTGCTTTTATCCCCGGGCTTTTTTTACGCAAAAAAAATGCGGACCACGGGGTCCGCAAAAGTTCACGTTGGCTTTAGTTATTCGAGTTTGAGAGAAACTCGTTTGACGGTGCGGGAACGTCAAGGGTCAAACACGTTCTGTCTCGTCTATGTGATGTATTATTCAACAGAATGCTTGATAGGGATAATCGTTCGTTGCTATGCTATCTATCGCCATGAACTATCGTGGCGACGGAGGATGAATAATGAATATTCGTGATCTTGAATACCTGGTAGCGTTAGCCGAGCACCGTCATTTTCGCCGCGCGGCAGATTCCTGCCACGTCAGCCAGCCCACGCTGAGCGGTCAGATCCGCAAGCTGGAAGATGAGCTGGGCGTAATGCTGCTGGAGCGCACCAGTCGTAAGGTACTGTTCACCCAGGCAGGTCTTCTGCTGGTGGATCAGGCGCGCACCGTGCTGCGCGAGGTCAAAGTGCTCAAGGAAATGGCAAGCCAGCAGGGGGAGACGATGTCCGGCCCACTGCATATTGGCCTGATCCCAACCGTTGGCCCGTACCTGTTGCCGCACATCATTCCAATGCTGCACCAGACGTTCCCGAAACTCGAAATGTACCTGCATGAAGCGCAAACCCATCAGCTGCTGGCGCAGTTAGATAGCGGCAAGCTCGACTGCGCGATTCTGGCGCTGGTCAAAGAGAGTGAAGCCTTTATCGAAGTGCCGCTGTTTGATGAGCCGATGATGCTGGCGATCTATGAAGATCACCCGTGGGCTAACCGCGATCGCGTGCCGATGGCCGATCTGGCCGGTGAAAAACTGCTGATGCTGGAAGATGGCCACTGCCTGCGCGATCAGGCGATGGGTTTCTGCTTTGAAGCGGGTGCGGATGAAGATACCCATTTCCGCGCAACCAGCCTGGAAACGCTGCGTAATATGGTGGCAGCCGGAAGTGGCATTACGCTGCTGCCTGCACTGGCGGTACCGCGTGAGCGTAAACGTGATGGTGTGGTGTATCTGCCGTGTATTAAGCCAGAGCCGCGTCGTACTATTGGTCTGGTTTATCGCCCGGGTTCACCGCTGCGCAGCCGCTATGAGCAGCTGGCAGAGGCCATCCGTAGTTCAATGGATGGCCATTTTGACAGCGCGTTAAAACAGGCGGTTCAGACCGTTTAGTGCCGCAACCCGGTAGGCTTCCGCCATGGTCGGGTAGTTAAAGGTGGTGTTAACGAAGTATTCGATGGTGTTACCACCACCTTTTTGCTCCATTATCGCCTGGCCGATATGAATGATTTCCGCCGCGCGTTCTCCAAAGCAGTGAATACCGAGGATCTCTTTCGTCTCGCGATGGAACAGGATCTTCAGCGTACCCACGCTCATCCCCACGATTTGCGCCCGCGCCAGATGTTTAAACTGCGCACGACCCACCTCGTAAGGCACTTTCATTGCCGTCAGTTGCTGTTCGGTTTTACCCACAGAACTGATTTCCGGGATGGTATAGATACCCGTCGGAATATCTTCGATCAGGTGCGCTGTGGCTTCACCTTTCACCAGTGCCTGTGCCGCAATGCGCCCCTGGTCGTAAGCCGCTGACGCCAGGCTTGGGTAACCAATCACGTCGCCCACCGCGTAAACATGCGGCAGTGCAGTCTGGTACATGCTGTTGACCTTCAACTGACCACGGCTGTCGGTTTCAAGTCCGATGTTTTCCAGCGCCAGCGAATCCGTGTTACCGGTACGGCCATTGGCATACAGCAGGCAGTCCGCCTTCAGCTTCTTACCGGATTTCAGATGCATGATCACACCGTCATCGCAGCCTTCGATTTTCTCGTACTCTTCGTTGTGGCGAATCACCACACCGCTGTTCCAGAAGTGGTAGGAGAGAGAATCTGACATTTCCTGATCGAGGAACGCCAGCAGGCGGTCACGGGTGTTGATGAGATCAACTTTGACCTCCATTCCACGGAAAATCGACGCATATTCGCAGCCAATTACGCCCGCGCCATAGATAATCACATGACGTGGTTCGTGGTGCAGGCTAAGGATGGAGTCGCTGTCGTAGATGCGCGGGTGCGAGAAGTCCACGTCGGCCGGATGGTATGGGCGTGAACCGCAGGCAATCACAAATTTTTCGGCGGTGATGGTTTCAACCGAACCGTCGTGGCATTCGAGTGCCAGGGTGTGTTCATCTACAAAGTGCGCGTTGCCCTGCAAAATTTCGCAGTGATTACGCTCATAAAACCCCTGACGCATCCGCGTTTGCTGGTTAATGACGGTATCCGCGTGATTCAGGATGTCGGCAAAGGAGGAACGAAGAAGTCGGGAGTGGTCGCTGTAAAGAGGGTTCTGGTTGAATTCAATAATGCGGCTGACGGCGTGGCGGAGGGCTTTGGAAGGGATGGTGCCCCAGTGGGTGCAACCGCCGCCAACGTTATGGTAGCGCTCAATGACCGCTACTCTGGCTCCCTGTTTCACCAGTCCCATAGCAGCGCCTTCGCCGCCGGGGCCGGAACCAATAACTATTGCGTCGTAATCGTAGGAATGTGGCATGGTAAGGCTTACCTGTTCTTATACATAAAAGCAACAGGATCATAACATCATTGCCTGAGTAACCCAATTATCGTTGTGCTTTTTTCGGGCAGTGGAGCACAAACCGCGCGTAAACAATCATTCACAAAGCCAGGCAAACAGATTAATTTTATTCTCTGGTATAGTGCCATCAGACCTTTGGAAGGATTCAGCTATCGTGATGGGCGTAAGAGCACAACAAAAAGAGAAAACCCGGCGTTCGCTGGTGGAAGCCGCATTCAGTCAACTGAGTGCCGAGCGGAGTTTTGCCAGTTTGAGTCTGCGTGAAGTCGCACGCGAGGCCGGGATTGCGCCAACGTCCTTCTATCGTCATTTCCGTGATGTGGATGAACTGGGCCTGACTATGGTGGATGAAAGCGGCCTGATGCTGCGTCAGCTAATGCGCCAGGCGCGTCAGCGTATCGCGAAAGGCGGCAGCGTGATCCGCACCTCCGTGTCGACCTTTATGGAATTTATCGGCAATAACCCCAATGCGTTCCGCCTGCTGTTGCGGGAGCGTTCCGGGACGTCGGCCGCATTTCGTGCCGCTGTTGCGCGTGAAATTCAGCATTTCATCGCGGAACTTGCCGACTATCTTGAACTCGAAAACCATATGCCGCGTGCATTCACAGAAGCACAGGCCGAAGCGATGGTGACAATTGTCTTCAGTGCGGGTGCCGAAGCGCTGGATGTGAGCGTGGAGCAACGCAAGCAGCTCGAAGAGCGGCTGGTATTGCAACTGCGGATGATTTCCAAAGGCGCATATTACTGGTATCGCCGTGAACAAGAGAAGTTAGCACATCAAACCGATGAGTGAAGGTGAGTAATGAAACAGTCAGGTCAGGATAAGGGTACGTTGTTGCTGGCATTGATCGCTGGCTTATCAATTAATGGCACGTTTGCGGCTGTTTTCAGCTCGATTGTGCCGTTCTCGATTTTCCCGCTAATCGCGCTGGTTCTGACGGTTTACTGTCTACACCAGCGTTATCAGAACCGCACCATGCCGGTGGGGTTACCGGGGCTGGCCGCCGCCTGCTTTATTCTGGGCGTGCTGCTGTATAGCACCGTGGTGCGCGCAGAGTACCCGGATATCGGCTCTAACTTCCTGCCTGCCGTGCTGTCTGTGGCGCTGGTGTTCTGGATTGGCTCGCGCATGCGTAGCCGTAAGCACGAGCTGCCGGAGTAAGTGAATGGGGTGTTGTAGGCAGGTGGCGCTTTGCTTACCTGCCCTACGGGAACCCCATTACTTCGCAGTAAGCAGCACACCGCACTCCATATGGTGCGTATACGGGAACTGATCGAACAGCGCCAGACGTTCAACCTTGTGCGTCTGGCTTAATGTTTCCAGATTCTTGCACAGGGTTTCCGGGTTGCAGGAAATGTACAAAATACGCGGGTACGCCTGCACCATCTTCTCGGTTTCACTGTCCAGGCCACTGCGCGGTGGATCGACAAAAATTGTCTCGCACTGGTAGCTCCTGAGATCGATTCCCTGCAGGCGATTAAACTCACGCACACCGTTCATGGCCTGCGTAAACTCTTCAGCCGCCATACGGATAATTTGTACATTATCGATATGGTTAGCGGCGATGTTGTACTGTGCGGCGGCGACAGACGGTTTGGCGATTTCGGTGGCCAGAACACGCTCGAAGTTACGTGCCAGCGCCAGCGAGAAGTTGCCGTTACCGCAGTACAGTTCAAGCAGGTCGCCCGTTGAGCCTTCCGTTGCATTCAGCGCCCACTCCAGCATTTGCACGTTCATCGCGGCATTCGGCTGGGTGAAGCTGTTCTCCACCTGGCGATAAATCATCTCTTTACCCGCCACCGGCAGACGCTCGTCGATGTAATCCTGATCCAGCATGATTTTGGTTTTCGTCGCACGGCCAATCAGATGGACATTGATGTTCTGCGCCCGCAGCACATCGCGCAGGGCTTCGGCCTGCTCGCGCCACTCGTCGTTCAGCGCCTTGTGATAGAGCAAAGAGACAATGGCCTGGTTGCTTTGGGTGGTCAGGTAGTCAATCTGGAACAGCTTGTGGCGCAGCACGGGGTTGCTGCGCACGCCGTCGATCATCAGCGTCATGAGCTGGTTAATGAGTTCGCTCGCCGCCGGGAAGCTGTCCACGCGGATACGGGATTTCGTCTGCTGATCGAAAATAATGTGGTACAGGTCGTCACCATCGTGCCAGATGCGGAACTCTGCACGCATACGGTAATGGCTGACAGGCGAACGGAACACCTCGGGAACGGGCGCGTTGAAAGGCGTCATCATACTTTGCAGGCGGACAACTTTCTCTGCCAGCTGCGCGTCGTACTGTTCTGTCGGGAGGTGTTCGGGGGTCATGATGCGTCCTGAGTGATAAAGAATTACGCGGGGATTGTAGGCATTGTTCAGGGGATGTCCAGATTTAATGGCGCATGGCTGTCTGGACATCTATACGTGTCTAATTGTAGCATTCTGTTTCCGGTCTCCTGAGAGTGAAAAGGGAATCCAGTGTAAATCTGGAGCTGACGCGCAGCGGTAAAGACTGGCGGGATGAGAGTTGTAGACACTGCTTTATATACACAAAGTCCTTCAGGTAGCTCACGCAGAGGTAGCCTGAAGGATGAAATGGGCGGGAAGTCTTCATCCACAACACGCCACCTAGCCCGAAGACCTGCCGGGATCACGTCGCATTTGGTTTCATCATCGCGTGCTATAGATGAGGCCTGCGGCATCCTTCTTATATTGTGGATGCTTTAACAATGATTAAAAAAGTATCGCTGTGTACGGCATTGTCCGTCACGGCATTTTCGGGCTGGGCGCAGGATAGCTCAGACTCGCTGGTGGTGACTGCAAACCGTTTTGAGCAACCTGTTAATACCGTTCTGGCACCAACGTCTGTTGTGACGCGTGAAGATATTGAACGCTGGCAGGCAAAGAGCGTTGTTGAAATCATGTCGCGCCTGCCGGGTGTAGATATCGCACAAAGCGGTGGACTGGGAGCAACTTCATCTACCTTTATTCGCGGTACTGAATCCCGCCATGTACTGGTGCTGATTGATGGTGTTCCTCTGAACAGCGCCGGGATCAGCAACGTTCCCGATCTGAGTCAAATTCCGACCTCGCTGATCCAGCGCATCGAGTACATTCGTGGCCCGCGTTCGGCCTTATATGGCTCCGACGCGATTGGCGGCGTGATCAACATCATCACCGGTCGCGATAAGCCGGGGGCAGAAATCTCTGCGGGCGTAGGTTCTAAGGGTTACCAAACCTATGATGGCTCCTTCCAGCAGGTGTTTGATAAAACCAAAGTTACGATGGCGGGTAACTACACCTACACCCGTGGTTTTGATATCGCCGCGCTGGATGCGCCACGTCAGCCTGACCGCGATGGCTTTATGAGTAAGTCGCTGTACGGCTCTGTGGAACAGCAGATTACCGACAGTGTGAGTGGTTTCTTCCGTGGCTTTGGTTACGACAACCGCACTGCGTATGACGGTTACGATCACTATGATGCAAGCTTTATGGTTGATGGGCGGCCGGATACTCGTCAGCTCTACAGCCAGAACTGGGACACGGGTCTGCGTTACAACCAGGGCATTTTCAAGTCGCAGCTGGTGGCGGGTTACGGCCGCAGTAAAGATCAGAACTATGATCCGAAAAAAGGACGCTACGCTGATTCCGCAACAACGGATGATGTGAAGCAATACACCACCCAGTGGCTGAATACAGTTGAAGTGGGTCACGGCAACATCGGGGCGGGTCTGGACTGGCAGAAGCAGAAGACACAGGCCGGAACGGGTTACCTGGATAAAGGTTACGAGCAACGTAATACCGGCGTGTTCCTTTCAGCAATGCAGCAGTTCAACAGCGTGACGCTGGAAGCGGCGGCGCGTAATGACGATAACTCCAACTTTGGCAACCACGGAACATGGCAAACCAGCGCTGCGTGGGAGTTCATCGATGGGTATCGCCTCATCGGTTCTTACGGTACGGCTTATAAAGCACCAACCATGAGCCAGATCCACAGTGCGAGTTACGGCAACCCGGATCTTAAGCCAGAAGAGAGTAAGCAGTGGGAAGGTGGCTTTGAAGGTCTGACGGGGCCGGTAAACTGGCGCGTGACAGGCTATCGTAATGACATTGATAACCTGATTAGCAGCGATCCGCATACTTATCGCTATTACAACGTTGATGAAGCTCGTATTAAAGGCGTGGAAGCAACGGCGCAGTTCGATACTGGCCCGGTAGGGCATCAGATTTCCTATGATTATGTCGACCCGCGTAATGCCAAAACGAATGAAGTATTGGCTCGTCGTTCTAAGCAGCAGGTTAAGTATCAGCTGGACTGGCAAGTGTGGGATCTCGACTGGAACCTGGCCTACCGTTATCTGGGTACCCGCTATGATGTCGCGTTTGATCCAAACACTTATGCATCAGAACGCGTGAAAATGGGCGGTGTAAGTCTGTGGGATGTCGCAGTTTCATATCCTGTCACCTCACATCTGACAGTTCGTGGTAAAATAGCTAACCTGTTCGATAAAGATTACGAGACAGTTTATGGCTACCAAACTGCAGGACGGGAATACACCTTGTCTGGCAGCTACACCTTCTAATCCGCGTCCCACCGTGCTGGTGTTTGATTCCGGCGTCGGTGGGCTTTCGGTCTATGATGAGATTCGGCATCTTTTGCCGGATCTCCATTACATTTACGCCTTCGATAACGTCGCTTTCCCTTATGGGGAAAAAAGTGAGGAGTTTATTGTTGAGCGTGTGGTTGAAATCGTCACCGCTGTGCAAAAACGCTATCCCCTGGCGCTGGCGGTCATCGCCTGTAACACGGCAAGTACGGTCTCTCTTCCTGCATTGCGTGAAAAATTCCAGTTCCCGGTTGTGGGCGTCGTCCCCGCGATAAAGCCTGCTGCGCGTCTGACGGCGAACGGCATCGTCGGTTTACTGGCAACGCGTGGCACAGTGAAGCGTCCTTATACGCGTGAGCTTATCGACCGTTTTGCTAATGAGTGCCAGATTGCGATGTTGGGTTCGGCGGAACTGGTGGAGATGGCGGAAGCGAAGCTGCACGGCGAGGCGGTATCGCTTGAAGAGCTGCGTCGGATCCTTCGTCCGTGGCTGCGTATGCCGGAGCCACCGGATACGGTAGTGCTGGGCTGCACTCACTTCCCACTATTACAGGAAGAGTTGTTAAAGGTTCTGCCAGAAGGTACGCGCCTGGTGGATTCCGGTGCCGCTATTGCACGTCGCACGGCCTGGCTGCTGGAACATGAAGCGCCAGATGCAAAATCTGCTGATGCGAATATCGCTTTTTGTATGGCGATAACAAAAGAGACTGAACAACTTTTACCCGTTTTACACCGTTATGGGTTTGAAACGCTCGAAAAACTGGCGCTGTAGCACGGTTTTGAGCAAAAAAGAGACGGTTGAACGTTTTTTTTAAAAGAGGGGTTGTCAACGTCTGAGAACTCCCTATAATGCGCCTCCACTGACACGGAACAACGGCTTACAGGCCGCCGGGTTAGCGGGGTTCAGAGATGAACGCCAGCAGAGAAAAGTGAAAATAATCGCTTGACTCTGAATGAGGAAAACGTAATATACGTGACCTCGCAACGGTGAGCTGAAAGCCGCGTTGCAACTGCTCTTTAACAATTTATCAGACAATCTGTGTGGGCACTCAAAGTGACATGGATTCTTAATGTCTTCGGACAATAAATGAATACCAAGTCTCAACGAGTGAACACGTAATTCATTACGAAGTTTAATTCATTGAGCATCAAACTTTTAA
>NZ_JBJURN010000013.1:66305-111144 GCF_046622475.1 Enterobacter sp. LM3 | reverse complement strand
TTAAAAGTTTGATGCTCAATGAATTAAACTTCGTAATGAATTACGTGTTCACTCGTTGAGACTTGGTATTCATTTATCGTCCGAGGACGTTAAGAATCCATGTCACTTTGAGTGCCCACACAGATTGTCTGATAAATTGTTAAAGAGCAGTTGCAACGCGGCTTTCAGCTCACCGTTGCGAGGTGGCGTATATTACGCTTTCCTCTTTCAGAGTCAACCCGTTATTTCAGAATTTTTCTCTTCAACCGACCGGGTTGTTTGTGAAGTGATTCACATCCGCCGTGTCGATGGAGGCGCATTATAGGGAGTTCTCGTGCCGCTGCAACTGCTAAATGACAGAAAAATGACTGACTGCTGCATTCCCCAGCAAAACCCCGCCTTATACCCTTTTACACACAGACTTATCCACAGACAGCTCAGAGATCCCTGAGCGAACCGACGAACTGAGGGGGAAAATCAACTATAATGGCGGAAAACATTCCCCCCAGCAGGCCACCCTATGATCACACAACGTCTCGTCCGTGACTGGCGCATCCCAACCGCTGGACTAATGGTTCTGACGCTCCTCTTTGCCGGTTTTACGCTACATACGCACTGGAGCGCCTTTATCCAGTGGTGCCTTGCCACACAAATCACCCTGCACCGCTATCTGGTGATGTACCTGCTACAGCTGAACAACCACCAGTACAGCGGAGGATTATGGCTATTAACCGGAGCCTTCCTTTATGGCGTCCTTCACGCCGTCGGGCCGGGGCATGGCAAATTCATTGTCACCACGTATCTGAGTACAAATAAAGAAAGCGAAATTGCCGCTCGTGTCGTGCCCTTTCTTGGCAGCCTGATGCAGGGAGTCAGCGCCATTCTCTTTGTCTTTATTCTGGCAGTGGGTTTTAACCTCGCATCAGGAGATATCAGCGTGAGTCGCTGGTATGTAGAGAAGATAAGCGCAGTGCTAATTGGTGCCTTCGGTGCATTTATCATTTATCAGACGCTGAAAAGCTTAAAACCGCGCAAGAGGGCTATCCGTTCACTCTCCCCTCTGCATCAGCATGATGAACACTGTGGTTGCGGACATCACGGTGTAGGAACAGACCTGACAACCGGCGACTGGAAAACTCGTCTGGGGGTGATTCTGGCAATTGGCGCGCGCCCGTGCAGCGGGGCAATCATGATCCTGATGTTCTCGAACGCACTGGGCATCGTCACCTGGGGAATTGCCGCAGTAATGACCATGTCACTGGGAACGGCACTCTCTATTATGGGGTTATCGCTGGCAGTACGTTACGCCCGTGAACGCACCGTAGCCTGGTTTGGGGGAGGATCGTCTCTGAGCTGGCTAGTACCGGCGTGCAAAATAGCTGGCGGGATTGTGTTGATCCTGTTCGCCACTCTTTTGTTCCTGACGGTGATCCCCATCAGCGCCAACGGTGACTATATCGCCGCCGGATGCTAATAAAAGAAAACCCGCCAGCGGCGGGTTTTCTTTTATTACTCACTAATTCGCGGATGCTGATCCACCAGTCGCGAACGCTTTTTCTGCAGCTCTTCAATCTCTGCGTCAATATTTTCAATCTTCTGCTCTACATTATCGTAGTGCTCGCGCAGGATCTCCTTCGCTTCCTGGATATCAGATGCCGCAGGCGTTGCCCCCTTCAGAGGACGGTTCGCAGTCTCCTTCATGGTAACGCCAGTAATCAAACCAATCACCGCAATCACCATCAGGTAATAAGCGGGCATCATCAGGTTCTGCGTGCTTTCCACCAGTGAGGCGGCAAGCGTCGGCGTCAGACCGGCAATCAGAACAGAGATATTAAAGGCAGCCGCCAGTGCGCTATAGCGAATGTGTGTCGGGAACATCGCGGGCAACGTAGACGCCATTACCCCGATAAAACAGTTGAGGATCACCGCCAGCATCAGCAGGCCGGCAAAAATCAGGCTCAACATATCACTGTTAATCAGCATAAACGCCGGGATCGCCAGCGCAAACAGCGCAACACTCCCCAGAATGATGAATGGTCGACGGCCAAAGCGGTCACTCAGCAACCCCATTATTGGCTGTACAAACAACATGCCCACCATAATGGCGATAATAATCAACACACCGTGATCTTCCGGGTAGTGCAAGTTATGCGACAAATAGCTTGGCATATAGGTCAACAGCATGTAGTAGGTCACGTTGGTGGAAATCACCAGACCAGTACAGGTCAACAGGCTACGCCAGTGCTTGGTTGCGATCTCCCTGAACGACACTTTTGGGCCGTCCTGCAGTCCTTCACGGTCGCCCTGCTCCATCTTATCAACGTGCTGCTGGAACGCCGGGGTCTCTTCCAGCGCATGGCGCAGGTAAAGACCAATGATGCCCAGCGGAAGCGCTATGAAGAACGGAATACGCCAGCCCCATTCAAGGAAGTTCTCTTCACCGACTACAGTCGAAATCAGAACCACAACGCCCGCGCCCATGACAAACCCGGCAATCGAGCCGAAGTCCAGCCAGCTTCCCATAAAGCCGCGCTTACGGTCCGGGGAATACTCCGCGACGAAGATCGACGCACCGGTATACTCACCCCCGACGGAAAAGCCCTGCGCCATCTTACAGAGCAGCAGCAGAATCGGTGCCCAGATGCCGATGGAGGCATAGGACGGTATCAGGCCGATACAGAACGTACTGATCGACATAATGACAATGGTGATGGCAAGGATCTTCTGACGACCGTATTTATCGCCGAGCATGCCGAAGAAAAGACCACCTAACGGGCGGATCAGGAAGGGAACAGAGAAGGTCCCCAGCGCTGCAATCATCTGCAGGCCTGGGTCGGCACCAGGGAAGAACACTTTACCAAGTGCGTAGGCAACAAATCCGTAGACACCAAAATCGAACCATTCCATCGCATTACCGAGCGAGGCGGCGGTGATCGCTTTACGCAATTTAGCGTCATCGATAATGGTGACATCGCGAAGCGTGATGGGTTTTATCTTTTTCCTTTTAAGCATTGCTATCCTCGTAGATTGAGCCCAGTCTGCACCACAGACAACGTGCGATCTGCAAGGGCAGGGCTTCACCTCTTTCAAGCGTAGCAGGTTTACTTACATTGACGTTTCACGCCTATACAACCGAACCTGTTGACGCCTGCCTGGGCAGTTAATGACCTTTATTACCCTACCAGCGTTTATATTTGTGATCAACTTCACACATATTTTCCCGGTTTGTCATCTGATTTCAGCATTTGTCAATTACGACGAATACGCACTTTCTCAAACACCTCTATTATCCTTTGCATAGCAAAAAACAAACTGCGTACCCTCCCGCCATATCAGCATCAATTTTAATTATCACATACCGGTTACTTTGCTTTCGGCGGATATTCAAAAGCAATAATAAAAATTATGTTTCATTTTAATTAAATTAAAATTCCAATAAAAAAAACAGGCACAACACCCCTGGTGTTTTGCACACATTTCAGGATGCCTGCTTATTTACTTTTATTGTATGGAGAGCAAATACATCGGCTTTGATACCGTGTAACACATTGGATTAATTGATTAATCCACTTGTTCTCACAGAAGAAGGGTCACCCACCAAAAATCTCTTCGACCATTGCATCCACCAGCCGTTTTGCCGAACAGAGTCTTGGCATTCCCAGAGCCACTGTTTGCCAGTTCTGTGTCACCGACCAGCTCACCGGATGTTTATCTGCCTGGCACCAGTCACCCAACCAGCCCAGCATATCTTTATGATCCATTAATCCCGGTGCAGTTGGTGTCGCCAGCCATTGATGATAGAAATGTCGGGTAGCGGGAGAGGCGTTAATTCCCTGAGCAAGATAGTTTGCCGCCATGCTACGCAGATTATCCTTGAGCATAGCCGCCACATCGTCATTCGCCAGGCGGCATGCATCGCCAAACGCGCCCCAGCGCAACTCCTCCAGCGCAATATAACAGCGCCCGGCCAGCGACCAGCCATCATAATTCCCGGCTCGCCAGCGGGTAAAAATCTGTTCACTGTGTTCGCCCGCCTGCACCGTCAACCCGCGTTGGGTAAGTGCCTTTTCTTTATACGTCGCACGCTGTCTGAAATGCGAAGAAAGCTCGGCATACTGATGAAGCAGCCCTGGCGATTGCTGCACACGCTGGTTAGCCTGCTGACGCAGCGCAATCAGTTTATCGGCCATGCGGGTCAGCGCGAGGTGGCCCGGGTCAAGCATACTGGCCAGTTTTTCCGCCAGCCCCAGACGCAATGCCGCATTTTCGTTGAGCATTCCCGCCATTGACCAGGGCCGCAGCCGGGTGTGCGTCATGATCTCCTGAGTCAAACGCTCACGAAACTGTAACTGTTGCGGCCCCAGGTGGGTATGACGCACCGCGTCCACCCCCTGAACCAGATCGACCATAAATTTAGGATAAATGCACTCCAGCGTCCGCCCGGGACCATCCAGTAGCTGTGTTGTCATGGTTGCTCTGCCGCGAATAGAGTTTGAATGTCATCGCGTAACAGTCGGGTATCTTCCTGAATCCACGTCGCAGTCGTGAGACTTTGCTTCAACAGTTGGCTGAGCGCTCGGGTCGAATGCTCATTCTGCTGGCGCACTGCGAGGCTATCACGCAAACTTTCCTGTAACCCCGTCAGGCATAACGAAAATTCCGCAAAGAACGTTGCCATGCCCGCCGTAACAGAGACATCGACCTGCGCAGCCAAAGCTTTACAGATTTGTTCACAAAACTGATCAATATGCTGCGTAAATTTGTCATGTAGCTGTGCAACATCGATAACGTATCGTGTGCGCGTTTCCACATAATCTTCCCAGCCCCAGCCAGGATTATTCAGCCAACGAGAAACCGTTTCACGCATACTTCCCGCACCCGATGGCTGGCCCGTCGGGCGGTTGTCCATCGCGATGGCATCATTAAACAGCCCACGCGTGTTGAAGTTAAGCTGGTTAGCCTGAAACGCCGGGAAGCTGATACGCGCCCGAAAACCAGCGTGACTAAGCTGTTCTTTGATACTCGCCTCAATCGGTCGCATGGCCTCATTCAGCGAACGCGCCAGCGTAGACTCCAGTTGATCGAAACGTAACGCCAGCTCCCGGCTGATTTTGCTCTGTGCATCCAGCATGATCAGCTCGCAGGAAGAGCGGATTTTACTCAGCGCAATCTGTGCCTGCCCCTCATCCTCCAGAACCAGTTGGTTCATCTCTTCCGGCTCGTCGCGGCGAAGATTCAGCGGATCGATACCGGCTAAATCAAGGATATTGTGACGGCTAAAGACATGACCGATCGCCTGCTTAAGCGCACTTTTCTGCAGCGCCATAAAGTCATCCGTGGCACTCAGCGCCTGCCCGACCTCGTGCTTCACTTCATCGCTGGCCACACGCTGACGCATCTGCAGCAGCGCCATATCCTCTTCAATCCGCGTGATATTAAGCTCCAGCTCCTCAAAGGCCACCGTCAGCCCCTGATAGCGAAAATCGAGATACTCCCTGGCATTTTGCGCATAGTTAAGGAGCTTATGCGACGCCGAACGCAGAGCAAATAACGACGCATTGGCATAGGCGGCATAAATCAGTTTGCGGATAGGTTGCTCAAATAGCGAATCTTCCCAGAGCAGATCGGCGGCATGACGAATATGGTCGATATTGTCCAAATCTGCTGAACGCCAGCGGCGTCCCAGTGCCGCTTCGGCAAAATCCTGTACCCAGCGCTGTTCCTGGTGATCCGGCAGCCGCCCATTGTTGACCATCTCATAGCGGGCACGGTTCGCCAGATACGCCCACATCGACGAAACAGGGTAAATCTGCCCCGGCGAAATATTCCCTTTCATTAAGGTGCCGGAAATCATCGCCCTGACCTGTTCCTCATCGTCGCTGTTGCGATCTTTCTGGTCGAACTTATTCACCAGGGCATACAACGGCACCGATTTTCCCGCTGCCGAAATCGCCTGGCGGACTTCCTCATCAGAAATGGATTTCAGCTGGGTGTAATCCATCACCGCCAGCACCGCCGATGCGCGAGCCAGCTGCTCACTGAGCATTTTTTGCAGATGCGGCTGTCCGGCTTCATTTGGCCCCGGCGTATCGAGCAACGTCAGTTGTCCAAGATGGGCATCCAGACCCGCGAGATGCACAAACTCCACCTCAATCACCGGGATGTGTTCGATAGCCGCATACTCTGAGAACGGGAACTCGACGCCCAATGCCAGGGAAAGCCGCACCAGGTCATTCAGACTTTTCAGACAATGAAATATCGGCTGCGCACCCAGGTGATGCTTTTCAAAAGCCTCACCTTTTTCAATGCTCTCCAGCAACGTATTCATGTCTTTATCAATTTCCAGGCGCAGCGCCAGCTTGCCGCGATCGTAATCGCAGAGCTTTTGCTGTAACCGCTGGATTAACTCATCAATCGGCGAGACATGAGAGAAATGCAGCACCGGCTCCTTCTGGCCCGGCGTATGGCGGATCAGCGTAGGGAGTGCCGTCATCGGGCGATTGCGGTTCGGCAACACTTCCGTACCCACAATCGCATTAATGGTGGTCGATTTTCCCGCTTTCATCGTGCCAACAATCGCCAGCACCATTTCCAGACGGGTTATTTTCCGTAATTCATTATTCAGCATCGCCTGCTGTGCTTCGACACCACGCGCGCTAAAATGCAAAGGCAAGACGTTGTTCTTTTCACCCGTCATAGCGGCTGCCGTGTTGTCCAGCATCGCAATCGGCATTGATTTCAACGTATCAAGATTCTGCAAGGCAAGCTGTAGCAAACGCTCAGCTTCCTGGCTTAATTCAAAAATAGTCTGTGTGTGCATGATAAAAGCCTTTCCTTAACGCAAATTTATTACTTTTATTAAGCCACCTGGTTTTAATTATGCTGTTTCGGCTTATATGATCACGTGTGGAAAACATGTTTGCTGAAATATAACTGATTGATGGCAATCAGAAATAATTCATCATCCTTGCATGGTGTGTAAAACTCTCCTTCTGACAGATAGCCAAAAGATAAAAAGCGTAGCCCATTTTTAGGAAACTTCAGGATATATCGTCATTATTTACCCACCTAAAAAGAGAGGTAATTCACCACCGTCATAAGATATGTATGACGATGAAGACCGTGGATAAATAACAACGTGGTGCTTCACCTTATCCGAAATGGAGGAACGTAGCAATTTGCTGCAATAAAATATTCAATATATTTAGCGCCAATTCTTTCCACCGTGTTA
This sequence comes from Enterobacter sp. LM3, assembly GCF_046622475.1. NCBI lineage: Bacteria > Pseudomonadati > Pseudomonadota > Gammaproteobacteria > Enterobacterales > Enterobacteriaceae > Enterobacter > Enterobacter sp. LM3. Next base: position 103,934 of record NZ_JBJURN010000013.1, on the reverse strand, counting down.
ATGACGTAAGCATCGCTTAACTGACTGACAGAAAGTGTCACTCCCAACACGCTTTCCACACTTTTTTATTAAACAATATCACCGACAACACTGTGGATTTGCGTTATACTTGCCACCTTTTTCGGCACTCTGCCGCCATTTAGCTGGCACTTTCCAGCGTGTTAAGCACTTTTTGAGGATACCCCTATGTCACTCCCACACTGCCCGAAATGCAATTCTGAATACACCTATGAAGATAATGGCATGTTCATCTGCCCGGAATGCGCTCACGAATGGAATGATGCAGAACCGTCTCAGGATAGTGATGCACTTGTCGTTAAAGATGCTAACGGTAATCTGCTGGCTGATGGCGACAGCGTTACCGTGATTAAAGACCTGAAGGTTAAAGGCAGCTCTTCTATGCTGAAAATCGGCACCAGGGTGAAAAATATCCGTCTGGTTGAAGGCGATCATAATATCGATTGCAAAATTGACGGTTTTGGCCCGATGAAACTGAAATCTGAGTTCGTGAAAAAGAACTGATTTTTTAAGTCTCCAGGCTGGATAAACACAGTTTATCCGACAAAAACGCCCGGTGGTACTTCGCTTACCGGGCGTATGAGCACTACACTTAACGGGCTTCTCTTACCTGAGGTAATGATTATGCCGTTAAGTCCCTATATCTCTTTCGCCGGCAACTGTGCAGAGGCAAGCGCCTTCTATCAGCACGCTGTCGGCGCAGAGCTTCTTTATAAAATCACCTTCGGCGAAATGCCAAAAAGCGATAACAGTGCAGAAGGCTGTCCCTCTGGCATGCAGTTCCCGGATTCCGCTATCGCTCACTCCAATGTCCGCATCGCTGGCAGCGATATCATGATGAGCGATGGGCTGCCCCCCAGCAGCAAAGCACAGTATGCCGGGTTCACCCTGGTACTCGACACCGAGGATGTCGCTGAGGGTAAGCGCTGGTTCGATAACCTTGCCGCTGGCGGTATCATCGAAATGGCCTGGCAGGAGACCTTCTGGGCACACGGTTTCGGTAAAGTTATCGATAAATACGGCGTGCCGTGGATGATTAATGTCCTTAAACCGCACTAACCTGCTGGCGGTGGGCAGTCTGCCTCCGCCTGTCATCAAATTCCGCTCAACTCTTCAAATTCCCGCAACCGGGACTTAACCAAAATGTCATATTGATGCGCCAGCATGAGGCCACATTTATCGTGAGGCCCAGCACATGCAAACCGTCATTCGCGTCGAGAAACTGAGCAAGACCTTCCACCACAATAAGGCTCTGCACACCGTTGATCTGACTGTCCAGCAGGGTGAAATGGTCGCTCTGCTAGGGCCATCCGGTTCCGGTAAATCCACCCTTCTGCGTCATTTAAGCGGCCTTCTCACCTGCGATAAAACACCGGAAAGCCACGTCGAGTTGCTGGGTAACACCGTACAGCGTGCTGGCCGTCTGGCGAGTAATATCCGCAAAAGCCGCGCCCAGACGGGCTATATCTTCCAGCAGTTCAACCTGGTGAATCGCCTGACAGTACTGGAAAACGTGCTGATCGGCGCGCTCGGCAGCACCCCGTTCTGGCGCACCTGCCTGCGCTGGTTCTCTCCTTCCCAGAAGCAAGAAGCCTTGCAGGCGCTAACCCGCGTAGGTATGGCGCACTTTGCCCATCAGCGTGTATCCACCCTGTCTGGTGGACAACAGCAACGCGTGGCCATTGCTCGCGCGCTAATGCAGAAAGCGAAAATCATTCTGGCTGACGAACCTATCGCCTCACTGGATCCGGAATCAGCCCGCATCGTGATGGAAACCCTGCGTGACATTAACCAGAACGATGGCATCACCGTGGTGGTGACGCTGCATCAGGTGGATTACGCCCTGCGCTACTGCGAACGCATCGTCGCGCTGCGTCAGGGACATGTGTTCTTTGATGGTGCAAGCCATCAGTTTGATAACGAACGTTTTGACCATCTCTACCGCAGCATTAACCGCGTCGAAGAGAACGCGCAGGCTGCTTAACGTCCCCACTACGAGGAATGGAAATGAGCTATAAAACGGTTGCCGCGCTGGCCTTTACCAGCATGTTCAGCATCAGCACCCTGTTAAGCCCTGCACACGCAGAGGAGCAGGAAAAAGCGTTGAACTTTGGCATTATTTCGACGGAATCACAGCAGAACCTGAAGCCTCAGTGGGAACCCTTCCTGAAAGATATGGAAACCAAACTGGGGATCAAAGTGAACGCCTTCTTCGCCCCGGACTATGCGGGCATTATCCAGGGGATGCGCTTTAACAAAGTGGACATCGCCTGGTACGGCAACCTCTCCGCAATGGAAGCGGTGGATCGCGCGAACGGCCAGGTCTTTGCACAGACCGTTGCAGCGGATGGCTCCCCGGGTTACTGGAGCGTGCTGATCGTCAACAAAGACAGCCCGATCAACAACCTCAACGATATGCTCGCCAAACGCAAAGATCTGACCTTTGGTAACGGCGACCCGAACTCCACTTCTGGCTTCCTCGTCCCTGGCTACTACGTCTTCGCGAAGAACAACGCCTCCGCCAGCGACTTCAAACGCACCGTTAACGCCAGCCACGAAACCAACGCTCTGGCCGTGGCGAACAAGCAGGTGGATGTTGCCACCAACAACACTGAAAACCTCGACAAGCTGAAGACTTCAGCGCCGGACAAGCTGAAAGAGCTGAAGGTTATCTGGAAATCTCCGCTGATCCCGGGCGACCCGATTGTGTGGCGTAAAAACCTCTCCGAAAGCACCAAGGACAAGGTGTACGACTTCTTCATGAACTACGGCAAAACGCCGGAAGAGAAGGCGGTTCTGGCGAAGCTGGGCTGGGCTCCATTCCGCGCATCCAGCGACCTGCAGCTGGTGCCAATTCGCCAGCTGGCGCTGTTTAAAGAGATGCAGGGCGTGAAGGACAACAAAGGTCTGAAGGACGAAGAGAAGACCAGCAAAGTGTCTGAGATTCAGGCGAAGCTGGAAGATCTTGACCGTCTGACCGCCGCGCTCGGTGCGATGACCAGCGTGAATAAAGCAGTGCAGTAACTCAGGTTCCCTCTCCCACAGGGAGAGGGAGAACAGATAAAGGAACACACATGCAAACCATCACTGTCCCACCGCCGAAGCGCAGCTGGTTCTCGCTATTAAGCTGGGCCATCCTGCTGGCGGTACTTGTTATCTCCTGGAAGGGTGCAGAAATGGATCCGCTGCTGCTCTTCAAAGATTCCGGCAACATGGCGACCTTCGCCGCCGATTTCTTCCCGCCAGACTTCAGCCAGTGGCAGGACTACCTTGGCGAAATGGCAACCACCCTGCAAATCGCCGTCTGGGGCACCGCCCTTGCCGTCATTCTCTCCATTCCGTTTGGTCTGATGAGCGCCGAAAACATCGTACCGTGGTGGATTTACCAGCCGATGCGCCGCCTGATGGACGCCTGCCGGGCCATCAACGAAATGGTGTTTGCGATGCTGTTTGTGGTCGCCGTTGGCCTTGGTCCCTTCGCGGGCGTAATGGCACTGTTCATTCACACCACCGGCGTGCTCTCCAAGCTGCTTTCTGAGGCGGTCGAAGCCATCGAGCCCGGACCGGTCGAAGGTATTCGCGCCACCGGTGCCAACAAAATCGAAGAGATCCTCTACGGCGTACTGCCGCAGGTGATGCCACTGCTGATCTCCTACTCACTGTACCGCTTTGAGTCCAACGTCCGCTCCGCCACCGTTGTTGGCATGGTCGGCGCAGGCGGTATTGGCGTCACCCTGTGGGAAGCCATTCGCGGTTTCCAGTTCCAGCAAACCTGCGCCCTGATGGTGCTCATCATCATTACCGTCAGCCTGCTGGATTTCCTCTCTCAACGTTTGCGTAAGCACTTCATCTGAGATAGCGAGGCTTTGATTGATATGCACTTATCCAGACATCCGACCAGTTACCCAACCCGCTGGCAAGAGATTGCAGCCAGACTCGAGGTGGAACTGCGCACGCATTACCGTTGCGGAGATTACCTGCCTGCCGAACAACAGCTTGCCGACCGCTATGAAGTGAACCGCCACACCCTGCGTCGCGCCATTGATCAGCTGGTCGAACGCGGCTGGGTGCAGCGCCGTCAGGGTATTGGCGTGCTGGTGCTGATGCGCCCGTTCGATTATCCGCTCAATGCACAGGCACGCTTTAGCCAGAATCTGCTTGATCAGGGCAGCCACCCCACCAGCGAAAAACTGCTGTCGGTGCTGCGCCCGGCCTCCAGTCACGTGGCAGATGCAATGGGCATTCAGGAGGGTGACAACGTCATCCACCTGCGTACCCTGCGCCGGGTCAACGGTGTGGCAGTGTGTCAGATAGACCACTACTTCGCCGACCTGACGCTCTGGCCGGTGCTGCAAAACTTCTCCAGCGGTTCGCTGCATGACTTCCTGCGTGACGCCACGGGCATTGCGCTCAAACGCACCCAGACGCGCATCAGCGCCCGCCGCGCTCAGGCCAAAGAGAGCAACGTGCTGGAGATCCCCAACATGGCTCCGCTGCTCTGCGTGCGCACCCTTAACCACCGTGACGGTGAGATCAACGCGACGGAATACTCCGTCAGCCTGACCCGCGCCGACATGATTGAATTCACTATGGAGCACTGAATGCACTTCGACACCTCCACACGTCAGCGCTGGATGCGCGTGCTCGCTCACAGCCAGCCAGCCGCACTCTCTGGCCGTATGAACGCACTCAGCCTGATACCCGATTACGAAACCCTCCGCGCACCGGAAATTGGCCTGGTACAAATCCAGGCACGCATGGGCGGCACGGGCGAACGCTTCTTCGCCGGTGACGCCACATTAACACGCGCCGTGATCCGCCTGAGTAGCGGCACGCTGGGTTACAGCTACGTGCTAGGGCGCGATAAACAACACGCCGAGCGCTGTGCTGTGGTCGACGCCCTGTTGCAGGAACAACCCCATTTCCAGACCCTGATGGAAACCCTCATTGCCCCGCTGGAAGCTGACCGCGCTGCCCGTATTGCCGCACGTCAGGCCGAAGTGAACACCAGCCGGGTCGACTTCTTTACGCTCGTTCGCGGAGACAACGCATGACGCTTCAACCTGCTTTTACCCTGGCCGTCCAGGATGCCCAACAAAGTTTCCGTCGCCTGCTGAAAGCCATGAGCGAGCCAGGTGTGATCGTCTCGCTGCATCAGCTCTCCCAGGGCTGGCTGCCGCTGAACCTCGCCACCACCAGCGTGCTGCTGACTCTGGTCGACAACGACACCCCGGTGTGGCTCTCAGGCGCACTGTCGAATGATATCGCCAGCCAGAACCTGCGTTTTCATACCAACGCCCCACTGGTTGAACAGCCCCGGCAGGCGGTATTTGCCGTGGCCGACGAACAAATCAGCCACGAGCAGCTCAACGCCCTGAGCGAAGGCACGGCTGTTGCCCCGGAAACCAGCGCCACGCTGATTTTGCAGGTATCCAGCCTGAGCGGTGGTCGCATGCTGCGCCTGACGGGTGCGGGTATCGCCGACGAGCGCATGGTCGCACCACAGCTACCGGAGTGCATCATTCATGAACTGACTGAACGCCCGCACCCGTTCCCGCTCGGTATCGACCTGATCCTGACCTGCGGCGAACGCCTGCTGGCTATTCCGCGAACCACCCATGTGGAGGTGTGCTGATGTACGTTGCCGTCAAAGGGGGCGAGAAGGCGATTGCCGCCGCCCACAGGTTGCAGGAGCACAGACGACGGGGCGATGACCAGCTTCCCGAGCTGAGCGTCGCCCAGATTGAGCAGCAATTAAATCTGGCCGTCGACCGGGTGATGACCGAAGGAGGCATCGCCGATCGCGAGCTGGCGGCGCTGGCGCTGAAGCAGGCCAGCGGCGATAACGTCGAAGCTATCTTCCTGCTGCGTGCCTACCGCACGACGCTTGCCAGACTGGCAGTGAGCGAGCCGGTGAACACGGCTGAAATGCGTCTGGAACGCCGCATCTCCGCGGTGTACAAAGATCTCCCCGGCGGCCAGCTGCTTGGCCCCACCTACGACTATACCCATCGTCTGCTGGACTTCACCCTGCTGGCAAACGGTGAAACGTCGTCACTCACCGCCTCCGACGCCGCCCAGGAACCGTCCCCGCACGTCTTTAGCCTGCTGGCGAAACAGGGGCTGGCGAAAGCGGAAGAGGACTCAGGTGCTCAGCCTGATGACATCACCCGCACCCCACCGGTCTATCCGTGCTCACGCTCTTCACGCCTGCAACAGCTGATGCGTGGCGATGAGGGCTACCTGCTGGCGCTGGCCTACTCCACCCAGCGTGGCTACGGGCGCAATCACCCGTTTGCGGCAGAAATTCGCAGCGGCTCTATCGATGTCGAAATTGTGCCGGAAGAGCTAGGTTTTGCGGTAAACGTCGGCGAACTGCTGATGACCGAGTGCGAAATGGTCAACGGTTTTGTCGCACCCGAAGAGAGCGATCCGCACTTCACCCGCGGCTACGGGCTGGTGTTCGGCCTTGGCGAACGCAAAGCGATGGCGATGGCGCTGGTTGACCGCGCCCTGCAGGCACCGGACTACGGCGAGCATATCTCCGGCCCGGCGCAGGACGAAGAGTTTGTGCTGGCTCATGCGGATAACGTTGAAGCCGCAGGTTTTGTCTCGCACCTCAAACTGCCGCACTACGTCGATTTCCAGGCCGAACTGGAACTGCTGAAACGCCTGCAACGGGAGCGCACCCATGGCTAACTTAAGCGGCTACAACTTTGCTTATCTGGATGAGCAAACCAAACGCATGATCCGTCGCGCCATCCTGAAGGCGGTCGCCATTCCGGGCTACCAGGTACCGTTCGGTGGCCGTGAAATGCCGATGCCTTACGGCTGGGGTACGGGTGGTATTCAGCTCACCGCCAGCGTGATTGGCGAAGCAGACGTGCTGAAGGTCATCGACCAGGGCGCTGATGACACCACCAACGCGGTGTCGATCCGCAACTTCTTTACGCGCGTGACGGGCGTCAACACCACTGAAAAAACCGAAGACGCAACGCTGATCCAGACCCGCCACCGCATTCCGGAAACGCCGCTCACCGAAGATCAGATTTTGATTTTCCAGGTGCCGATCCCGGAGCCACTGCGCTTTATCGAGCCACGCGAAACCGAAACCCGCACCATGCACGCGCTGGAAGAGTACGGCGTGATGCAGGTGAAACTGTACGAGGATATCGCCCGCTTCGGCCATATCGCCACCACTTACGCCTACCCGGTGAAGGTCAACGGTCGCTACGTGATGGACCCATCGCCGATCCCAAAATTCGATAACCCGAAGATGGACATGATGCCCGCCCTGCAGCTGTTTGGGGCCGGGCGCGAAAAGCGCATCTATGCCGTACCGCCTTACACCCGCGTGGAGAGTCTCGATTTCGATGATCATCCGTTTACGGTGCAGGAGTGGGACGAACCGTGTGCCATCTGCGGCTCGAAGCACAGCTATCTGGATGAAGTGGTGCTGGATGACACGGGCAAACGGATGTTTGTCTGCTCCGACACCGATTACTGCCGCCAACAGAGCGAGGCGAACGGCCAATGAAACCGCTGCTTTCGGTCAACAATCTGACCCATCTTTATGCGCCTGGCAAAGGCTTCAGCGACGTCTCGTTCGAGCTGTGGCCCGGCGAAGTGCTCGGGATTGTCGGCGAGTCCGGTTCCGGCAAAACCACCCTGCTGAAGTCTATCTCCGCGCGCCTGACGCCGCACAACGGTGACATTTTATATGAAGGCCAGTCGCTGTATGGCATGAGTGAAGCCGAGCGCCGCCGCCTGCTGCGCACCGAGTGGGGCGTGGTACATCAGCACCCGATGGACGGCCTGCGCCGCCAGGTTTCTGCGGGGGGCAACATCGGCGAGCGGCTGATGGCGACCGGCGCACGTCACTACGGCAATATTCGCGCCACCGCGCAGCACTGGCTTGAAGAGGTGGAGATCCCCGCCTCGCGCATCGACGACCTGCCAACCACCTTTTCCGGTGGCATGCAGCAGCGCCTGCAGATCGCCCGCAACCTGGTCACCCATCCGAAGCTGGTGTTTATGGATGAACCCACTGGAGGGCTGGATGTGTCCGTTCAGGCGCGCCTGCTCGATCTCCTGCGCGGTCTGGTGGTAGAGCTGAACCTCGCGGTGGTGATTGTCACCCACGATCTGGGCGTTGCGCGCCTGCTGGCAGACCGCCTGCTGGTCATGAAGCAGGGTCAGGTGGTGGAAAGTGGGCTAACCGACCGCGTGCTTGACGACCCACACCATCCGTACACCCAACTGCTGGTGTCATCGGTATTGCAGAACTAAGAGGCCAACATGATCCGCGTAGAAAACGTGAGTAAAACCTTTGTGCTCCACCAGCAAAACGGTGTGCGCCTGCCGGTACTGCAAAATGCCTCTCTGGAGGTCAGCAATGGCGAATGTGTGGTGCTACACGGCCACTCCGGCAGCGGAAAATCAACATTGTTGCGCTCCCTGTACGCCAACTATCTGCCGGATGAAGGCCATATTCATATTCGCCACGGCGATGAGTGGGTGGATCTGGTGCAAGCCCCGGCACGCAAGGTGCTGGAAGTCCGCCGTTCAACGATCGGCTGGGTGAGCCAGTTTCTGCGGGTGATCCCCAGGATCTCCGCGCTGGACGTTGTGATGCAGCCGCTACTGGATCTGGGAGTGCCGCGTGAAACCTGCGCCGCCAAAGCTGCGGGCCTGCTGACGCGCCTCAACGTGCCGGAACGCCTGTGGCATCTCGCCCCTTCTACTTTTTCCGGTGGTGAACAGCAGCGCGTGAACATTGCACGTGGGTTTATCGTCGATTACCCAATTTTACTGCTCGATGAACCTACCGCCTCGCTGGACAGCAAGAACAGTGCAGCAGTGGTTGAACTGATCGAACAGGCCAAAGCACGCGGCGCGGCGATCGTGGGGATCTTCCACGACGAAACCGTGCGTTCGCGCGTGGCAGACAGACTGCACCCGATGGGGACCAACGCATGATTATCAATAACGTAAAACTGGTGCTGGAAAATGAGGTGGTGGACGGCTCGATTGAGATCCAGGATGGCGTGATCCGTGCGTTTGCCGAAACCCAGAGCCGCTCACCCGAAGCGATGGACGGCGAAGGCGGCTGGCTACTGCCAGGGCTTATCGAGCTGCATACCGATAATCTGGATAAATTTTTCACCCCGCGCCCGAAGGTAGACTGGCCCGCCCATTCGGCAATGAGCAGCCACGACGCGCTGATGGTTGCCAGCGGCATCACCACCGTACTGGACGCGGTGGCGATTGGTGATGTACGCGACGGTGGCGATCGTCTGGAAAACCTGGAAAAGATGATCAACGCCGTGGAAGAGACGCAAAAGCGCGGCCTCAACCGCGCCGAGCACCGCCTGCATCTGCGCTGCGAACTGCCGCACCACACTACCCTGCCGCTGTTTGAAAAACTGGTTGGCCGCGAGCCGGTCTCACTGGTGTCGCTGATGGATCACTCTCCGGGGCAGCGCCAGTTCGCCAATATTGAGAAGTATCGTGAATACTATCAGGGCAAATATTCCCTTTCTGATGAAGAGATGGCCCGTTATGAAGAAGAGCAACTCGCACTGGCAGCGCAGTGGTCGCAACCAAACCGCCTCTCCATTGCCGCCCTGTGCCGGGATCGCAATATCGCGCTAGCCAGCCATGACGACGCCACACACGATCATGTGCTCGAATCTCATCAGCTTGGCAGCGTGATCGCCGAATTTCCGACCACATTCGAAGCAGCGGAAGCCTCACGCAAACACGGCATGAACGTGCTGATGGGCGCACCGAATATCGTGCGCGGCGGCTCGCACTCCGGCAACGTGGCGGCAAGCCAGCTCGCATCACTCGGCCTGCTGGATATTCTCTCCTCCGACTACTACCCCGCCAGCCTGCTGGACGCGGCCTTCCGGGTAGCAGATGACGAACACAACCCCTTCACGCTACCGCAGGCGATCCGTCTGGTGACGAAAAACCCGGCAACGGCGCTCAATCTTCACGATCGCGGTGAAATTGCCGAAGGTAAACGGGCGGATCTGGTGCTGGCCCACCGTAAAGGCGAGCACATCCATATCGACCACGTCTGGCGTCAGGGAAAAAGGGTGTTTTGATGGGAAGACTCATCTGGTTAATGGGGCCATCAGGTTCCGGCAAGGACAGCCTGCTGTCGGCATTACGCCAGCGGGAGCATTCGCAGCTGCTGGTTGCACACCGCTACATTACCCGCGCGGCGAACGCCGGGAGTGAAAACCATATTGCCTTGAGCGAGCAGGAGTTTTTTACCCGCGCCGGGCAAAATCTGCTGGCGCTGAGCTGGCACGCCAACGGTTATTACTACGGCATCGGCATTGAGATCGACCTGTGGCTGCACGCGGGTTTTGACGTGCTGGTCAACGGCTCACGGGCGCACCTTCAACAGGCTCGCGCCCGCTATGAAGCGGCGCTGCTGCCGGTCTGTCTGCAGGTGTCACCGGATATCCTGCGTAGCCGGTTGCAAAGCCGGGGACGCGAATCGGCTCGCGAGATAGACCAGCGGCTGGAACGTGCGGCGCGCTATACCCCATCGCAATGCCATATCCTCAATAACGACGGAAGTTTGCTACAGTCAGTCGATAACTTTTTATCGCTTATCCGTCAGAAGGAGAAACAACATGCCTGACTGCCAGCTTCGCCCCGCCACCGCCGTTGACGCGCAGATCGTCTATGCCCTGATCTGCGAGCTTAAGCAGGCTGAGTTCGATAACCAGGCATTTCACGCCGGGTTTCTTGCCAATCTTCAGGATCACAGCATGCACTATCAGCTGGCTGAACTGGACGGGCAGGTCGTCGGCATGATTGGCCTGCATATGCAGTTTCATCTGCACCATGCCCGATGGATCGGTGAGATCCAGGAACTGGTGGTGATGCCACAGGCGCGCGGGTTAAAAGTGGGGAGCCAGTTGCTGGCCTGGGCGGAAGACGTGGCACGCCTGGCGGGGGCAGAGCTGACGGAGCTATCCACCAGCGTCAGGCGTGTAGACGCCCACCGTTTCTATGTTCGTGAAGGGTATACGCAGAGCCATTTTCGATTCACCAAGCCGCTGTAGAGGTGTGCGATGAGTCTGACTATCACATTAACCGGCACCGGTGGTGCCCAACTGGTGCCGGTATTTGGCTGCGATTGCGCGGCGTGCCGCCGGGCACGTTTGCAGGAAGAATATCGCCGCCGCCCCTGCAGTGCGGTGGTCAAATTCAACGATGCGGTCACGTTGCTGGACGCGGGCATTCCGCACCTGATGGACGACTGGCCCGCGGGCAGTTTCCGGCAGTTTTTGCTCACCCACTATCATATGGATCACGTTCAGGGGCTATTCCCCCTGCGCTGGGGTGTGGGGGCAACCATTCCGGTATACGGCCCGCCGGACGAAGCGGGCTGTGATGACTTATTCAAACATCCGGGGCTTCTGGATTTTAGCCACACGCCAGAGCCATTTGTGGTGTTTGAGCTACAGGGGCTACGGGTCACACCGCTGCCGCTGAACCATTCGAAACCCACGTTCGGCTATCTGCTGGAATCTTCCCACAGCCGTGTGGCGTGGCTTTCTGATACCGCTGGCCTGCCGGAGAAAACGATGAAGTTTCTGCTCAACAACCCACCACAGGCAATGATTATTGACTGCAGCCATGAGCCACGAGCGGAGACACCGCGTAATCATTGTGATTTAAATACGGTCATTGCGTTAAACGAGGTGATTGGCTGCCCGCAGGTGATCCTGACCCATATCAGCCATCAGTTTGACGTGTGGATGATGGATAATTCACTGCCGGACGGGTTTGAAGCAGGGTATGACGGCATGGTGTTAGTGCTGGATTAGGTTTTCTCCCTCTCCTGTGGGAGAGGGCTGGAGGACAACAGGCCGCACTTATCCCCGATCGTAATCATCTTCCAGGCGCCGCTCATCCTCTTCTAACCGACGCCGATCGTCATCCAGCTGGCGCTGGCGCTCATCTAAACGCTGACGTCGGTCTACAAGCTGTCTGCGACGGTCATCGTACCGTCGATTGTCGGACTGACTACTGCGACTGTAACCGTCATTGCCATCATCGTTGCTGCGACTGCTGCTGGGGTTATAGGCATCGTTGATCGCCTGCTGAATGTTACCAATAGCATCATCAACAATATCGGCATGAGCCAGCTGGCTGGTTAATGACAGCAGACCAAATAACAGGGCGGTAGAGCAACGTTTCATAAGGCCAGACTCGCAGGTGGACTGGCTTTAAGGTAATAAACGGCAGGCGACAGAGGTAGCAGAGGAATCTCAAATTATCATCACTTTTCGCAGCGCCTGCGCCAGCTGTACACGGGTAAAAGGTTTACGCAGTAATGCCACGTCCGGCAGCTGTGGGTTATGCGCTGGCCGTAAATCCTGGCCGCTGATCAACAATACCGGTAACTGAGGGAAGTGGCTGCGCACATGGTTAATCACCTCGGCACCGCTCAGGTTGCCGGGCAGCATCAGGTCACTGATAAATATGCCGATATCCGGCGACGCCTCCAGCATCCTCAGTGCCTGTTCACCGTTGTCCGTTTCAAGCGTCAGATAGCCCAGGTGATGCAGCTGCTCGCACAGGGTCTGACGAACATCGGCTTCATCCTCCAGCACCAGAACCAGCCGTTCGCTTTCACCGGATGTCGTGGCATCGGGTATTTCATCGTCAGAAACGGCAGGCAGTGTCGAGCGCGGAAGCTGGAGGCGCACGGTCGTCCCCTGCCCCGGTGCGCTTTCAATTTCGACACGACCGCCGGACTGACGCACAAAACCGTAGACCATCGACAAGCCTAATCCACTGCCGCTGCCGGTCTGCTTGGTCGTAAAGAACGGCTCAAAGACCTGTGATTTCACCTCCTGCGACATCCCGCTGCCGCGGTCAATGACCTCCAGTGCCACCATATCCTGTCTGCGCCCGTCGCTACGGGTCACACGCTGATTCCAGGTACGGATCTTAATCACCCCGCTTTGCCCTTCCATCGCGTCGCGGGCGTTCATCACCAGGTTAATAATGGCGTTCTCCAGCTGGCTCACATCTATCCACGCGGGCCACGCCGGGGATTGTGCCTCAATCTCCAGCGTGAGAGTGGCAGGCAACGAGTGGCACATCAGTTCGCTGAGATTTTCCAGTAGCGGTTTCATCTCCACCGCATGTGGGGTCAGGGATTGTTTGCGGGAAAAGGCCAGCAGACGCTGGGTCAGCAGTGCGCCACGTTCCGCCGCCTTAAGCGCGCGGGTAATGCGTGGGGCGTCATGTGAGGTGGGTTCGGTCAGTTCCAGGCTGCCGATAATCACCGCCAGCAGGTTGTTAAAGTCATGTGCCAGTCCTCCCGTCAGTTGCCCGACGGCCTTCATCTTCTGGCTATGCAGGAGTGCTTCCTCCAGCCCCTGACGCTCGATGCGGTCAATCTCCATCTGTGAGGTTTTTTCTTTCAGCAACCGCGTGGTGTGCTCAAGCGAGGCAGTATTGCGGGCAAAAACGTTAAACGCGCGCGCCAGTTCCCCCAGCTCGTCACGCCGCTGCAGCGCAGGCACCGAAACATCCTGCTCTCCGTGGGCAAGACGCGACATCGCCCGGGAAATAGCGGTCAGGTTGGAGCCCAGGTTGCGGTAAATATACCAGCAGGCGCACCCGGTAATGATCAGCGCCAGTACGGCAAACACGCTGATAAACACGCTAATGGAGCGCAACTCCTGATGACTCTGGGCGGTACGCAGCGTGGAGGCCTGCGCCACCTGCTCCACGTACTGATTGATATCGCTGTTTAATATCGCCACCAGCGCCTTGATGTGAAACATATACCAGCTGATCGACAGATCGCTCTCTTCCAGTTGCTTTGACAACGGAGCCAGTTTACGTAATTCGTCGTTAAAATCAGGCAGCACCAGGTTCACCACCGGCAGGCTCGCGCTGCGGGGCAACGTCGCCGTCACGGTATCCAGTTGCTGTACCGTGGCGCGTGGGGCAGGGGTTTCAATGGCGGCGATGAGTAGCCTGTCCATTTCCGCGAGCTGTTGCGCATCCGGTACGTTGCTGCCGTAACGACGGTTAATATCCTGCAAATGGCGCAGATAACTCTGGCTCTGATAAAGCGCGCTGAGCAGCGCGTTACGCTCCAGATGACGGCGCTGCCCGCGCTCCAGCATACCTGTCACGCTTTGCTGTAATTCATTACTACGTTGAATGATTCGCGCCACCAGTACCGGCTCCTGCTGCGCCAGTGGTGCATCGGCGAGCTGTTCCAGCGAGTGGCGCAGTGCCGTTTGTGTTTGTTTCAGCCTGTCGGCTTCACTTTTGTATTCCAGCGCCCCCACCACCTGCGAGAGCCGCACCGCCGCGGTCGCCACGTTGGCGGTGTCACGCGCGAGGTTCATGCTGCCGGTCATGTCATTCAGCGTTTGCTGCTGTACCTGCTCCTGGATCTGGCTGGCATGACGAAAGCCGAGCACTGCCACACCGCTGACCATCAGCGTCACTGCCACCACCAGCAGATTAAAAATCAGCAGGCGGCCACGGGCGCTGGTGAAGAACGGGGGTCGGCGTGATGACATGGGTTTGGGCTCCTGTGCGGTTTGGTGCCCTCACCCTAGCCCTCTCCCACAGGGAGAGGGAAAAGAGAAATGTGACGGCGATTAACTATTCATAACTATGACAAATATGAACGGCTTCTGACATTTTGCATTTACTCACCTGTGATGAAGTGCAGATATCGACATTCACAGGAGATCCGCCATGAGCAGAACCCCGGTACTCGAGATGCGCAATATTGCCAAGACGTTTGGCAATTTCCACGCGCTCAAGGGTGTGGATTTGACGGTCTTTCCCGGTGAGATCCACGCGCTGATGGGGGAAAACGGCGCGGGGAAAAGCACGCTGATGAAAATCCTCGCGGGGGCATACACCGCCACCCGTGGCGAGATCCTGATCGACGGTCAGCCGTTTCACATTAAAGGGCCAAAAGATGCCCTGGCCGCAGGCATTACCCTGATTTATCAGGAGATGCAGCTTGCACCCAACCTGACCGTTGCTGAAAACATCTTCCTCGGTAGCGAACTGTCGCGCGGTGGAATGGTGCAGCGTAAAGAGATGGCGACTCAGGCCCAGGCGGTGATTGACCGTCTTGGCGCACACTTCAAAGCCACCGACCTGGTGATGAAACTGACTATCGCCGAGCAACAGCAGGTGGAAATTGCCCGCGCACTGCACCGCAACAGCCGCATTCTGGTGATGGATGAACCGACCGCCGCCCTCTCTTCGCGTGAAACCCATCGCCTGTTTGAACTGATTTTGCGCCTGCGTGATGAAGGAATGGCGATCATTTATATCAGCCACCGTATGGCAGAAGTGTACGAACTCTCTGACCGCGTCAGCGTCCTGCGCGACGGGCAATATGTTGGCAGCCTGACGCGCGACAAGCTGAATGCGTCTGAGCTGGTGAAGATGATGGTTGGCCGTCCGTTAAGCGACCTGTTCAACAAAGAGCGCGATATCCCGCTCGGTAGCCCGCGTCTCAACGTCCATCACCTCACCGACGGCAAAAAAGTGCAGCCCTGCAGTCTGCAGGTGCGTTCCGGCGAAATTGTTGGCCTCGCGGGGCTGGTCGGTGCCGGACGTTCCGAACTGGCGCAGCTGATTTTCGGCGCACGTAAGGCCACCGGGGGAATGATTGAAGTGGACGGTGAACCGGTGGTGATCCACTCCCCACGCGCAGCAATCGAAAACGGCATCGGTTTTCTGACTGAGAACCGCAAAGAACAGGGGCTGTTCCTGGAGCTGGCGGCACAGGAGAACATCACGATGGCAACGCTGGAACGTGATGCCACCTTTGGCATGCTTAACCGTAAAAAAGCACAGTCCATTTCTGATGAGGCCATCGCCCTGCTCAACATCCGCGTCCCCCATTCACAGGTGCGCGCGGGCGGGTTATCCGGCGGCAACCAGCAAAAATTACTCATCTCCCGCTGGGTGGCGATTGGCCCGCGCATCCTGATTCTGGACGAACCGACGCGCGGCGTGGACGTCGGCGCAAAAAGCGAGATCTACCGCATCATGAATCAGATGGCGCATAAAGGGGTGGCGATTTTAATGATCTCCAGCGAGCTGCCAGAAGTGGTGGGCATGAGCGACCGGGTCTACGTGATGCAGGAAGGTAGCATCGCGGGTGAACTGCACGGGCGCGACATCTCCCAGGAAAACATTATGACGCTGGCAACCGGCGTGAACGACTCTCATCATCAGGCGGTGTAATTATGAC
Organism: Enterobacter sp. LM3; assembly: GCF_046622475.1. Lineage (NCBI taxonomy): Bacteria > Pseudomonadati > Pseudomonadota > Gammaproteobacteria > Enterobacterales > Enterobacteriaceae > Enterobacter > Enterobacter sp. LM3. The sequence continues at coordinate 87,631 of NZ_JBJURN010000013.1, read as the reverse complement.
AAACCCAACCCATCCGCAGCAGGTAGCGAAATCGACCTCCGCCAAAAAAGTGCTGATGAGCGATCTGATGCAAACGGTCGGTATTTTGCCAATTCTTATCCTGATCGTGGCGGTATTTGGCTTTATTGCCCCCAACTTTTTTACCGAGAGCAACCTGCTCAACATCACCCGTCAGGCGTCGATCAACATCGTGCTGGCGGCAGGGATGACCTTCATCATTCTGACCGGTGGGATTGACCTCTCCGTCGGCTCGATTCTGGGTACCACGGCGGTGGCGGCAATGGTCGTATCGCTGATACCCGAATTCGCCATGCTCTCCATTCCGGCGGCGCTGATGCTCGGCCTGGTGCTGGGGCTGTTCAACGGCGCGCTGGTGGCCTTTGCCGGACTGCCGCCGTTTATCGTCACGCTCGGTACCTATACCGCCCTGCGCGGTGCGGCGTACCTGCTGGCAGACGGCACAACGGTGATTAACTCGAACATCAACTTCGAGTGGATAGGCAATAACTATCTCGGCCCGGTTCCGTGGCTGGTGGTCATTGCTCTGGCGGTCATTGCGCTGTGCTGGTTCATCCTGCGCCGCACCACGCTGGGTGTGCACATCTACGCGGTGGGCGGCAACATGCAGGCGGCACGCTTAACAGGTATCAAGGTCTGGCTGGTACTGCTGTTCGTGTACGGCATGAGCGGCCTGCTCTCGGGCTTAGGCGGGGTGATGAGCGCGTCACGACTCTACAGTGCCAACGGCAACCTGGGCATGGGCTACGAACTGGATGCCATTGCGGCGGTGATCCTCGGCGGTACCAGCTTTGTCGGCGGGATCGGCACGATCACCGGCACGCTGGTAGGCGCATTGATCATCGCTACCCTTAACAACGGCATGACGCTGATGGGCGTCTCTTACTTCTGGCAACTGGTGATCAAAGGGGCGGTGATCATCATTGCGGTGCTGATCGACAAATACCGTACCCGACACCATCAAAGTGCATAACAACAACATCTTTCTTCGAGGAATACAGCATGAGATTGAAGCCATTAGTAACCGCGCTCTGTGCTGGCGCGCTGCTTGCCGCAACGCCATTTGCGCAGGCGAAAGATCTGAAGTCCATCGGCGTCACGGTGGGTGACCTTGCCAACCCGTTCTTCGTGCAGATCACCAAAGGTGCCGAGCTGGAAGCGCGCAAACTGGCGGGCGATAACGTCAAAGTGACGCTGGTTTCCAGTGGTTACGATCTGGGCCAGCAGGTGGCGCAGATCGACAACTTTATTGCCGCCAAAGTGGACATGATCATTCTCAATGCCGCAGATTCAAAAGGGATCGGCCCGGCAGTTAAGCGCGCAAAAGACGCCGGGATCGTGGTGGTGGCGGTTGACGTGGCAGCAGAAGGGGCAGACGCCACCATCACCTCCGATAACACCCAGGCAGGGGAAATGGCCTGTAAATACATTACCGACCGCCTGAACGGTAAAGGCAACGTCGTGATCATCAACGGACCACCGGTGTCTGCGGTGCAAAACCGCGTAGAAGGCTGTCAGACAGAATTCAAAAAGCATCCTGGTATCAAAGTGCTTTCTGACAATCAGAACGCCAAAGGCAGCCGTGAAGGTGGTCTGGAGGTGATGACTTCACTGCTGGCGGCCAATCCGAAGATCGACGGCGTGTTCGCGATTAACGATCCCACGGCGATCGGGGCCGATCTGGCGGCCAAACAGGCACAGCGTAGCGAATTCTTTATCGTCGGTGTGGATGGTTCACCGGATGGTGAAGAGGCGCTGAAGCGGGAAAATTCCCTGTTTGTGGCGACTCCGGCACAAGATCCGCAGGTAATGGCGGCAAAAGCGGTAGAGATCGGCTATGACATTCTACAGGGCAAACCTGCCCCGAAAGCGCCAGTGCTGATCCCGGTGACGATGATCGATAAAAAGAACGTCGGCTCTTATAAGGGATGGACGGTGAAGTAATCCTTTTCCCTCTCCCTCCGGGAGAGGGCGTTTACGAGGAGTCCCCATGAAACGCTCCGATATCAACGAAATCCTCGGCCATACACGGCAATTTTTTTCCATGCACGACGTGCACCTCCCGTCGTTTGCCAGCTTCCCACCAACGAAATGGCAGCAGCTCGACCAAAGTACCTGGCGGGAAGTGTTCGACCTCAAACTCGGCTGGGACGTAACCGCCTTTGGTGGCAACAACTTTGTCGCGCAGGGGTTAACGTTGTTTACCCTGCGAAACGGTTCTCCCAACGGCATACCTTATGAAAAATGCTATGCCGAAAAAATCATGCACGTACGCGATGGTCAGGTGACACCCATGCATTTTCACTGGCGTAAGCGGGAAGACATCATCAACCGTGGCGGCGGGAATCTGATTATTGAGTTATGGAATGCCGGGGTGCATGAAGAGACCGAAAACACCGACGTCACGGTCGTGATCGACGGCTGCCGTCAGACCCATACGCCCGGCAGCCAGCTGCGCCTCACACCAGGGGAAAGTATCTGCCTGACGCCCGGCCTGTACCACAGTTTCTGGGGCGAACGCGGCTTTGGTGACGTCCTGGTGGGAGAAGTGTCATCAGTAAATGACGACGATCACGACAACCACTTTTTACAGGCCATTGACCGCTATAACACTATTGAAGAAGACGAACCGGCGGTGCTGGTGTTGTGCAACGAGTACAACCTGTTTCGGATATAAGGAGTGAATGATGCCATTGATTTCTCTTGCCGACGGTCTTGAGCACGCCAGAGAACATCGCTACGCGCTGGGGGCGTTTAACGTTCTTGACTCTCATTTTCTGCGCGCGCTGTTTGCCGCGGCGAAGCAGGAACGCTCGCCTTTTATCATCAACATTGCGGAGGTGCATTTTAAGTACGTCTCCCTGGATTCACTGGTCGAAACCATCAAATTTGAAGCCGCCCGACACGATATTCCCGTGGTCCTTAATCTCGACCACGGGCTGCATTTTGAGGCCGTGGTGCGCGCACTGCGTTTAGGGTTTAGCTCTGTAATGTTCGATGGCTCTGCATTAAGCTACGAGGAAAATATTCGTCAGACGCGCGAAGTGGTGAAGATGTGCCATGCGGTTGGCGTGTCGGTGGAAGCGGAGCTGGGTGCCGTGGGTGGCGATGAAGGCGGTGCGCTCTATGGTCATGCCGATGAAGCGTTTTTCACTGACCCTCAGCTGGCGCGAGAGTTTGTCGATTTGACCGGCATCGATGCACTGGCGGTCGCCATCGGCAATGCGCACGGTAAATACAAAGGCGAGCCGAAACTCGATTTCCCGCGCCTAGATGCCATTCGCCAGCAGACCGGCCTGCCGCTGGTGCTGCACGGCGGCTCCGGCATTAGCGATGAGGATTTCCACCGCGCCATTGAGCTGGGTATTCATAAAATCAATTTCTATACCGGTATGTCACAGGCCGCGCTGTCTGCCGTTGAGCAACGCATGGCAAAACGTCAGCCGTTGTATGATGAGTTTGCCGAGCTGTTGCTGGGTATTGAGGAGGCGATTGCCGATACGGTGGCCGGGCAGATGCGCATCTTCGGCAGCGCGGGGCAGGCATAATGGAACGTAAAGGGATTATCGCCGCAGGTAATATGCTGGTGGATCATGTCCACCAGATCGTGCAGTGGCCGGAGCGCGGCTGGCTGGCGGAGATTACCCACAGCGAACGCTCAACCGGCGGTGCGCCGTTGAATGTCCTGCTGACGCTGGCAAAAATGCATGTCGGCCTGCCATTACAGGCGGTAGGATTGATTGGCGTTGATGGCGACGGGGATTACATTCTGGCGATGCTTGACCAGTATCACGTTAACCGCCAGCGCGTGCAGCGTACCGACTTCGCGCCAACCTCCATGTCGCAGGTGATGACCGACCCCAGCGGACAGCGTACCTTTTTCCACTCGCCAGGAGCCAACCGTCTGCTGGATCTTCCCGCATTTGACCACCTTGACGGCTCAATGAAAATCTTCCACCTGGGGTATTTGCTGCTGCTCGACAGTCTGGATATGCCGGATGCCGAATTCGGCACTCGCAGTGCGCGACTGCTGGCGCAGATGCGTGACCAGGGATATGAAACCTCGCTCGATTTGGTCTCCCGCAAGGGTGATCCGCGCTATCAACCGCTGGTATTCCCTGCCCTGCGCCATCTCGATTATCTGGTGATTAACGAGCTTGAAGCCGGAGAGTTCAGCGGGCTGGAGATGCGCGATAGCAACGATATGCCGCACATTGCCCATATTGCTGAAGCCGCCTCGCAGCTTCTGGCTGCGGGTGTACGCCAGCGCGTGGTGATCCACTGTCCGGAAGGGGCATGGGGCGAAGCGCCGGGTGAAGCCGGACGCTGGATACCGTCCTGGATGCTGGAGCAGGAGGAAATTATCGGCAGCGTCGGAGCGGGCGATGCGTTTTGCGCAGGCTTTTTATACGGCTGCCATGGATCCCTGCCGCTGGCAGACAGTATTTATCTGGCACATGCCTGCGCACGAGCAAGCCTGCTGGCCGCCAATGCAATTGACGGCGCGAAAACACTGGCAGAACTGCAGGCGTATATCAAAGAGAATACTTAAGCGGCTTTCTCGCTGTGAGAGACATCAGTAGCAAAGACGTAGCCCAGCCCACGGATGGTTTTAATGAAGGCGGGTTGATGCGGGTTGGCCTCAATTTTCCGGCGCAGACGCATAATTAACACATCGATGGTGCGGTCGAAGACCTCGGCACTTTCACTGTGGGTCAATTCAAGCAACTGCTCGCGGCTGAGCACACGACGGGCGTTTTGGGTCAGTGCCAGAAGCAGGCCATACTCGCCCTGGGTTAATGAGACGGTGTTACGCTGCGGATCGCTGAGCTCACAGCGGGTGGTATCCAGCGTCCAGCCGTTGAAGGCAATCCCCGCCACGCGCGGTGTCGCGGTTTCTGCCGCCAGCGCCCCGGTGCGACGCAGCACAGCCTTAACGCGGGCAACAACCACGCGCGGGTTGAACGGTTTACCGATGTAATCGTCGGCCCCCATCTCCAGCCCCACGACCACGTCCGATTCACTGCCCAGACCTGTCAGCATCACCACCGGTAGTTCCGGGCGTTGCTTTTGCAACTGTAGCAAGACCTGCAGACCGTTGATGTCCGGCAGCATCATGTCCAGTAACACGAGGGCAATCCCTGGCTCCTGTTGCACCAGACTCAGTGCGTCCCGGCCATTATGGCAGACAAGCACGGTAAAGACGTGCTCGCTGAGCACATCCTGCAGCAGTTCGCAGACTGCCGTATCGTCATCAACCACCAGAATCGCCGGTTTCATCGCATGCTTCCGTCAGGGAACTATATTAAGTCTGAACCATTCTGCCGCTCGCTCCAGCCAAATTGTTTTTTACGTGATGGAATTTCAACCCAGGTCACATCCACTGCCCTTTCGACACGTCAATTTTGACGATTACCTGTTTTTCGTCAGCGTTTTGACCCGAAATTGGCCGTAAAGTCTGATGATACCCACACTAAAAACATGGCATAGAAGCTGCATAATGGGTGCGAAAGAGTTTATTAACTGGAGCAGACTGATGAAAAAAGTCGTCACGGTTTGCCCTTATTGTGCCTCAGGTTGCAAGATCCACCTGGTGGTCGATAACGGCAAAATCGTCCGGGCGGAGGCCGCACAGGGGAAAACCAATCAGGGCACGCTGTGCCTGAAAGGTTACTACGGCTGGGATTTTATTAACGATACCCAAATCCTCACCCCGCGCCTGAAAACCCCTATGATCCGCCGCGAGCGCGGTGGCAAGCTGGAAGCCGTCTCCTGGAGTGAGGCGCTGGACTACGTCGCCGCGCGCCTGAGCGCCATCAAAGCCAAGTATGGCCCGGATGCGATTCAAACCACCGGCTCCTCACGCGGTACGGGTAATGAAACCAACTATGTAATGCAAAAATTCGCGCGCGCCGTTATTGGTACCAATAACGTCGACTGCTGCGCTCGCGTCTGACACGGCCCATCGGTTGCAGGTCTGCACCAGTCGGTCGGTAACGGCGCAATGAGCAATGCAATCAACGAGATAGATAACACCGATCTCGTGTTTGTTTTCGGTTATAACCCGGCGGATTCTCACCCTATCGTCGCGAATCACGTTATTCGCGCCAAACAAAATGGGGCGAAAATCATCGTCTGCGATCCGCGTAAAATTGAAACTGCGCGCATTGCGGATATGCACATCGCATTGAAAAACGGTTCGAATATCGCGCTGTTGAATGCAATGGGGCACGTCATTATTGAGGAAAACCTGTACGACCAGGCGTTCGTCGCCACCCGTACGGAAGGGTTTGAAGAGTATCGGAAAATTGTTGAAGGCTACACGCCAGAATCGGTTGAAGCGATTACTGGGGTCAGCGCCCAGGAGATCCGCCAGGCAGCACGGATGTACGCGGGGGCGAAAACCGCCGCTATTCTGTGGGGCATGGGCGTAACCCAGTTCTATCAGGGTGTGGAAACCGTGCGTTCACTGACCAGCCTCGCCATGCTGACCGGTAATCTTGGTAAGGCACATGTCGGTGTTAACCCGGTTCGCGGTCAGAACAACGTGCAAGGTGCGTGTGATATGGGTGCGCTGCCGGATACCTATCCGGGCTATCAGTACGTCAAGTTCCCGGAGAATCGCGAGAAATTTGCGAAGGCCTGGGGCGTGGAGAGCCTGCCGGAACATACCGGATATCGCATCAGCGAGCTGCCGCACCGTGCGGCACATGGCGAGGTGCGTGCTGCCTACATTATGGGTGAAGATCCGCTGCAAACCGATGCCGAGCTGTCCGCAGTGCGCAAAGGGTTTGAGGATCTGGAGCTGGTGATTGTGCAGGATATCTTTATGACCAAAACGGCGGCAGCGGCGGATGTGATTTTACCGTCGACGTCCTGGGGTGAGCATGAAGGTGTCTATACGGCAGCAGACCGTGGCTTCCAGCGCTTCTTTAAAGCGCTCGAGCCGAAGTGGGATCTGAAAACGGACTGGCAGATCATCAGCGAAATCGCTACCCGCATGGGTTACCCGATGCACTACAACAACACCCAGGAGATCTGGGACGAGTTACGAAATCTGTGTCCTGATTTCTTTGGTGCCACCTATGAAAAAATGGGTGAACTGGGGTACATCCAGTGGCCGTGCCGGGATGAGTCAGAAGCCGATCAGGGCACGTCGTATCTCTTCAAAGAGAAGTTCGACACGCCAAACGGGCTGGCGCAGTTCTTCACCTGCGACTGGGTCGCCCCTATCGACAAGCTCACCGACGAGTATCCGATGGTGCTCTCCACCGTGCGCGAAGTGGGCCACTACTCCTGTCGTTCGATGACCGGCAACTGTGCCGCGCTGGCAGCGCTGGCGGATGAACCGGGCTACGCGCAGATCAACACCGCCGACGCGGAACGCCTCGGCATTGAAGATGAAGCGCTGGTGTGGGTAAACTCGCGTAAAGGCCGGATTATTACCCGTGCGCAGGTCAGCGATCGTCCAAACAAAGGGGCGGTCTATATGACCTACCAGTGGTGGATTGGTGCCTGTAACGAACTGGTGACGGAGAACTTAAGCCCGATAACCAAAACGCCGGAGTATAAATACTGTGCCGTACGCATAGAGCCGATTGTCGATCAACATGCTGCCGAACAGTATGTGATTGATGAATATAACAAGCTGAAAGCCCGACTGCGTGAAAGCGCAATGGGCTGAAGCCGTTAATTAATCGGTGAATAAATGGGGTGGCATATTCACCCCATTTTTATATCTGAATTAAATATAAATACTGTATATTTTTATTCCGGAAGGCATCTCGCAGAAATAATGTAATTTACGCAGAAAAGAATTACATCTTTGCATTTTAATTCAGAGAGATAAGATATGCGGCGGGTGCTTAAGACTTTCTGTCTTGAGCATTGTTGAGGGACAGAAAGTGGAAAGCCCCGGGAAATTTGCATTTACCCGAGGCTACCCCTCAACTCCCAACAAGTTGAGAGTAGCCTCTTATTCTTTTTTTGACAAGGAGTAAAAGGCATGACGCCATTAAAAACTGCGTTAGGTATCGTCTTTATTATTTGCCTGACGATAGTGATCTTTACCTTTATTAATCGCGGTAAGTTATGCGAACTCACAATAAAGGGTGAACATCAGGAGGTGGCGGCGAAATTAGCCTGCAATGCAGGCTAACCTCATCGGGCGGAACGACAGTTCCGCCCGGCTTGTAGGAGGCTGAGGTCTTAATGCACCCATTTTTTTCTTCCGCGACCGCGATTATACTGCGCGACATGTACTCAGATGATAAGTGTCCATGAAACATATTTTGGTGTTGTTGTTACTTTTTACGTCGCTTGCCCGTGCTGATGAGATCGGCAGCCAGTACAAGGAACAGGCCGAAGCGGGCGATGCCCGCGCCCAGTATTACCTGGCCGATACATACTTTAGCTCTGGAGACAGTAAACAGGCGTCACTGTGGGCGGAGAAAGCGGCAAAAGGGGGTGATGTCGATGCAATGGCATTACTGTCACAAATCCAGTTCACGCAGGGCGATTACCTGCATGCCAAAGCGCTGGCGCAACAGGCAACGATTGCGGGCAGCAAACGTGGTGCGATTATGTTGGCACGCGTGCTGGTAAACACTCAGGCGGGCAAAACTGACTATCCTCAGGCCATTAAACTGCTGCAAACCGCGACTGAAGATATTGATAACGACTCTGCGGTAGATGCGCAAATGCTGCTGGGGCTTATCTATGCCAACGGTGTTGAAGTCGCTCAGGACGACGTAAAGGCAGCCTCCTGGTTCCAGCGCAGTTCTTCCCTGTCACGTACGGGTTATGCGGAATACTGGGCGGGGATGCTGTTCCAGCAGGGTGAGAAAGGCTTTATTACGCCGAATAAACAGAAAGCGTTGTACTGGCTGAACCTGAGTTGTACCGAAGGGTTTGATACAGGGTGTGAGGAATTCGACACCCTGAGCGGTCAGTAAAAAAAGCCCGGTGGCGCTACCGGGCTTTTTTACATTACTGGTCAGCCGTCTTATCGAAACGCCCCAGCACGTCACGTTCATACGCCAGTGCTTTTTTGCGGTCGAATTTGTGTTCCCACTTGGCAATCACCAGCACCGCCAGCGCGTTACCCACCACGTTCAGCGCCGTACGCGCCATGTCGAGGATACGGTCGACACCGGCGATAAACGCCAGCCCTTCCAGCGGAATACCGACGCTGCCCAGCGTCGCCAGCAGCACCACGAAGGAGACACCCGGCACACCTGCGATACCTTTTGAGGTCACCATCAGGGTCAGTACCAGCACGATTTCCTGCCACAGTGACAGATCAATGCCGTACAGCTGGGCAATAAAGATGGCCGCAATACTCTGGTACAGCGTCGAACCATCGAGGTTAAAGGAGTAGCCGGTCGGCACCACGAAGCTGGTGATCGACGCGGGCGCACCGTAGGCCTCCATTTTCTCGATGATACGCGGCAGCACGCTTTCCGAACTGGCCGTGGAGTACGCCAGAATCAGTTCATCTTTCAGGATGCGGATCAGGATCCAGATGCTCAGCCCGCACAGGCGCGCCACAATCCCCAGCACCACCAGCGCAAAGAACAGGATGGCGAAGTGTACCAGGATAACCAGCTTCGCCAGCGGCCACAGGGAGGCGAAGCCGAAGTTCGCCACGGTCACCGCGATCAGTGCGAACACCCCTACCGGCGCGTAACGCATTACCATGTGGGTGACTTTGAACATGGTTTCAGAGATAGAACGGAATACAGTTACCAGCGGCTCACGGTGGCTCGCGGGCAGCGATGACAGTCCCAGACCAAACAGCACGGAGAAGAAGATAATCGGCAGCATCTCACCCTTCGCCATTGATGCCACGATGTTAGTCGGCACCAGCGACAGAATGGTGCCCATCAGGCCATGCGCGTGGCTCTGCACATCTGCGGTTGTGCTTTGGTATTTTGATATATCCACCGTCGCCAGCTGCGACATATCAATCCCGGAACCTGGCTGGAACACGTTTGCCATCGTGATGCCCAGGATGATGGCAATTGTCGTGATCACTTCGAAATAGAGGATCGTTTTCGCGCCGATACGGCCTAGCTGCTTCGCATCACCAACGCCGGCAATACCTACCACCAGCGTAGAGATAACAATCGGCACTACAATCATCTTAATCAGATGAATAAAAATATCGCCTGCCGGAGAGAGCAGGTTCGCAATCAGCCACTCGCGGCTGTCGCTATGATAATGAAGATAACTGCCCAACAAGATACCCAGCACAAGGGCTAGCAAGATTTGCCAGGCCAGGCTGACTTTCAAATTTTTCATAGAAACTGACTTCCTCAATGAAATCTCCACGTCACTAAACTGCATGAATATGGAGACATACTGAAAGGGTATGAATTGTGTTGCGTTGGTTTATGGGGTTTTTTAACGCGGCGTATGAGTATCATCTGCACGGCATGCTGTGCAAGCCTTAAAGAACAAGGCGGTTCACTACCAAAAGAGTCTGCGACATTAATTTATAATAATTCTTATAAATAACCTTTTGTTATAAAAACGCTTTTTTCAACACAAATGTGAATAATCAGTAAGCTGAATTATTTCCCTTCAAAGTTTCATTCGCTCATTTTTCAGCCTGTTCAGACAATGCGTGATCTGTAGCCCAAATAATAAACAAAGCTTGTAAAGCCCCTACAATTAACGTTTTAGAGACATATTATTAACATCTTACAAGGAGAAAAAAAGCCATGAGCCAAATACACAAACATGATATTCCCGCAAATATTGCGGAACGTTGCCTGATCAACCCGGAGCAGTACCACGAGAAGTATCAGCAATCTATCTCCAGCCCTGACCTCTTCTGGGGTGAGCAGGGCCACATCCTCGACTGGATCAAACCTTATCAGAAGGTGAAAAACACCTCCTTTGCGCCAGGTAACGTCTCCATTAAATGGTACGAAGACGGCACGCTAAACCTGGCGGCGAACTGTCTGGATCGCCATCTTGCCGAGCGTGGCAACGAAACAGCCATCATCTGGGAGGGCGACGATGCCTCCCAAAGCAAGCACATCACCTATAAAGAACTGCACCGCGACGTGTGTCGCTTCGCCAACGTGCTGCTGGAGCGCGGCATTAAAAAAGGCGACGTGGTGGCTATCTATATGCCAATGGTGCCGGAAGCAGCGGTTGCCATGCTGGCCTGCGCGCGCATCGGTGCGATCCACTCCGTTATCTTCGGCGGCTTCTCACCAGAAGCGGTTGCTGGTCGCATCGTCGATTCAAACTCAAAACTGGTGATCACGTCAGATGAAGGCGTGCGTGCCGGGCGCAATATCCCACTGAAGAAAAACGTCGATGAAGCGCTGAAAAACCCAAATGTGAAGAGCGTCAGCAATGTTATCGTGCTCAAACGTACCGGCGGCAAGATCGACTGGAACGAGGGTCGTGACCTGTGGTGGAGCGACCTGATTGAGAAAGCGAGCGACCAGCACCAGCCAGAAGAGATGAACGCGGAAGATCCGCTGTTTATTCTGTATACCTCCGGCTCGACCGGCAAACCAAAAGGCGTGTTGCATACCACCGGAGGCTATCTGGTCTATGCGGCAACCACTTTCAAATATGTCTTCGACTACCACCCGGGCGACATCTACTGGTGTACCGCCGATGTGGGCTGGGTCACCGGTCACAGCTACCTGCTGTATGGTCCGCTGGCCTGTGGCGCAACCACGCTGATGTTTGAGGGCGTACCTAACTGGCCAACCCCGGCACGTATGTGCCAGGTGGTAGACAAACATAAGGTCAATATTCTCTACACCGCGCCAACGGCTATCCGCGCGCTGATGGCCGAAGGTGATAAAGCCATCGAAGGTACTGACCGCTCGTCCCTGCGCATCCTCGGCTCCGTTGGTGAACCAATCAACCCGGAAGCCTGGGAGTGGTACTGGAAAAAAATCGGTAAAGAGAAATGCCCGGTAATGGACACCTGGTGGCAGACTGAAACCGGTGGCTTCATGATTACCCCTATCCCGGGCGCGACGCCATTAAAAGCGGGTTCTGCCACCCATCCATTCTTCGGTGTACAGCCTGCGCTGGTGGATAACGAAGGAACCCCACTGGAGGGAGCCACCGAAGGCAACCTGGTGATCACCGATTCCTGGCCAGGCCAGGCACGCACCCTGTTTGGTGACCACGAGCGCTTTGAGCAAACCTACTTCTCGACCTTTAAAAATATGTACTTCAGCGGCGACGGCGCGCGTCGTGATGAAGAGGGTTATTACTGGATCACCGGACGCGTGGACGATGTGCTGAACGTCTCCGGCCACCGTCTGGGGACGGCGGAGATTGAATCCGCTCTGGTGTCGCATCCGAAGATTGCTGAAGCTGCAGTGGTCGGCATTCCGCACAACATTAAGGGCCAGGCAATTTACGCTTACGTCACCCTGAACCACGGTGAAGAGCCGTCGCCAGAGCTGTATGCCGAGGTGCGTAACTGGGTACGTAAAGAGATAGGCCCGCTTGCCACGCCAGATGTGCTGCACTGGACGGACTCGCTGCCAAAAACCCGCTCCGGCAAAATTATGCGCCGTATCCTGCGCAAAATTGCGGCAGGGGACACCAGTAACCTCGGTGATACCTCAACGCTTGCCGATCCGGGCGTGGTGGAAAAACTGCTCGAAGAGAAGCAGGCCATCGCAATGCCATCGTAACGCTGTTTTCTCCCTCTCCCTGTGGGAGAGGGCCGGGGTGAGGGCATCAGACCGCATCTTACCCCCTCACCCTAACCCTCTCCCTCAAGGGAGAGGGAATAACTACAAACACCTACCCTACAAAACTCTGGAGACTCTGTGATGAATAACGATATTTGTCAGCAGATAGAGAATAGTGCGCACTACAGGGAGCTCGTCGATAAACGGCAACGGTTTGCCTTCTTTCTTTCCATCATCATGCTGATTATCTACGTCGGCTTTATTTTGCTGATTGCCTTTGCCCCACACTGGCTCGGTACGCCGCTGCATGCAGGTACCAGCGTCACGCGCGGTATGCCCATTGGTATTGGCATCATTGTGGTGTCGTTTGTGCTGACCGGCATCTACGTCTGGCGCGCGAACGGTGAATTTGATCGTCTTAATAAAGCGGTACTGCGTGAGGTAAAAGCATCATGAAGAGAGTTCTGACGGCGCTTGCCGCCACACTTCCCTTTGCCGTCAACGCAGCGGATGCCATTACCGGTGAGGTACAACGCCAGCCAACCAACTGGCAGGCGATCGTGATGTTCCTGATTTTCGTGTTGCTGACGCTGTACATCACTTACTGGGCGTCAAAACGCGTGCGCTCACGTAGCGATTACTACACCGCAGGCGGCAACATTACTGGTTTTCAGAACGGCCTGGCGATCGCCGGGGACTTTATGTCGGCGGCCTCTTTCCTGGGGATTTCCGCGCTGGTGTATACCTCCGGGTACGATGGCCTTATTTACTCCCTCGGCTTCCTCGTCGGCTGGCCAATTATTCTGTTCCTGATTGCCGAACGCTTACGCAACCTGGGACGTTTTACCTTTGCTGACGTGGCCTCGTATCGTCTGAAACAGGGGCCAATTCGCACCCTCTCCGCCTGCGGATCGCTGGTGGTTGTGGCACTGTATTTGATTGCGCAGATGGTTGGTGCGGGCAAGTTAATCGAGCTGCTGTTTGGCCTGAACTACCACGTCGCGGTCGTGCTGGTCGGCGTGCTGATGGTGATGTATGTCCTGTTCGGCGGCATGCTCGCCACCACCTGGGTACAAATTATCAAAGCCGTACTGCTGCTGTTCGGCGCAAGTTTTATGGCCTTTATGGTGATGAAACACGTCGGCTTTAGCTTCAATAACCTGTTTGCCGAAGCGATGGCGGTTCACCCGAAGGGGGACGCGATCATGAGCCCTGGCGGGCTGGTGAAAGACCCGATCTCTGCGCTCTCGCTCGGTCTGGGCCTGATGTTTGGTACCGCCGGGTTACCGCATATCCTGATGCGTTTCTTCACCGTGAGCGATGCGCGTGAGGCACGTAAAAGTGTCTTCTATGCCACCGGTTTTATGGGCTACTTCTACATTCTGACCTTTATCATTGGTTTTGGGGCCATCATGCTGGTCGGCGCGAATCCGGTGTTTAAAGATGCCGCAGGCGCGCTGATTGGCGGGAATAACATGGCGGCGGTGCATCTGGCCGACGCGGTGGGCGGTAACCTGTTCCTCGGCTTTATCTCGGCCGTGGCCTTCGCCACCATTCTCGCGGTAGTTGCCGGTCTGACGCTGGCCGGGGCATCTGCGGTATCGCATGACCTGTATGCCAACGTGTTCCGCAAAGGGGCAACCGAACGCCAGGAGCTGAAAGTCTCGAAAATCACCGTGCTGGTGCTGGGCGTGGTGGCAATCCTGCTGGGGATCCTGTTCGAGAAACAGAACATCGCCTTTATGGTGGGGCTGGCCTTCTCGATTGCAGCGAGCTGTAACTTCCCCATCATTCTGCTCTCTATGTACTGGTCAAAACTGACCACCCGTGGGGCAATGATTGGCGGCTGGCTGGGGCTGCTGACAGCAGTGATCCTGATGGTTCTCGGCCCGACAATCTGGGTGCAGATCCTCGGCCATGAAAAAGCCCTCTTCCCATATGAATACCCGGCGCTGTTCTCCATTGCCGTGGCGTTCATCGGTATCTGGGTCTTCTCCGCGACCGATAACTCACCGGAGGGTAACCTGGAACGTGAGAAATTCCGCGCCCAGTTTATCCGTTCACAAACCGGCCTGGGCGTCGAACAAGGCCGCGCGCACTAACCCGCACATCCTCCCCGGTCATCTGGCCGGGGAATTCAGAACATCATCCATGCCACCAGCGGCGCAACCAACACCATCATCACGCCCGAAAGCATCATCACCAGGCTTGCGACCACGCCCTCCTGCTGACCCAGCTCATAAGATCGCGCCGTTCCAGCGCCGTGCGACGCCGCACCAAATCCCGCCCCTTTCGCCATGCCTTCACGGATGGAGAGCCGCAGGAACAGCATGTCGCCAACCGCCATTCCGAATACCCCGGTCACAACGACAAATAACGCCACCAGATCCGGCTGACCGCCTAGCGGTTTGGCAGCGGCCAGCGCAAACGGCGTAGTGACCGAACGCACGGCCAGGCTACGCTGGATCTCATCGGACAGGGTAAACAGCCGCGCCAGCCAGACGGAGCTGCACACCGCCACCACCGTAGCGGTAATCACACCTGCGCTCAGTGACATCCAGTGCCGTTTAATAATCGCAAGGTTATCGTACACCGGCACAGCAAAAGCGATGGTCGCCGGGCCGAGCAGCCACAGCAGCCAGTGGGATTCACCAATGTAGTTCTGCCAGGAGATATGTCCAAACACCAGCATCAACACCAGCAGGATCGGTGTGAAAACCAGCGGCATCAGTGGCAGCGCGTGAAAACGACGATACAACCGCTTGTTGGCAAAATAGATCGCCAGCGTGGCAATCAGGCATAGCACGCTTATCTGAAAGTTAGTCATGCTTCTGCCTGCTGATTTCAAACCGATATACTTTATCCACCACCCAGGCGGTAGATCCCAGCACCATCAGCGTACTCAGCGCGATGACCGCAAAGATGCGCCAGCCATCCACCATCAGCAATTGAGCATAATTCACCACCGCCACCACCGCAGGAACAAAGAACAACAGCATTTCAGCCAGCAGCCAGCGCGCACCGGCTCGTACCCAGTTCAGTGGAATAACACGACAGAGGATCAGCGTCAGCATCAGCATCATCCCCACCAGGTTGGCAGGCAGCGGCAGATGCAGCCAGCTGACAAGATATTCGGCAAAAACAAACAAACCCGCATAAAGCAGTACCTGAACCGGTACCTGAAGTCGTTGTACAACGGCAGGCGTAACACGGCTTAACGCCACGGCCATGAGTAAATTCCTCAAAAATGAGATAGAGCGTCAGTATAGTGAGCGCACGTAGTGGACTGAAATGAATTAAAATCATCAAAGGTATAGTTTCGAGGAATAATCATGGACATAAGAACGCTGCGCTATTTTGTCGAAGTGGTTCGTCAGCAAAGTTTTACCCGCGCAGCAGAAAAGCTATTTGTTACCCAGCCGACTATCAGCAAGATGCTGAAAAACCTCGAAGATGAACTGAACTGTACCCTGCTTATTCGCGACGGGCGCAAGCTGTTGCTGACCGATACCGGGCGCGTGGTATTCGAGCGCGGGCTGGCGATCCTGGCGGAGTTCCGCCAGCTCGAAGCCGAGCTTGACGATATTAACCACCTGACAAAAGGGTTGCTGCGTCTGGGTATTCCGCCGATGGTGGGCATGATGATGGCCGGGCCGATTAGCCTGTTTCGCCAGCGCTACCCCGGCGTCGAACTGAAGATTTCCGAGTTTGGTGGCTTAACCGTCCAGCAGGCCGTCACCAACGGCGAGCTGGACGTGGCGATGACCGCACTGCCCGTCGAAGAAGAGAGTGGTCTGGCAACGCTGTCGCTGTTCAGCCACCCGCTGTGTGTACTGGTACCGCGGTCCGGCGACTGGATGAAGATCGACTCGGTGAAGCCGGAGGTGCTCGGCGAGCATCCTCTGCTGATCTACAACGAAGATTTTGCCCTCAGCCGTCAGTTAATGGCGTTGTTTAGTCAACACAACGTGAAGCCACGCATTGCGGTGCGTAGCGGCCAGTGGGATTTTCTGGCCGCGATGGTGCAGGCAGGCGTGGGGATTGCCATCCTGCCACAACCCATTTGTGAGCGGCTGGATAAAAATACGCTGCGCTGGATCCCACTGGAGAGCGATTTGCACTGGCAGCTCGGGATGATTTGGCGTGAAGGAGTGTATCTGTCGCACAGCGCGCAGGCGTGGCTGAAGTGCTGTGAGGGGTTTTGGGTCCAGTCTGAATAGTGCCCCCTTCTCCCTCTCCCTGTGGGAGAGGGCCGGGGTGAGGGCATCAGCCCGCACAGACTACTGATTCTCGATCAACAACGCTTCCAGTAAGTCCAGATCGTGCAGCAGCTTTTGCAGCGTCTCATTGCTGATCTGGCGTGTGGCACGCAGGTGATACAGCTCGGCACGTTCTGAGCGCAGCGCCGCCAGACGGAACCGGCGTTCCAGGTTCTCTTCCTGTAGCGAACTTTCCACATCGTTTCGCCCGTCAGCACGACGGCGCAAATTACCAATCACGCGCGAACTGACCTCTTTCAGAAGCTGGTTATCAATGTTCTCTTCAGCATCCGTCGCCAGACGTTCTTCCATCTTCTCGATAGCCACGATCGCCACTTCTGCCGTGGCAGCCCGGGCAATGCGTTCCTCTTTGTGCTGCTGGGAATGGTCGCCCACATCCAGATGCTGCAGCAAAACAGGCAGTATGACCACGCCGACAAACAGCGAGAACAAAATCACACCTGCCGCCAGGAACACCAGTTCGTAACGCGCCGGGAAGACATCCCCCGTCGGCAGCAACAGTGGAATGGAGAGCACACCGGCGAGAGTGATTGCCCCACGGACACCCGCAAAAGAAGCAATCAACAGCTCACGCGTTGACCACGACCCGAACTCCATCGGCTTTTTCTTCAGGAAGCGCTGGCTGAAGTTTTTCATCGTCCACAGCCAGCCAAAACGCACCAGCATCAGCGCCAGGTAGATCAACGCGATATCAGCGAACAGCATCCAGGTTTCGACGTTAGGGTCAGCTTCTGCCGCCACCAGTGAGGACTCCAGAATACCCGGCAACTGCAGGCCCAACAGCAGGAAGACCATGCCGTTAAACACAAACTCCAGCATCGCCCATGTGCTGTTTGCACGCAAACGCATGGCCAGAGGAGCGGTACGCATCACACCAGAACGGGTGATGGTCATCCCCGCAGCAACCGCCGCAAGAATGCCCGACACGCCAATGTGTTCGGCAATCAGATACGAGGCAAACGGCAGCAGGAATAACAGAACAATCTGCGTGGCAGGTTCATCACCCCCCCAGCGGCTGAGAAAGCGCAGCGAGCGACCATACAGCCAGCTCACCACAAACCCGGCCAGGATACCGCCAATCGCCACCTTGAAGAATTCAAAGGTTGCACCGCCGACGGTAAAGACCATCGTTCCCATCGCAACCGCCACGGCAAATTTCAGGGCAACCAGGCCAGAGGCGTCGTTCATCAGCGCCTCTCCCTGCAAAATGCCCATAATTTTCTTCGGAATACGGCCTTCACCCACAATACCCGATAGCGCCACGGCATCGGTTGGCGACAGGACAGCCGCCAGCGCAAAAGCCGGAATGAGCGGAATACCCGGCACCACCCAGTAGATCAGGACGCCGATCCCAACCACCGTGACCACCACTAGCGCCAGCGCCAGACCGAAGATCTCTCGCCCGTGCTCCAGGAATTCGCGCGTCGGGGTTTTCCAGCCATCGGCGAACAGCAGCGGCGGGATAAACAGGACGAGGAACAATTCCGGATCGAACTCAACGTGCAGACCAAACGTCGGCCATGCCAGCAGCGCGCCGATGGCAATTTGCATTAAGGGTAGGGGCAACTGAAAGGGCAGTACGCGTGTGACCACCCCGGAAAGCGAGACCACAAGGGTCATGATAAGTATTGTGAAGAAGATTTCCATGCGTTCCCTGTTTGCTGTGTTGCTTATGTACTGCGGAAGGCGTCGTGCCTTTTATTCTATCTTCCAGAGAGTAACGCAAAAGGCAACGGGATGAGTCCTGAAAATAAAAACGGGCGGCCTGAGCCACCCGTTTTCGCATCAAAGGACAACTTAAATCGCCCAGCCACCCGCGTAGAACACCACCAGTGCGATGGCGATAACGACGGTGCCGATGTTCAGTTTACGCCATTCACCAGACACCAGACGGCCAATCACCAGCGACGCAAAACCGATCATGATGCCGGTTACGATGTTACAGGTCAGCACGATAAATACCGCTGTGATGAGGCCAGACATGGCATCCACAAAGTCAGCAAAGTCGATTTTTGCCACGTTGCTCAGCATCAGCAGACCTACATACATCAGCGCTGGTGCGGTCGCGTACGCTGGCACCAGGTAGGACAGCGGGGAGAGGAACAGGATCAGCAGGAACAGCGCACCGACGGTGATCGCCGTCAGGCCCGTTTTTCCGCCTGCCGCCGTACCCGCTGCAGACTCGATGTACACCGCTGCCGGAGCGGCACCGACCAGGCCAGAGAAGACGCTGCTCAGGGAGTCGGTCGTCAGCGCTTTGCCGCCATCAATAATCTGACCGTCTTTATCGAGCAGGTTTGCCTGACCAGCTACCGCGCGGATGGTGCCGGTAGCATCAAACACAGCGGTCATCACCAGAGCCAGAACGCTTGGCAGGATCACCGGGTTCAGCGCGCCCACGATGTCCAGACTACCAATCAGGGAGTTGCCTTTGTCATCACTCAGCGATGGCATAGCGAAAACACCGGAGAAGTGCACGTTCGGGTCGAAAATCAGGCCAACAATGGAAACACCGATAATGGTCAGCAGAATGCCGCCTGGCACCTTCAGTTTTTCCAGGCCGATGATCACCGCCAGGCCGATCAGCGACATAATGACCGGGAAGCTAGCAAAATGACCCAGCGCAACCGGCAGACCGTCCAGCGGGTTTTTGATCACCAGACCCACGCCGTTCGCCGCAATCAGCAGCAGGAAAAGACCAATACCAATGCCGGTACCATGCGCCACACCATGCGGCAGGTTGCGCAAAATCCAGCTACGAATGCCAGTCGCGGAAATGACGGTAAACAGCACCCCCATCAGGAACACAGCACCCAGTGCAACAGGCACGCTGATGTGCTGACCCAACACCAGACTGAATGCGGTAAAGGCGGTCAGAGAGATGGCGCAACCAATCGCCAGCGGCAGGTTCGCCCACAGGCCCATCACGATGGAACCCACACCCGCCACGAGGCAGGTGGCAACAAAAACGGCCGCCGGTGGGAAGCCGGCTTTGCCCAGCATGCCCGGCACAACGATGACGGAGTAAACCATCGCCAGAAACGTTGTCAGACCCGCAACGATTTCCTGACGCACGGTGCTGCCGCGAGCTGAAATTTTAAACATGGCGTCGAGTGAACCGCCGGTACGCGCAGATGGCGTAGACATAGAAAACATCCCCTGAGAGTTTTTATAGAAAGTCCGCAAGCGTGGTGGAGACTCCACTGCCAGCAAAACGTCAAATCCTTGTGCTGCATTTGCGACGAAAGGGGCGTCGCAAAAAAAGCAAACGTTTAGCTCCGCGCTTACAAAACGGGTGGTCAAATTAAGGCAAACGATTATCTAGCCTAATCACCGCCCTTTTCAACTGAACTTTCTCGTTTTTCGCTAAAATTCCCTTATGCCGCTGAAGAAATAAGCAGAGGATGCGCAAACGTTATCGTCTGTGCGCAATTTAGTAACATTTTACCCTTCGCCAGGTATGTTAAACGGGCCACCCTGTTCGAGCGTTCTCTGCCAGCCAGGGCGCATTTCGATCTTTTCCTTCCACGCCTGTATGTGCGGCAGGTTTTCAATACCACCACGTGCCAGCAGGGCGAAGATGGGAAAACTCATCTGAATATCGGCCATACTGAGTGCGTCACCGGCAAACCAGCTGTTTTCCGCCAGATGTGACTCGATATAGCGCGCGTGGGTTTCTAGCTGTCGGTTGAGCCAGGTCTTTTGTACCCCCTGTCCCAGCACGCTCCCCAGCGCCCGCAGGCCAAACGGGATCGGCGGTTTACCGAGGCTGGCAAAGATCAGCTTCATTAACAGCAGCGGCATCAGCGAACCCTCGGCATAATGCAGCCAGAAGCGATACTGCACCTTATGGGCAGGATCCAGCGGTTTGAACCGCGATTCGGTGTCGTAGGTTTCCTGTAGATATTCCAGAATAGCTCCCGATTCCGCAAGAATGAGCCCGTTGTCTTCAACCACCGGGGATTTCCCCAAAGGGTGTACTTTCTTGAGGGAGGCGGGAGCCAGCATATTTTTTTCACGTTGGTAGTGAACAATCTCATAGGATAAAGAAAGTTCTTCCAGCGCCCAGATCACGCGCTGTGAACGTGACTGGTTAAGATGATGTACCGTGAGCATCGTTGCCTCCTGTTATTCATACTTATTAACTATAGAAAATCGAACAACATCGCGAAAAAAATTTGGCTAAAAAGCCACGGCTCAGGCTGGCGAAAACCGGGGGCTTGCATAGAATTAAAGTGTCAGCACAATCCGGAACCTCCCCAACTTGCTCGACATGAGGGGTGCTGATGTCGGGGGAAACCCTCCCGTGAACCAGCGGGATAGAGAGAAAGACAAAGACCGGGAA
>NZ_JBJURN010000013.1:40428-66273 GCF_046622475.1 Enterobacter sp. LM3 | reverse complement strand
CTTTATATAGCGCGGGAAAATCCTCAATCCTCCTCCAGCAACCGCGCCCCTGTGCCCTGCTCGCCCAGCCTGTCTCCAGGGTTACGCAACGGGCAATCACTACGCGACAAACAGCCGCAACCGATACAGCCGTCCAGTTCATCGCGCAACGCCACAAGAGTATGAATGCGCCGGTCAAGCTCATCACGCCACTGGGATGACAGATGTTTCCACTCTTTTGCGCTCAGCGAGTGCCCTTCCGGCAACACGCCGAACGCATCACCGATAGTGGCCAGGGGAATTCCGATTCGTTGCGCAATTTTGATTATTGCAACATAGCGGAGCACATCACGGGTGTAGCGCCGCTGGTTTCCTGCGTTACGGATACTCTTAATTAACCCTTTGCTTTCATAGAAGTGGAGCGCAGACACCGCCACACCGCTTCGCTTCGCCACTTCGCCGGGGGTTAAAAGCGCTTTTATTCGCGGCAATCTCTTTTCCATAAAACCTCTTTACCTCAAGTTAACTTGAGGAATTATACTCCCCCGCAGAGAAAACGACGAATCAACCGGGATATACATAAAATCATTCAAGCTGGATCAAGGCTGCTTGAAGGATGACATGTATAGTTGTATCTACAGAGGGGCAACCTTATGTCGCATCAGCAAATTATTCAGACACTTATTGAATGGATTGATGAACATATCGACCAACCGTTGAACATTGATGTGGTCGCTAAAAAGTCGGGCTATTCGAAATGGTATTTACAGAGAATGTTCCGCACCGTCATGCATCAGACGCTGGGTGAGTACATTCGCCAGCGCAGGCTGCTGCTGGCGGCTCAGGCGTTACGCTCTACGCAACGGCCCATTTTTGATATCGCGATGGATCTGGGTTATGTGTCGCAACAAACCTTTTCCCGCGTGTTTCGTCGCGAGTTTGACCGCACGCCGAGCGATTACCGCCACCAGCTGAATTAAGGCGTATCATCACAAAGGTTGCTGCTGCCAGGTCATAAACTCCTGGGGCGGCATTGCTTTCGCGAAGTGCCATCCCTGACAATACTGTACGCCGCGCTTCAACAGCCAGCTCACCTGCTCGTCCGTCTCCACGCCTTCCGCAATGGTCTTAAGGCGCAGGCTTTGCGCCATCTCGATGATATGCTCGGCAATCAGATGACTGGTACTGTTGGTCGTTAAGGTATCGATAAAGGATTTGTCGATTTTGAGAATATCGACGTTCAGCGAATAGAGATTATGCAGGTTGGAGTAACCTGTTCCGAAATCATCGATCGCCACTTCATAGCCCGCCTGGCGGAAAGCCTGAATAACGGGCGTGGTTTTAGGCACATCGATAAATCCACGTTCCGTCACTTCGATTTTGATTTGCTGCGCACGGACGGCGTAGTGGCGGGCCTTATCAGAGATCAGAGCGATCAGGCGCGAAGAGTGAAAATCTGAGGCCGACAGGTTAATCGAAATATACAGATGCGGACTGGTGGCCAGGAAATGCCCCAGATCGTTGAACACTTCCTCCACAACATAATCTGTAATTCGCTCAATCATGCCCTCTTTTTCCGCCAGCGGAATAAATTCCGCCGGGCTCATCACCTGCCCGTTAAAGCCAGGCCAGCGCAGCAGCGCCTCAGCGCCCACGCACTGGTTATTCTTGATATCAATAATCGGCTGATAGTGTACGCAAAGCTGGCGTTTGTTCAGCGCCCGGTGCAGCAAACGCCCTGGTGAGTTGAGTTCACGATGGGTGCGTGACCACATCAGTAAAATAATGATGCTGCAAATCATCCCCAGCGGCAGCGTCAATGTGGCCTGGTGGTAGAGGATTTCATAAAAACGTTTGCTGGAGGTTGATACGATAGCTGCAATGGGACGCTTATCGGATTTTACGATGGTATAGAAACGGCCATCTTTTTGAAATGACGATTCCTTATGTCGAATCATCGAATTTAATAAAGACACATTTGCTTTCTGGCTGACAGAAAAGAATGCATTGGTCACCGTGTCATACACGCCCCATGACAGTGAATAATCTGTCGACATTACCTCACTGTAGAAAAGCGGGTTGACTACCACGACATAATTTCCGCGCTGCATATATGTCATTTTATAGCCAGTGAAAAATGGCGTATCGCGATAATAATAGATAGCCACATCAGGCTTACGTTTGTAATTTGCAGCGGCGATAGCGTAAGGCTGTTCAGGAGTAATCGCGGTCGAACAAAGAAAATTCTGACCTTCAGCATAAATTAAATCGGCGATGAACAGGCGGCCACGAACAACGTTCAACATATATTGACGATGTCCCGGTGTACAAAGTTCACCCTGATATTTTTCGGCGTCGCTACGGGCCAGCTCCACCTGTTGAATAACGAGTTCTGTTTTGTCTAAAGCCAGTTCGGCAAATGTGCGTAGCTGGGCGCTTGTTTCCGACACGGCTCTGAGCTGGGCAAACCATAGCGCAAGCATCACCGGTAGCATAACTACCATGA
Source organism: Enterobacter sp. LM3 (assembly GCF_046622475.1). Lineage (NCBI taxonomy): Bacteria > Pseudomonadati > Pseudomonadota > Gammaproteobacteria > Enterobacterales > Enterobacteriaceae > Enterobacter > Enterobacter sp. LM3. The sequence continues at coordinate 63,788 of NZ_JBJURN010000013.1, read as the reverse complement.
TGATCCCTACCACCCTGAGCATCTTGCGCCGCGCGCTACGATTCATTTCCCGCCCTATATCCCTGCATTTTGTACGCCCGTAGTAATGAAGGCCGGATGCTTTGTTAAACAGGTGATTACGTTGCATGAATCATGCGAAGTTAGCAACTGACTTTTGGTATTAAAATTCTTAAAATTCGTTATGACGATAATATTTTTCCGTAAGCCAAACTGAAAGTATTCATTCCGTTTCTGCTAAGGAAAATAATTATCCAGCCTGAACTGGAGATTTTAAGATAGCACAACAGAGGATCGTTGATTAAACCAAACTTCCGGCAGCATGAAAAAAGTACAACATGAGTATGAAATTTCATGCTATTTGCCCGACGCTATTTCCGGGTTTGATTTATAAATAATCAGAAGCCACCACTGTTTTCCCTCGCCCCATACGCTTGGCATCATATAATGCTTTATCGGCACGCATCAGTAATGCTGAAGTATCGCGTTGTGGCTGGCACACCTCAACAACCCCTGCGCTAAATGAAAGCACCAGTTTTTTATCGCCAACCCGCAGCGGCTTCGTGGACAAAACAGAACGTAGCCGGGCGGATAGCAGCATGGCGGCATTGCCGTCAGTTCGTGCCAACAGGAGCAAAAACTCTTCACCTCCGACACGTCCCAGCGCCGAGTCCACCGGAATAAGCTCCCGGATACAGTCACAAAAATGAATTAGCGCCACATCGCCAACCTGATGCCCCCATTCATCATTGATCTGTTTGAAAAAATCCAGGTCAAACATCAGCACGCAAAAATGGCTGTTAGTATCCTGTCTGGAGCTTGCCGCCAGCGATGATTTCAACTGCTGCAAAATCGCAGACCGGTTAAAACAACCGGTGAGATCGTCAGTGGTCGCTTTCACTTCCAGCTGCTGTTCCGCTTTTTTACGTTCGGTGATATCCAGCCCAATATTCAGGATAGAGTTGTCCGGTAACAGAATGTTCGACCACAGGATCGTCAGCTGCACACCGTCTTTGCGTACCGGATGCCACTCATACATATCCTTTAGCGGTGAGATACGAACCGACTCCAGCACCCGCCGCCGTTCATCCGGATCGGGATAAAACAGTGACAGTGGATCTGAATGCGCACCGATCTCCGCCATCGTCCAGCCAAAGACTTTTTCGCACTCAGCATTCCACAACACGCAACGGTTATACTTGTCGAAGGAGTTCATCAATACAGGTGCCCGCTCAAACAACGTTTTATACTGCGTTACGACACGCTGCATTTCCTGTGCCGTTTTTTCACGGGCAATAATTTCCTCAAAATAATCCTTTAATTTCTCAACCAGCACTACCATGATATTTTTCAGGTTCGGCAAAGAATATAATTTTTCCTCAAATGCCAAAAAGAAATAACCGCTACAATGCCAGTCATGAGTTGAAAGTTTGCATAACACACCGCTTTGTAATTGTGCGTAACCAGGGTGCTGAGGGGAAAATAACGAATGGCCAATTTTCTCTTTCCAGTAAACCACCCGCCACGAACGGTGATTTCGCTGTAGCAGCGTGCTGGCAAGAAAATCAGTGACTTCAAACGAATGGCAGGCCACCTCACCCGCACAGACCACGCGCTGCAGCCCATCATTATCAACGCTTATCCAGGCAAGCGTTGATCCCAGTGCCCGGTTGATAGTCTCCAGCATTTCCGCCAGTGAACACTGAGCGTTAAGCAGAGGCATCAGCTTCGCCAGCGCGTGCAACGCCCGCGCGCTGTCATTAACAATCTCACGTCGTTTTTCTTTCATTATTTTTTCGCAGATGATTAAACGATAAAAAGAACGCAGCTTTCTTCAGATTCAAAAAGCATGAAGTGGAGACCATTTCAGCGAAATCAAATAACGCCGTGTGTAATTAAAATAATACATAATAGTAAAAAGGCCAGAAAATTCAGGAGCCTGAATCATTAGCTACGAGTACATTTATTTGTCCACTCAAGCATAATCCATAGGTTTACGACTGTAAATATTATACAACCAGGGAAACATTGCAGAGGTTTTGTTATCTCAATGAATTTATTATAAAGAGTCAGTGAAATGGTTGCTTAGTCTGCAAAGATATATTTTCCACTCAGATTTCAACACCGTTCCTGTGGTTATAAATCCTCCACTTTTCACCACACGACCACTGGCGAATAAAACAACAAACGTGATATAGTTCACATATATTATGTAACGAAAAACACTTTTTCAGTGTCGTGCGTCAGCTGTTTCGAGGATGGATTTTATGGCGACCATTACCACCAGCATGGTTCTTCTGCGCTGGCCCTTGTTGAGTGCGGTGTTGATGTTTTTAGCCAGCACGCTGAACATTCAGTTTCGTAAATCTGACTATGCTGGTCTTGCCGTGATCAGCACCCTGTTGGGTTTGGGTGCGGCGTGCTGGTTCGCAACGGGTCTGCTCGGCATCACCCTGCTGGATATCACCGCCGTCTGGGAAAATATTAAAGTGGTGATGGTGGAAGCCATGAGTCACACCCCGCCAGACTGGCCGATGGTGATTACCTGATCCCTGGTTAATAAAAAACCCAGACGCTTGTCTGGGTTTTTTATTTTTAGCGTCTGGTAATCAGAACGGAATGTCGTCGTCGAAGTCCATTGGTGGTTCGTTAGACGGAGCCGGAGCAGACTGCTGCTGCGGGCGAGACTGCGCGCCGCCGCTGAACTGGTTGCCGCCCTGTGGCTGCTGAGGCTGACCCCAACCGCCCTGCTGCTGGCCGCCACCTGCTGGTGCGCCACCGCCCTGACGGCCACCCAGCATCTGCATGGTACCGCCAACGTTGACCACCACTTCGGTGGTGTATTTTTCAGCGCCGGACTGATCGGTCCATTTGCGGGTACGCAACTGGCCTTCAATATAAACCTGAGAACCTTTACGCAGGTATTCACCGGCCACTTCTGCCAGTTTGCCAAACAGCACAACACGGTGCCATTCGGTCTGCTCTTTCATCTCACCGGTCGCTTTATCACGCCAGGATTCGGAAGTAGCCAGCGTAATGTTGGCAACTGCGCCACCACTCGGCATGTAGCGTACTTCCGGGTCCTGGCCCAGATTACCGACGAGAATCACCTTGTTTACGCCTCTGCTGGCCATGTTCGTGTCTCCTGAATACGTTTCTTAATAGTGTAAACGCGCGAGTGTACCATTTCCATGCGACACTTTGATAGTTGCGTAGCACGTTCCAGAGTTCTCTCGCCAGCGCAACATTGTTGCACAGCGAATCAGAAATTGCATTCCAATACTGTATATTCAAACAGGTCGAGTTGTGTCATAATTAGCCGTTTCTGACAGTCGGTTGTCCTTCAAACAAACCAGGCAATCCGTGTTCCAACCGGGAAAGGTGAATGGATAAGATCGAAGTTCGGGGCGCTCGCACCCACAATCTCAAAAATATCAACCTCATAATCCCTCGCGACAAACTCATCGTCGTGACCGGGCTTTCGGGGTCTGGCAAATCCTCACTGGCTTTCGACACGTTGTATGCCGAAGGACAGCGTCGTTACGTTGAGTCCCTCTCTGCGTACGCACGTCAGTTCCTGTCACTGATGGAAAAACCAGACGTAGACCATATTGAAGGGTTATCACCTGCTATCTCTATTGAGCAGAAATCCACTTCGCATAACCCGCGTTCAACGGTTGGTACGATTACCGAAATTCATGACTACCTGCGTCTGCTGTATGCGCGCGTGGGTGAGCCGCGCTGTCCGGATCACGACGTCCCGCTGGCGGCGCAAACCGTCAGCCAGATGGTGGATAACGTGTTGTCGCAGCCAGAAGGTAAACGCCTGATGCTGCTTGCGCCGATCATTAAAGAGCGCAAAGGCGAGCACACCAAGACGCTGGAGAACCTGGCAAGCCAGGGCTATATTCGCGCCCGTATCGACGGGGAAGTGTGTGACCTGTCAGACCCACCCAAGCTGGAGCTGCAGAAGAAGCACACCATTGAAGTGGTGATTGACCGCTTCAAAGTACGCGAAGATCTGGCAACCCGGCTGGCCGAATCGTTTGAAACGGCGCTGGAACTCTCTGGCGGCACCGCCGTGGTGTCCGATATGGACAACCCGAAAGCGGAAGAACTGCTTTTTTCTGCCAACTTTGCCTGTCCCATTTGCGGCTACAGCATGCGCGAGCTGGAACCGCGTCTGTTTTCGTTCAACAACCCGGCGGGCGCGTGTCCGACGTGCGACGGTCTGGGCGTACAGCAGTATTTTGACCCGGATCGCGTGATCCAAAACCCGGAACTGTCACTGGCAGGCGGGGCTATTCGCGGCTGGGATCGCCGTAATTTCTACTACTTCCAGATGCTGAAGTCGCTGGCAGAGCACTATAAATTCGATGTCGAAGCGCCGTGGGGCAGCCTGAATCCACATGTACACAAAGTGGTGCTGTACGGTTCGGGTAAAGAGAACATCGAGTTTAAGTACATGAACGATCGCGGCGATACCTCCGTGCGTCGCCACCCGTTCGAAGGGGTGCTGCACAATATGGAGCGCCGCTACAAAGAGACCGAATCCAGTGCAGTACGTGAAGAGCTGGCGAAGTTTATCAGCAACCGCTCCTGTGCGACCTGCGAAGGGACACGTCTGCGCCGCGAGGCTCGCCACGTCTTTGTCGAAAACACGGCGCTACCGACCATCTCAGACATGAGCATCGGTCACGCGATGGACTTCTTCAACAACCTGAAGCTCTCCGGCCAGCGCGCGAAAATCGCCGAAAAAGTGTTGAAAGAGATTGGGGATCGGCTGAAGTTCCTGGTGAACGTGGGTCTGAACTACCTGACGCTTTCCCGCTCTGCTGAAACACTCTCCGGCGGTGAAGCGCAGCGTATTCGTCTGGCAAGCCAGATTGGTGCGGGCCTGGTGGGTGTGATGTACGTGCTGGATGAGCCGTCTATCGGCCTGCACCAGCGCGACAACGAACGCCTGCTCGGGACGCTGATCCACCTGCGCAACCTCGGCAACACGGTGATTGTGGTCGAGCATGATGAAGATGCCATCCGCGCCGCTGACCACGTTATTGATATCGGCCCGGGTGCAGGCGTTCACGGCGGTCAGGTAGTCGCGGAAGGGACGCTGGAAGATATCATGGCAGTGCCAGAGTCTCTGACCGGCCAGTACATGAGCGGCAAGCGCAAAATTGACGTACCGACGCAGCGCGTGGCAGCAGACCCGGAAAAAGTGCTGAAGCTGACTGGCGCACGCGGCAACAACCTGAAAGATGTGACCCTGACGCTGCCGGTTGGGCTGTTTACCTGTATCACCGGCGTGTCCGGTTCCGGTAAATCGACGCTGATTAACGATACGCTGTTCCCGATTGCGCAGACGCAGCTGAACGGCGCGACCCTCGCCGAGCCTGCACCGTACCGCGACATCCAGGGGCTGGAGCATTTCGACAAGGTTATCGACATTGACCAAAGCCCCATTGGACGCACCCCGCGTTCCAACCCGGCGACCTATACCGGCGTCTTTACGCCTGTACGTGAACTGTTTGCGGGTGTACCGGAAGCGCGCTCGCGCGGGTATACCCCTGGACGTTTCAGCTTTAACGTCCGCGGTGGCCGCTGTGAAGCATGTCAGGGCGACGGTGTAATCAAGGTTGAGATGCATTTCCTGCCGGATATCTACGTACCGTGCGACCAGTGCAAAGGCAAACGCTATAACCGTGAAACGCTGGAGATTAAGTACAAAGGCAAAACCATCCACGAAGTGCTGGATATGACCATCGAAGAGGCTCGTGAGTTCTTTGATGCAGTCCCTGCGCTGGCGCGTAAGTTGCAAACGCTGATGGACGTAGGCCTGACCTATATTCGTCTGGGGCAGTCTGCTACCACGCTGTCTGGCGGTGAAGCGCAGCGCGTGAAGCTGGCGCGTGAACTATCCAAACGAGGCACCGGCCAGACGCTGTACATTCTGGATGAGCCGACGACCGGCCTGCACTTTGCCGATATTCAGCAGTTGCTTGATGTTCTGCATCAGCTCAGAGACCAGGGCAACACCATCGTGGTCATTGAACACAATCTGGACGTGATTAAAACCGCAGACTGGATTGTCGATCTCGGCCCGGAAGGCGGTAGCGGCGGCGGTGAAATCCTCGTCTCCGGTACGCCAGAGACCGTTGCAGAGTGCGAAGCCTCGCACACCGCACGCTTCCTCAAACCGTTGCTGTAGTTGTCACACGGAGAGTTGCTGTCGGGTCACTTCCGGCAGCAGCTCAACCGCCTGTTGATAAGAGGCATCCACCAGATAATAAATCTGCGAGCCTGGCAGCGAGCCATCAAGATAAACAGTGCTCCAGTGTGCCTTGTTCAGATGCTTACTCGGTCTGACGTCATGGTGCTGCTGACGTAACAAATCCGCCAGCTCCGGGCTGGTTTTCAGCGATGCAGCCGGGCGGCCCTCAACCTCTTTCACCATAGCAAACAACACGTCGCCAACCTTTATTTGCGTGGCTTTCCAGTCGCTGTGAACGCTTTGCTCCGCACCGGGTTTACTCATGCAGTACTGGAGTATCTCCGAAATTGTCATCTTTGCTCCCCTGTGAATGGGTTGAACTCGAACTGAGTGCCGGCCTCTTTAAATTGTGTAGCAAGACGACAAAAGGTAAACCCGGCAGGCCTGATTTGTTCAAAAAATCAGCATACATCAGTATTCAGAATTCACAATCACCTCTTCGCCAAATTTCCCGGCCATTGGCAGCGGTCGATAGGTCGAGTTAGAGGCGCGTAGTACCCTGATCCCTCTGGCTCCCACATCATGAGCGGCGGTAATGTCGTTATCCGAATCACCGTAGAAGATTTTGATATTTTTCTGCTCCAGCCACTGGGTTTTGGTGTTTTGCCCGGACTTGTCACCGGCAAAAATAACCGGGTTCATGCTGGTCGCCGGGATCTGGAAATCATCCTGAAGCGTTTTTGATACGGTTTCAGTTTTGGTCTGGCTGCGCCCCGTCACAAAGTAAATGCTGTCACCACGCTTAGCGTGCATGGCGATCAACGCACGGGCAACCTCTTTCGGGATGCTGAACTCATCCCAGCCGTTATTCATCTTCTCCCAGAATTCGGGGTTCTTCAGATACGCTTCGCTGTCCGGTGAGAAGGTTTTCTTGCCCCGCCAGAAACCCGGGCTGGAGAACAGCACGGTATCGTCGATATCGAAGCCTACAGCCATTGGCGGACGCCCCATCAGGCTATTTTCAATTTGTGCCACGGAAACCCAGTGAATGGGTGCCTGTTCAGCAAGAATGGCGGCGGTGGTTCCGGTGTAAAGCGGCGTCGGTGCAGAAGCACGCGCGACGACTGCACTATTAAGCGAGAACAATAAACAGGCGGCGCTGAGCGCCAGTGTGATCTTGCGCATATTTTCCCCTGAATATTCAGTTTGTTATCGTTTTAATTTGAGCGAATGGTCAAAAAACTATCCGACCATAACCCCAGCGGGAAGTGAAAGAAAGGAGTTTTTGCTTATGAATCTGAATAAAAAGAAGAAGATCACAAAGCGCAGATGCGTGGCGTAGGCCCGGTAAGCGCCAGCGCCACCGGGTAAGATTTTCTGCGGCCTGATGCCCTCATCCCGACCCTCTCCCACAGGGAGAGGGGGAATGATAGTGAATACTTACATCACAGCAGCGAAGGCCTGAGCCACGCGCTTGACGTTATCGGTATTCAAGCCCGCCATGCACATACGACCACTGGAAATCAGGTAGATGCCAAATTCTTCACGCAGCCTTTCAACCTGAGCCGCGCTCAGACCGGTATAGCTAAACATCCCGCGCTGCTTAAGCAGATAGTCAAAGTTATGCCCGGGAACGGCCTCTTTCAGCACATTAACCAGTTCCTGACGCATCGACAAAATGCGCTTACGCATCGCTTCCACTTCGGCAAGCCAGGACGCTTTCAGCCGATCATCTCCAAGAACCGTGGCCACCACCTGCGCACCAAAGTTTGGCGGGCTGGAATAGATGCGGCGCACTGTCGCTTTCAGCTGACCCAGCACACGACTGGCTGCTTCGGCATCTTCACACACCACGGACAGGCCGCCAACGCGTTCGCCGTACAGAGAGAAGATTTTTGAGAAGGAGTTGCTGACCAGTACAGGTAACCCGGCACTGGCAGCGGCACGAATGGCGTAGGCATCGTCTTCCATTCCTGCGCCAAAGCCCTGATAGGCGATATCGAGGAATGGGATCAGGTTACGCGCCTTCAGCACCTCAATCACGGCATCCCACTGTGCATTGGTGAGATCGGCACCGGTCGGGTTATGGCAGCACGGATGCAGCAGTACAATACTGCGCTCTGGCAGGGTGTTCAGTTTTTCCAGCAGCGCATCAATACGTACGCCGTTGGTTGCACTGTCAAACCACGGGTAGGTCGACACCTTAAAGCCCGAGCCTTCAAAAATGGCTACGTGGTTTTCCCAGGTTGGATCGCTGACCCACACGCCGGAATCCGGGAAGTATTTTTTCAAAAAGTCTGCGCCGACCTTCAGCGCCCCTGAACCGCCCAGCGTCTGGATGGTCGCCACGCGTTTTTGCGCGAGTACCGCGTGATCGGCTCCAAACAGCAGCGGCGCGATGGTGTTGCGGTAGGTGTTTAACCCTTCCATTGGCAGATAGAGCGAGGCCCCGTGCGGAACCGCGTTAAGACGCGCTTCGGCTTCGGCCACGGCCTGCAGCTGAGGAATGATACCGCCCTCGTTGTAATACAGACCAATGCTAAGATTCACTTTGTCGCTGCGAGGATCTTCTTTAAAACGCTCCATTAAGGAGAGAATGGGGTCGCCAGCATAGGCGTCTACTTTCTGAAACACGCGATGGTTCTCCGGAATTCGATGAGGCAGGGAATTCCACAATAAACTGGAACATGCCGTAACACCACCCCTTCGCCTTATCCTGCAATTGGCATAGGTTTTTTGCATCCTCTCGCCATGACATTTACCCAATATTTTCGCCCCCTCCGCTCCCGTAATGTGACTCCTGCGCAACCGCGCATTCACTGACTCAAGGAGTTCACATTATGGATTCACAATTTATTGGTTCAGTCATTAATGCCCTGCCACTCGAACATATGATTGGTGGGCCACTGCAGGCAATGATCAAAGCACAGGTACAGGCCAGCAAATCCTATGCCGACTTCCTGCTCTCTGTCTGTATTAAGGATGGTAAAGCCGTTGCCATCGAATTCGACTACGACGAAACCCTGGTAGACGAGCAAGGGGTGAGCAAAGGTAGCGTCACCCGCAAAATGAGTATTCCGCTGCTGGCGGCGGTTACTCACCCGATTATTTGTATTGAAGACGGTACCATCGATTTTGAGCTGGAAGTCACTCAGAGCGAAGCCAGTTCAAGCAGCACTGAAGCCGAAGCCTCGGTGGAAGCGTCAATCGGTTGGGGTATCTTCTCAGCCAAAATGACCGGTAAGGTATCGCACAAATCAGAACAAACTCGTTCAACCGACACACGCGCTAAATATTCCATCCATACCCAAATCAAGCGTCAGGATCCACCTGAAGCCCTCCAGCGCGTCATTGACTATTTAACCAACGCCAAAACCAAGCCTGTTGCTGCGCAATAACGTTTTGCACTGTGGGTAATAGCCATTCCGTAACGTACGGGGCCGCCTTTGGTGGCCCCTCTTCAGGAGCGAATTATGTCTTTTAAAACATGGCTACGCGGCAGTAAGGATGAGGAGCCAGAAAATAAGAGGGAGAAAGAGGCTGACGGAACGACGCCCCCTGTACAAGGGAAAAATCCGCCGCCACCGCCTGCGGATATTCCCGGCGTACCGGTCACGCTGGAGGATATTACGCGCGGAATGCAGTACGCCGCAACGGCGGCAAACGAGTTAATCGCTCAGCAGTACATGAAGATGCTGGATCCCTTTTTCGAACCTGCCGATGACGGTTCACTGATCCCGCGCACCGTCCAGCTGGCACTGGATGAGAACCACTATTTCGATCTGCCCCTCGTTGCGCTCTCTACACCGCGTGGGCTGATGCTGGAAAAGATGAAGGTCAACCTGACGATCCGCACGGAAGGTATGCAAGCCCCCTCCCCGCAATCGGGAGAAAACGAGTTTGGCCGCTTTCACGTCAGCCTTTCACCTTCCAGCGATAGCAAAGGTGGGCGTGACAGCCGCCACGTTGACGTGGAGATGCAATTTACCGCCCTCCCACCACCAGAAAGCATCATGCGTTTGATTGATGAGTACACCAACAAAGTTATCCCCCGTCCGAAAGCAGAGGAGACTCCGTGATGAACAAGCAACCAGAAAGCACTGGCGACAAAGGCGTGCAGCTGATTTGCCAGTTTGAAGGACTAAAGCTGGAACGTTACCGCGATGCCGTCGGGTTATGGACGATTGGCTACGGCCATTTGATTCTGAAAGAGGAGATGGAAAAGCTCATCAAAATCACCACCGGTGAAGCCAAAAATATCCTGCGCAAAGACCTGAAGCGCACTGAAACTGGCGTGAAGAAACTGCTGACGCTGTCGGTTACCCAGAATCAGTTCGACGCCCTGGTGTCCTTCGCCTTCAATCTTGGCCTCGGCAATTTAAAGAAATCGACGCTGCTTAAAAAGGTCAACGCAGGAGACAAAGAAGCGGCTGCGTTGCAATTTAAATGCTGGAACAAAGCAGGCGGCAGAGTACTGGCGGGGCTTACGCGTCGCCGTGACGCCGAAATGAGATTATTTCTGAGTTAACCATTAAGGGAACATCATGAAAATCAATAAACTAATCACTGCAGCGCTGTTATCGGTTTCGCTTTTTTCAGCCATGCAGGTCAGTGCCGCTTTAAAAACCTGTGAAGATGAAATTAAAGAGACAAATACCTTTTTGACGGAAAAAGGTGTTCCACCGGTAAATAACATCACCGATTTAGCGACCACGCTGCGCAATATTAAAAATTTTGGTCGGCTACCTGACAGGTATATCACCGTAGATGAAGCAAAGCGTCTTGGGTGGTCTGGCCAGGCGTCTGAAACGCTGTGGGGCGTGAAAAAAACCAACAACAGATGGATAGGTGGCGATATTTACAACAACCCAGCGCTACCGGCAAATCAAGCCTGGCTGACTGCGGACATTGATGTCGTGAAAGGATATCGCAGCCCCAAACGGGTGATTTACAGCCTGTCAGGGCCACAGCGATTTATTACCACCGATCAATACCAACATTTGGTTGAGCTTGAACCTTGCCAATAACCCACTCTGTAACTGGCGGTGAAATCCCCTGACTTCTCAATCACGGACAGGGGATTTTACCCACGCTGAGGATAAGCCCATGTCCGACATCTATCTCCCCACACTGATCAGTGAGGCACTACTGGCTTTCTCTGGATTATTTGGTGGCGTAAGTATCTCCTTTTTTTGGCAGCCACAACGGCTGCACCAGCATAGTCGATTTGTCGCAGGCGTGATCTTTGGTGGAATAAGTATGGGGGCCGCCATTGCATTGGGCGGGTTAGCGGCTCGCTGGCTCAAGATCGATCTGACTCAGGCAGATATCACTCTGGGCCTGGGGTATATCTTAGGTGCGCTCAGCAATGGGTTGATCGTCTGGCTGGCAAACTTCTTTCGACGGCATGAGCAGCAGGATATTTTTGATGTTGCCAGCGTAATCAAAAGAAAAGTCAGGAACGATTCACTCCCTCAGTCAGATTCAAATGATAACAAGCTCAACGGGGAATAATATGCTCAATATGAACAAAGACTGGGTACTGCTGGTCATTATTCTTGTCGATCTGATAACGTCATTTATTATTTTGTTTGCCGCCTATAGCCGCCGTGTTCATGCATTGCCTGTTATGAGTAAGATAGGTCTGGCAGCACTGGCATTTGGTTTTTTCGGTGAGAGCTGTCTGAATGTAAAATTCATTTTGACAGGAGAAGATATCTTAAATGATAGTTTCCCATTTTGGTTACTTCAGGATTTTGGTACGTTAGTTGTGGTGATTTATTATTTTTTCCTCAGACATAAATAGCAAAAAGCGCAACAAACTCCACATTTGTTGCGCTTTTATCTGCATCTGTAATGTAACCTAGATCGCAATATATTTATAATAGAGCATTGCTGCCTGCGTGCGGTTATTCACCTGAAGACGATGGAAAATGGATTCAAGGTGTACTTTTACGGTTCCGGCACTGATATTTAACTGCCTGCTGATTTGCTTATTGGTACCTCCTTTTGCCAGTAACTTCAGCACCTCCTGCTGGCGTCGGCTCAGCGTATGAATGAGTAGCGTGTTACCCGGTGCTTCACGATGAAGTATGGCCTGTTCAGGAAAACAGACAACGCCGGATGAAACCATGCTCAGGATCTGGCTGATTTTTTCCACGGGAAGATCCTTGGTAAAAAGACCTTTTACATTTTGCTGAATATAAAAATTAAAGATCCCATCCGTCGCCTTTCTCAACATCACAACAATGGGTAATGAAGGCCAGTCCTGCGTTAGCATTTTGATGAACTCGCTGCAATTCATTTCACCGTCTAACAGAACAATGTTAACGGAAGTGGACATCAAAACGGTGTGTGCGTCTTCGAAGCTGTCTGTAGAAAAAACGGTACATTCAGGCATCACTCTCTTTAGTTCAGTCTTCATACCGTGAATGTAGATCGGTAATTCATCAATCATCAATACATTCATCACCACTTTACCTCGTCTTGGTTTTATTTCCTTACGTTATTAAATAAGCCTTTTCAAAAATAAGTATGAGTGTAATTTGAGAACTTGAAAAACAGCAAATGGCATAAGACAAATGTCATATTCACACGCATTAAATTAAGCAGCGCTAAACAAAAAATATAGCATACATTAATTTTTCGCCGACATTATTCATAACAAAAACAACCTGGGCCGATTAGCATATTTAAGATGTGAACCGGCTCACCTATTATTTATCTGCATTTATGCAACCCATCTATACATTAATATTTGAATGAGGTTTCTTATGACGACATTAACAGTGTATTTCTGCGGTACCGGTTCGAATAAATTTGATGACACACATGTTAACTACTGGAACGGGGAGTTAATTTCGACGCTCGCCGCCAATAACAAAGGTAAAGAGTTTGCGGAATGGATCATTCTTGATGGCCCAGGAAGTGGCAACCTCCAGAGTGATGAGCTGTGGGTAAAAAGCGGTGATTACGGCCAGCTACGTGGTCGGCTTTTTGGAAGCGGCTGGAACGAAAATATTCAGCACGCCCTCAATATTATGAAAGGGCACGTTGACTGGCAGCGAGAAAAGCTCACGAAAGAGAATTATGAGCAGCTGAAAAAGGCCGGTATCCCGATTGAGGACGTCGAAGTCACAGGCTCGTTCTGGTGGCGTAAATATGATTACGGCGACCGAAAAGTCACGCAGCAGGCGCTGCAGCAGCAGATCATTAAAACTTTCCGCAAGGGGCAAATTCTGCCGACGCAGGTCAACCTGGTAGGATGGAGTCGGGGTGGGATCAGTTGCCATATGCTGGCCAACGCCATGCTGGCCGACCCGGTTCTGACAACCATCCCGGTCAATATTTTTGCAGTTGACCCAGTTCCGGGAACAGGCAATTTCAAATCAGACAAAGTGACCTTAGGCAGCAACGTCAAAGAGTATGTTGCTTTTTATGCCAAAGATGAGCGCTCAACAGGTTTCTCCTGTGTCATCCCTGAAACCCATAATACGACGCGTGTGCACATTTATCCGATGTCTGGCCGACACGCGACCCTCGTCGGCAATGCATCGGCTAATGGTGATAAGGGGCCAAAAGTAGCGCATGAACCAGGCATGATCGTGCGTCATTTTGCAGAGGTTTGTCTGCAAAGATGGGGCGTGAATATGGACAAGAAACTCAATCTGGACGGGATACAGCTACTTGAGTTGCATCAGTCAATTCAGCGTAATGCTGCGGTATTTAGCCAAATGCGAAACACCGTTTACACCGTTTCCGAGAATGACCAGGGTGAGCGCTACGTTTCCCGCGCAAGCACCGGGATGCCTTTCTCAGCAGTGCACGGAGTGCCTTTTACCCCTGAATCGGGGCTGGTATCGGAATACCTCACGAATCAGGCTATTTACGACGTGCTGAAATAAGACGTTCACCGCATCCAACGGTCATATCGGCTGTTGGATGCGGACATTCAGGCACGGTTAATCGATATACTTCATCGCCACCCGCGACGTCAGGCGCGTGATAAGTTCGTAAGCACTTACTTTCGTGATTTCAGCAATGCGTTCAACGGGTAAGCCTTCGCCCCACATCACCACCGGATCGCCAGCCTTGTCCTGTGCCTCTGGCCCCAGGTCAACGCAGATCATATCCATCGCCACACGGCCCACAATCTGCACTTCACGGCCATTCACCAGCACCGGCGTACCGGATGGCGCAGCGCGCGGGTAGCCGTCACCGTAACCCATCGCCACCACACCCAGACGCGTATCGCGCTTGCTGTCCCAGGTTCCGCCGTAGCCCACCGGTTCACCCGCTTTGTGCTCGCGCACGGCAATCAGGTTAGAAACCAGCGACATCACCGGCTGCAAGCCAAAATCTGGCCCCCACGGTTTATTCTCCAGCGGCGACACGCCGTAGAGAATAATCCCCGGGCGCGCCCAGTCAAAGTGCGACTGTGGCCACAACAGAATGCCGCCGGATGCCGCAATAGAGCGCATCCCCGGCTTGCCTTCACAGAAGGTGTTAAAAATATCGAGTTGCTGCTCGGTTGCGCCACATTCTGGCTCATCTGCGCGAGCAAAATGGCTGACAATATTCACCGGCTGACGCACGTTTTTGCACTGACACAGACGCTGATAAAACGCCTCTGCGTTTTCCGGGCGCACGCCCAGACGGTGCATGCCCGTGTCGAGCTTCATCCACACGGTGACCGGCTCGCTCAGCTCTGCCGTTTCCAGTGCTGCCAGCTGCTCTTCGTTATGTACCGCTGTGTGCAGGTGCTGATCGGCGATGGTCGGCAGGTCGGAGGCTTCGAAAAAACCTTCGAGGAGCAGAATGGGTTGGGCGATCCCGCCTGCACGCAGGCGGAGAGCTTCTTCGAGACGGGCGACGCCAAAGGCGTCGGCATCGGGGAGCGTTCGCGCGGTCTCGAGAAGACCGTGTCCGTAAGCGTTCGCTTTCACGACTGCAACGAGCTTGCTGGCGGGGGCCAGTTCACGCAGACGCTGCAGGTTGTGTCGCAGAGCGCGGCGGTTAATGATTACAGTTGCCGCTTGCATTTGAATTCCTTAATAAAAGAATCACCAAAATCATTCGCGTTGCAGTCAACGCACCTGCGTCGTGAAGGATGAAGGCGATTTACTCATCATCATATTGAGGACCGGCATAGTTGTCGAAACGCGACCACTGTCCGTTAAAGGTCAGACGTACCGTACCGATGGGGCCGTTACGTTGTTTACCAATAATAATTTCGGCGATCCCTTTCAGGTCGCTATTCTCGTGATAAACCTCATCACGGTAGATAAACATGATTAAGTCCGCATCCTGCTCGATGGAGCCGGATTCACGCAGATCGGAGTTCACCGGACGTTTATCGGCGCGCTGTTCCAGAGAGCGGTTAAGCTGGGAGAGCGCCACCACCGGCACGTGTAGCTCTTTGGCTAATGCTTTGAGCGAACGGGAAATCTCTGCAATCTCCAGCGTACGGTTGTCGGAGAGCGACGGCACGCGCATCAGCTGGAGGTAGTCGATCATGATGAGGCCAATACCACCGTGTTCACGGGCGATACGGCGCGCACGGGAGCGCACTTCCGTCGGTGTCAGACCGGAGGAGTCATCGATATAGATATTACGTTTATCCAGCAGAATACCCATCGTGCCGGAGATCCGCGCCCAGTCTTCATCGTCGAGCTGACCGGTACGAATACGGGTCTGATCCACGCGAGACAGCGACGCCAGGGAACGCATCATGATCTGTTCTGATGGCATCTCAAGACTGAAGATTAAAACCGGTTTATCCTGCAACATCGCCGCGTTTTCGACGAGGTTCATCGCAAATGTTGTTTTACCCATTGATGGACGCGCCGCGACGATGATCAAATCTGACGGCTGCAGACCGGCAGTTTTCTTGTTGAGATCGTCATAGCCGGTATTCACACCGGTCACACCATCATGGGGTTGCTGGAACAGCTGTTCGATACGCGCAACGGTCGCATCAAGCACATCGGCGATGTTTTTCGGCCCTTCGTCTTTGTTCGCGCGGCTTTCGGCGATTTTAAAGACGCGGGACTCAGCGAGATCGAGCAGATCTTCGCTGGTGCGACCCTGTGGATCAAAACCCGCCTCGGCGATTTCATTCGCCACCGAGATCATCTCACGCACAACGGCACGTTCACGCACGATGTCAGCGTAAGCGCTGATGTTCGCCGCACTTGGCGTATTTTTAGAAAGCTCTGCCAGATAGGCAAACCCACCGACGCTGTCCAGTTGACCCTGCCGCTCCAGCGATTCCGCGAGCGTGATCAGGTCAATCGGGCTGCCCGACTCCTGCAGACGCGCCATTTCAGTAAAGATATGGCGATGCGGGCGGGTGTAGAAATCTTCGGACACGACGCGCTCGGCGACGTCGTCCCAGCGTTCGTTATCCAGCATTAAACCGCCCAACACCGACTGTTCCGCTTCAATCGAGTGCGGCGGGACTTTTAACCCGGCGACCTGAAAATCACGTTCACGGGGTTCAGTCTGTTTGTTGAAGGGTTTGTTTC
This sequence comes from Enterobacter sp. LM3, assembly GCF_046622475.1. Classification (NCBI taxonomy): domain Bacteria; kingdom Pseudomonadati; phylum Pseudomonadota; class Gammaproteobacteria; order Enterobacterales; family Enterobacteriaceae; genus Enterobacter; species Enterobacter sp. LM3. The sequence continues at coordinate 47,054 of NZ_JBJURN010000013.1, read as the reverse complement.
CTGCCATAGTGAATGGAGTTACCGAGATAAAGAGTGGGTCGAAAGATTACCACATTTTCTTATGGAGGAAGCATGGCAACGCGTATTGAATTTCACAAGCATGGTGGCCCTGACGTACTCAAAGCAGTAGAGTTCACCCCTGCTGCACCTGGCGATAACGAAATCCAGGTCGAAAACAAAGCCATCGGCATCAACTACATTGATACCTATATTCGCAGCGGTCTTTATCCCCCTCCGTCAATGCCGAGCGGGCTGGGAACCGAAGCGGCAGGTGTGGTTATCAAGGTGGGCAACGCCGTTAAGCATATAAAAGAAGGTGCCCGCGTGGTGTATGCGCAATCGGCACTGGGTGCATACAGTACCGTTCATAACGTTCCGGCAGACAAAGCCGCAATTCTACCGAATGCGATATCGTTCGAGCAGGCTGCCGCTTCTTTCCTGAAGGGGCTAACCGTTTATTACCTGCTGCGCAAAACCTATGAAATCAAACCCGATGAACAATTCCTGTTTCATGCCGCTGCAGGCGGTGTGGGGCTGATCGCCTGCCAGTGGGCAAAAGCGCTGGGTGCGAAACTTATCGGCACCGTAGGCTCTGCCCAAAAAGCCCAGCGGGCACTGCAGGCTGGAGCATGGAAGGTGATTAACTACCGCGAAGAGAACATTGTTGAGCGACTGAAAGAAATAACCGGCGGCAAAAAGGTGCGCGTGGTGTATGACTCGGTGGGTAAAGACACCTGGGAAGCATCCCTGGACTGCCTGCAACGCCGCGGTCTGATGGTGAGTTTTGGTAATTCATCAGGGGCCGTTACTGGCGTGAATCTTGGCATTCTGAACCAGAAAGGTTCTCTGTATGTTACGCGCCCTTCTCTTCAGGGCTACATCACCAACCGGGCAGAGCTGCTTGAGGCCAGCAACGAGCTGTTCTCTCTGATCGCCAGCGGTGCGATTAAAGTGGATGTGGCCGATGCGCAGAAATACCCATTAGCCGATGCGCAACGTGCGCATGAGGTGCTGGAGAGCCGGGCGACGCAGGGTTCAAGTCTGTTAATTCCCTGATCCCTAAAAAGAAATTGGGCTTCCCATAGGAAGCCCTTTCTTTTTTTAGTTCGGCTGTATGTAGGGTACAGCTCGATGAATTCTTTAGCGGCAGCCATAGTGACAGATTCGATAAGTAAATCCTATTCCGTTCTAATCAATGTTGCCGGGAAAGTTGCAGGTATGTGACGAACCCCTCAATACCTTAGTAACGAAAGCGGTTATTACGCTGATAACCGGGAACCTTTGCCGATTTAATCGCCCGTATTACCCATACTACCGCAATCGCCAGCAGTAACCACGGCAACAGTTTGATCGTCAGGGCAAACAATCCGCCGATAAACATCACCGCCGTCGCCACAACGATAGCGGCCAGAATGCCGAGCAGTGAAACCCCCGTCACCAACAGCATGACAAAAAAGCCAATCACAAAAAGTAGTTCCAGCATGGTGCTCTCCCACGAGTTCCCGAATGATGCAGCGATCATTACAAAAAGCATGCCAAAACTAACTCATTGTTATAAAAGCAAAACGCCCCGCAATATTTTGCGAGGCGTGGTGAATTTGACGATCTTTTAGCGAAATTTATCGCTTATCTGCCACCAGACGCAGCGCGTGTTCCAGCACGTCGATATCCGCACCGGCTTTATGCGCATTTTCGCTCAGGTAACGACGCCACTGACGCGCCCCCGGGATCCCCTGGAACAGGCCGAGCATATGGCGGGTAATGTGACCAAGGTAAGTCCCATTGCTTAGCTCACGTTCGATATACGGATACATGGCACGCACCACGGCAACCGGATCGGTATCTGTACCTTCAATGCCAAAGATTTCGCGATCGACCGTCGCCAGGATCCCAGGGTTCTGATACGCCTCGCGCCCCACCATTACGCCATCCATATGTTCCAGATGCGTTTTGGCCTCGTCCAGCGACTTGATACCGCCGTTAATTGACAGGGTCAGATGTGGGAAGTCACGCTTCAGCTGATACACACGCGGGTAGTCCAGCGGCGGAATTTCACGGTTCTCTTTCGGGCTAAGACCCGAGAGCCACGCTTTGCGTGCGTGGATGATAAACATCTCGCACTCGCCTTTCCCGGCAACCGTATTGATGAAATCGCACAGAAATTCGTAACTGTCCTGGTCGTCGATACCAATACGGGTTTTAACCGTTACCGGAATGGAGACAACATCGCGCATCGCCTTGATGCAGTCAGCCACCAGCTGCGCGTTCCCCATCAGGCATGCGCCAAACATACCGTTTTGCACGCGATCGGAAGGGCAACCAACGTTAAGGTTAACTTCGTCATAACCGCGTTCTTCCGCCAGCTTCGCGCACTGCGCCAGGGCTGCCGGATCGCTGCCGCCAAGCTGCAGGGCAACCGGATGCTCTTCTTCACTGTAGGCCAGATAGTCACCCTTACCGTGAATAATCGCCCCGGTAGTCACCATTTCGGTGTACAGCAACGTATGGCGGGAGAGCTGACGCAGGAAATAGCGGCAGTGTCTGTCCGTCCAGTCGAGCATCGGCGCAATGGAAAAACGGTGTGCAGGGAAAGCAGTCTGTAATTCTGACGACATGGCGAAGTTTTAAGCATCTGGTGGAAAAGGGGCGCTACTATAGCACAAAGAAAAGCCGGAGGCGCAGCGCCTCCGGTGCACTTTAGAACGTCAGGCTCAGCTGTGCCCCTGCGCCCCAGGTTTCATCTTCGCCGTACAGACCCATCAGGTCGACATGTACGGTGTTAAGCGGTGCAAAACCCACCCCCGCCGTAAAGACGTTGCTGTCGTTGTTTTTCACATCAGCACGGTAACCCGCGCGAACGGCCAGCCAGTTTAGTGGTGTGACTTCTGCACCCACGCCAACGTACTGAGAGTTCTCTTCGCTTTTAAAGCCTTTGGTTTCGGTCAGGTCACCGTCTGCCGTCAACGTCACGAGATCGGTATGCCAGGCCACGCCTGCCGTTACGACTGGACTGATCTGATACGTATCACGTACCCCATCCACTTCTTTGGTATCGATATCACGTGAGAAGAGGTTTTTCCCCGTCAGACCGACAGTCCAGTTATCGCCGAAATCAGCCGCAAGACCGGCATCGACGTTAAACCCGGTGTCGTCATTGCGATAGCGGCTACTGTTGATATCGCCGCTGTCGAAGTTGTAGATAGAGACGGTGTAGTTATACAGCCAGGTTTTTTGCAGCTTTGGGGTGATACCCACGGAAACCGGTACACCGCTAATATCAAACTGATGCGCCACCGCCACGCCATAGTCTGAAACGATAGCCGCACGACCAAAACCTTTTGATTTGAGATCCTTCGGGTCAATGCCAAAAGCGGCAACAGGGGTTGCCTCCACTAAACGCAGTTTATCGATATCCCCCTGATCGATGTAAGAACTCACGCGAGCGCGAGCATTCGCTTTGGCCACAAATGCGAATGAGAGCACATCATCAGGAATGCTTACCGCGATCCCGCCGCCCGCTTTACCGCTGGCAGTTTTTCCTTTCAGCGAATCCAGCTGATCGGCAAGATTGCCTGCTGCAGAAGAAACATCCCGTGAGGCCTGGCTTGAAGGATTTAAGAGATCGATAAGGTTGATAGTATCCAGCGTGCTACGGTACCGACTGACATCGTCGCTGATGTTATCAATCTTATCCCGCAGGTTGTCTTTGTCTGAAATCTGCGCACCAATGGAAGGTAAAATGAGCGTCACACCATCATCAGGTTTCGCTTTCGCCAGCAATGCCGGGTTGATTAACACCCCACTGCCGTAGCTGCCTGCTGCGACGCCCGTGCCCCCCATCGCGTCGCTGCGCGCCTCTGTCCAGGTATTGGCTGCCCCCGCCTGATTTGCCATAAACAAGGAGACAGCGATGCTAACCACCGAAAATTTAAAATGTTTCTTCACAGTATGCTCGTCTTATAATCTGTTATGAAATAACCCCTGTCTGTTATCACCCAAACAGGCACGAACTATTGCTGTGAATAAGTACAAAAAGACCCGCTTTTTCCCTAAGTTAAATCACACCCGGGCCTGTTGTAATTTGTGACGACCCTCAATATTTATAGAAGAGGAAATTATTTTCGCCCAGGTTTTCCATCGTGCGGACCAAAAAACTGGGGCGGATGGTCAACCCAGCGGTCCTCGCGCGTGGCGGCGTACACCGGGTTTAGCGGATAGTAGATGCGGTTGTGCTTTTTATTGGCCTCCCCAACGACCAGCAAGCGCACCTCTTCATCAGTGTTGTTAATGAAGGTGTGGCAGACACCCGTTCCGGCAGGAAAACCCACGCTGTCACCAGGTTCGAGTTTCCACAGATAACCGTTAATCCAGGCCTCGGGGTAACCTTCCAGCACATAGATAAATTCCTCTTCGTCGCTTTCCGCGTGAGGATACGAGGTACGACGCCCCGGAGGGAGACGCTCATGGTGAATACCAATACGGCCCAGGCCCAGCTTGCGGGCCAGCGGTGCACCGATGGAGAAACGCTCGTGACTGTCGGAATAGGTAGAGTCATCTGCCCCTTCAACGTCACGCCAGTGCCGAATACAGTCAGGTCTTTTCATCGTAAATGTCCAGAATTGCGATGCGTCAGGTATAGCACAGCCTGGCGGATCTCGGTGTTTTTACCAGAACATGATAAAGTGAGGGTTTCCCAGCCTATAACATCCGGGGTGCTAAATGGATAAGACCGCAACGCAAGAGCTGTTAGCGCAGGCAGAAAAGCTGTGTGCGCAACGCAATGTGCGCCTGACTCCGCAGCGCCTTGAGGTATTGCGACTGATGAGCCTGCAGCAAGGAGCCATCAGCGCATACGACCTGCTCGACCTGCTGCGCGAAAGCGAGCCGCAGGCAAAACCGCCTACGGTTTATCGTGCGCTGGATTTCCTGCTGGAACAAGGGTTTGTTCACAAGGTCGAATCAACAAACAGCTATGTGCTGTGCCACCTGTTTGATCAACCGACCCACACATCTGCCATGTTTATCTGCGACCGCTGCGGTGTGGTGAAGGAAGAGTGTGCAGAAGGCGTTGAAGACATCATGCATTCGCTGGCAGCCAAAATGGGCTTTGCCCTGCGTCATAACGTGATTGAAGCACACGGGCTGTGCTCCGCATGCGTGGAAGTGGAATCCTGTCGGCATCAGGATGAGTGTCAGCACGATCACTCTATCCTCGTGAAGAAAAAACCACGTTAACCGTGGTGGGATGAAAACCAGGTATCACGCCGCCAGTGGCGATGCCAGATAAACGCCAGAGAGAGGCCGCGCAAGGCAAGAAAGACTGCCAGCGCCAGCCACAAACCGTGGTTGCCCAGAGACGGGAGCGTCAACAGCGTCAGACCAAAGCCTGCCGCTGCGACCGCCATGCTGTTGCGCATCTCCGCCCCTCGCGTCGCACCGATGAACATACCATCCAGCAGATAGCACCAGACGCCCACCACCGGTAAGATCGCCTGCCAGATGAGATAATGACCCGCCAGTTCACGAAGCCGGGGGAGCGACGTGAGTAACGCAATGATCTGTTGACCAAAACAGGCATAAGTCAGTGCAAACGCCAGCGCCACCAGACCCGCCTGACGACAGGCTGCCCGCCATACATCACGGAGCTGACCGCTTTCACGCGCACCGTATGCCTGCCCGGAATGCGCTTCAACAGCGTAGGCAAAGCCATCCAGCGCATAAGCGGTAAAGGTGAGCAGCGTCATCAGAACCGCATTAACCGCGACAATATCTGGCCCAAGACGCGCCCCAAAGACCGTCAGTGCGCCAAAGCAGAGCTGTAACAAGAGCGAGCGCAACATAATGTCGCGATTAAGCGCCAGCAGTGTGCGGATATTGCCACGCCACGCGGTTTTCAGTAGAGAGACAGAGATACCGCGCATGGTCAGAACATGCCAGACCATCCACAACCCGATAAAAAATGTCCCGTATTCCGCAATTGCCGTCGCCAGTGCAGCACCCTGCACGTTCATATGCAGGCCCATCACCAGCCAGAGGTCGAGCACAATATTGAGGAGGTTTCCCACTACCAGCAGAATGACCGGCGCACGAGCATACTGCACGCCCAGTAACCATCCAAGCAGCACCAGATTTGCCAGTAATGCAGGCGCACTGAGCCAGCGAATTTCAAGGAAACGTCGTGCCTGCTCAAGTACCGTCTCACTGCCACCAACAATGTGCAACGCCAGATCAATCAGTGGTGTACGCAGCAACACGATTAACGCCCCTGCACAGAGCGCCAGAATTAACGGCTGAACAAGCGCACGAGCCAGACGCAGGGGATCTTTCGCACCATATGCCTGTGCCGTCAACCCCGTGGTGCTCATGCGTAAAAAGAGCAGGAGCATAAAGAGGAAGCTGGTTGCCGTTGCGCCGATAGCCACACCGCCCAGATAAACGGGTGAATCCAGATGACCAATCACCGCCGTATCCACCAGCCCCAGCAAAGGAACGGTGATATTGGAAAAAATCATTGGCAGAGCAAGACGCCACAATGCCTTATCTGAAGCCGTCAGCAGTGACATGAAAAAATACCAGGAGCGGGAAATGAATCAGGCTACGGAGACTCCGTAGCCTGTCGGGAAGAG
>NZ_JBJURN010000013.1:0-39811 GCF_046622475.1 Enterobacter sp. LM3 | reverse complement strand
CCTGGGTGTATATACAGTTATGCTGTGAGTATATACAGTCAAAGGTGATTTTGGAACCAAAAACTGCACAAAAAACCAGGGACTTAATTATTCCTCGAGGCTCATCGGAAATGTGACCAAAGCAGCGTGACCCAGGTGATGACCGCAGTGATAATCGACAGCAGTACAGCGGCAGAACCCATGTCTTTCGCGCGCCCAGAGAGCTCGTGGAATTCAGAGCCGATGCGATCCACAACGGCCTCAATAGCGCTATTGAGAATTTCCACTATCATCACCAACAGTACAGAACCAATCAGAAGAACGCGGGTTATGGCATCAACATCAAGGAAACAGGCGATGATAACCGCGACGATCGCGGTAACACCCTCCTGGCGAAAAGCAGCTTCATTAGCCCACGCGGCACGGAAACCTTTCCATGAATAGCCGGCAGCTTTGATGATTCGGGTTAACCCAGTAGTATTATTGGCCATTAAAAGAACCTTTTATGAGAAATAGCGTCAGTAACTATACACAAAATCATTCATGCAGCATCAAGGCGGCAAGGTGAAGGATGAAGTGTATATAGCTGCAACGCGTTTTGCTGCAGCCCGAAGTATGACGGGTAACAACAGTAATTTTGCGCGCTTTCTGTTATCCTTGCGCCGCAATTGCATTATTAACCAGAGGCTTTACATCGTTTATGTCCGGCTGGCCACGAATTTACTACAAATTACTTAATTTACCATTAAGCGTCCTGGTAAAAAGCAAGTCTATCCCAGCAGAACCCGCGCTGGAATTGGGGCTCGATACATCGCGCCCTATCATGTACGTTTTGCCTTATAACTCGAAGGCAGACTTGCTGACGCTTCGCGCCCAGTGTCTGGCGCACGATTTACCCGATCCGCTTGAACCGTTGGAAATCGACGGGACGCTACTGCCGCGCTACGTGTTCATTCACGGCGGGCCGCGCGTGTTTACCTATTACACGCCAAAAGAAGAGTCCATCAAGCTGTTCCACGACTATCTCGACCTGCACCGCAGTAATCCTGACCTGGATGTACAGATGGTGCCGGTTTCGGTGATGTTTGGTCGTCGCCCGGGTCGTGAAAAAGGCGAAGAGAATCCGCCGCTGCGTATGCTCAACGGCATCCAGAAATTCTTCGCGGTTTCCTGGCTGGGGCGCGATAGCTTTGTGCGTTTCTCCCCTTCAGTCTCGCTGCGCCGGATGGCGGACGAACACGGCACCGATAAGATCATCGCGCAAAAACTGGCGCGCGTGGCGCGTATGCACTTCGCGCGCCAGCGTCTGGCCGCCGTTGGGCCTCGTCTCCCGGCGCGTCAGGATCTGTTCAACAAGCTGCTGGCCTCCAAAGCGATCGCTCGCGCCGTTGAAGACGAAGCGCGCAGCAAGAAGATTTCGCACGAGAAAGCGCAGCAGAACGCCATTGCGCTGATGGAAGAGATTGCCGCGAACTTCTCCTACGAGATGATTCGCCTGTCCGATCGTATTCTGAGCTTTACGTGGAACCGCCTCTATCAGGGGATTAATGTTCACAACGCCGAGCGCGTGCGTCAACTGGCGCATGACGGCCACGAAATTGTCTATGTTCCCTGCCACCGCAGCCACATGGACTACCTGTTGCTCTCTTACGTGCTTTATCACCAGGGGCTGGTACCGCCGCACATTGCTGCCGGTATTAACCTGAATTTCTGGCCTGCAGGCCCGATTTTCCGCCGCCTCGGTGCGTTCTTTATTCGTCGTACCTTTAAGGGCAACAAGCTCTACTCCACCGTGTTCCGGGAATATCTGGGCGAACTGTTTAGCCGCGGTTATTCCGTGGAGTACTTCGTGGAGGGGGGGCGTTCCCGTACTGGACGCCTGCTCGATCCGAAGACCGGCACGCTGTCGATGACCATCCAGGCAATGCTGCGCGGGGGAACCCGTCCCATCACGCTGGTGCCAATCTATATTGGCTATGAGCACGTGATGGAAGTGGGTACTTACGCCAAAGAGCTACGCGGGGCGACCAAAGAGAAAGAGAGCCTGCCGCAAATGTTGCGTGGCCTCAGTAAGCTGCGCAACCTCGGCCAGGGTTACGTGAACTTTGGTGAGCCAATGCCACTAATGACGTATCTGAACAACCATGTTCCGGAGTGGCGTGAGTCTATCGATCCAATCGAGGCGATACGTCCTGCCTGGCTGACGCCAACGGTGAACGGTATTGCAGCCGAGCTGATGGTGCGCATTAACAACGCTGGCGCGGCGAATGCCATGAACCTGTGTTGTACCGCGCTTCTGGCCTCCCGCCAGCGTTCACTGACCCGTGAGCAGCTTACGGAGCAGCTTGATTGTTATCTGGATATCATGCGTAACGTTCCGTACTCCGTTGATTCAACCGCGCCTGCAAGCACGGCGGGTGAGCTCATCGAACACGCGCTGCAGATGAACAAGTTCGAAGTTGAGAAAGATACGATTGGCGACATCATCATTCTGCCGCGCGAGCAGGCTGTGCTGATGACGTACTATCGCAACAACATCACGCATATGCTGATGCTACCGTCACTCATGGCGGCAATCATCACTCAGCATCGCCGCATTTCACGTCAGGAGCTGTTGCGCCACGTTGAAGCCATCTATCCGATGCTAAAAGCTGAGCTGTTCCTGCGCTGGAGCAAAGATGAGCTGGCGGTAGAGCTCGATAAAATGACGGAAGAGATGCATCGCCAGGGGTTGATTACCCTTACTCATGACGAGCTGCATATCAGTCCATCGCGTACCCGAACTCTGCAACTGCTGGCGGCCGGTGCGCGCGAAACACTGCAGCGCTACGCCATCACCTTCTGGCTGTTGAGCGCGAACCCGTCCATTAACCGCGGGACGCTGGAAAAAGAGAGCCGGACGCTGGCACAGCGCCTGTCTGTTCTGCACGGCATTAACGCACCAGAATTCTTCGACAAAGCGGTATTCAGCTCACTGGTGCTGACGCTGCGTGATGAAGGATTTATTAGTGATACGGGTGATGCCGAGCCGGAAGAGACGCTGAAGGTTTATCAGATGCTTGCCGAGCTGATTACCTCAGATGTGCGTTTAACGATTGAGAGTGCGACGCAGGGCGAGTGATGCTATCAGCCCAGCTATCTCTGTGAGAGAGAGAAAACAAAACGGCAGCTATTCGGCTGCCGTTCTTCTATGAAAAGTAACTCATCACCAGCCCTAAAAAAAGCACCAGACCAACATAGTTATTATTCATGAACGCTTTAAAGCAGGCTTCACGTTCGCGCTTTGCAATCAGCTTTTGCTGATATGCAAACAACAACCCCGCCACCAGCACTGACCAGTAAAACGCCCAGTTCAGCCCGTTCAGGCGACCAATCACTACCATCAGCGCCAGCACCGCTGCCTGCAGAATGCCAATGATCAGTTTGTCCTGGCGACCAAAAAGGATCGCGGTCGATTTAATGCCAATTTTCAGGTCATCATCGCGGTCAACCATCGCATACTGCGTATCGTACGCTACGGCCCAGAGGATATTCGCCAGGAACATCAGCCAGCAACTGAGCGGCACAGACTCACTCACTGCCGCAAATGCCATGGGAATCGACCAGCCAAACGCCGCGCCCAGCACCACCTGTGGCAGATGGGTATAACGCTTCATGAATGGATAAACCCAGGCCAGCGCCAGCCCTGCAATGGAAAGCAGGATGGTCATCGTATTCAGGGTTAACACCAGCATGAAAGAGAACACAACCAGCACGGCAAACAGCGTAAGCGCCTCTTTCTCAGTAACCTGCCCGCCAGGCAAAGGACGATTAGCGGTACGCTTCACATGCCCGTCAAACTTACGATCTGCATAGTCATTGACCACACAGCCCGCCGCACGCATCAGCCAGACACCGGCGAAAAATACGCCCAGGATCCACAGCGGTGGCATCCCCGGGGTCGCCACCCACAGTGCCCATAAGGTCGGCCATAGCAGCAGTAATGCGCCAATGGGTTTATCTGTACGCATTAAGCGGTGATAGGCCAGCAGCTTATTCTGCGTCAGGCTCCACTCCATTTTTTTCTTCCTCTCAGTACAACGGCGACGCCGGTAAAAAAAGCTCCGTCAGTATTAGCGGCTTACCACTCAGGCGAAGGCGGGAACGACGCCCCCACAGGTCGGCTTCACTTCCAATCTCAATAAAATCCCGGGTAAGTTCAGACGATGTGAAAAGATAGCGCCCAAGAGGCGTTTTCCCCAGCCGTTGCAGAGCCAGCTCCGGCCCGGAAAGAGTGGACTCGGGAACCACCGTCCGACCAGCAAGCCACGGCTCACCGTCAGCACACAGTAAAATTTCACGCAGCCAGTAGCGATTTTCTTTCGGCAACAGCGGCAGCTCACTGGCAATTTCATCGGCAGAGACAAACCCTTCCCGAATCATCGTCACCGTGACCGTTTTGCCCTGTTGTTCAAAACGTTTAGTCATGGAATCTTCCAGCAGCAACCAGTCACGTTGCTCCGGGTCAAGCGCAGGTATTTGGTCGAAATAGCGTAGCGCACGCAGTTGCGTTAGCGCAGGGTGTGACATGCCAGACTCTCCGATACATAACGTAATGGCATTGTATCGCAGAAAAGCAGATTGAGGGCGGCCAAACGTTATTTAGCGATCACTATCGCAACAATGGCGCAACAGCGCAGGCGGTACAAAAAAAGTGCGCCCACTCAGGCGCACTAAACTACTAACAAATCAGCACTGTGGGGAGACGGTTACCCCTTGCCTTTTACACTGCTGATAAAGGTGGAACGGGCAGTGGTAGAACCTAAACGCTCGGCTTCATCAAGCAGTTTCAGTGCTTTGTCGACATCGCCGCGCTTCACCGCCTGCTTAATGGCATTGTTGAAATAGGTTTCGGTGTCGTTCAGCATCGGATCGGCTTTCTTCGCCGGAGCTGGTGCGGCAGCAGCAACGGGTGCGGCTGCTGCTGTGGCAGCTGGCGCGGTGTACACAGGTGCAGCAGTATTGCCTACGGTGACAGGGCCAGTACCGGAGGAACCAAACAGTGGGCCAACCAGCACGCTGGAAGCATTGTTAGTAGAGACTTTCAGTTTCAGCAGACCGTCGGTGACGTGGCGTGCTAATGGATCCGGAATATCCGGAACAGAGTTACCCGTCCCTTTGGCGTAGGCTTTCGCCGGATCGATAAGCTTCGTGGTCTGCTGCAAATCTTTCTCTGTTGTGAAGACCAGAACATAAATCTTTTGCTGACCCAGGGCAGGCGTCAGGCGCATTTTGCCTTCCAGGCGGTCGGCGCTCATGACGCCAGGCTCCTGGTAGCTGAAATATTCACTCGGGAAAAATGCAGATGGCGTCATATTCTGATCCAGAATCAGCACGTTAGGTGCAAAGACGCTGGTCTGCTTATTCACTTCACTGGTCAGCGTGAGGGTCAGTTCACCGATGTTCGCCGGTACGCTAAAGGCGGCAACCGGGCCAGTAATTCCCGGTACGTTCAGGGGTTGGCCACCAGCAGAAAGCTGGGTTGACTGGGTTTTGGATTGATCAACCGGGACCCAGGTCAGTTGCTGGAGCGCCGCCGCCGGAATAGCAGGGGCAGCACTGGTATTTTGTGGTACGAAATTGACGTCTGCGAAGGTGATAGCTGGAGCACAGGCCAGCAGCCCCGCAGAGAGGCACAGCGCGACGAGACTTTTCTTCATTTTCATTGTTATTACCTCTGATAGCGTGAGCACTGCGGTGGCCAGGCAATAGCGCGCAGTACCCTAAGGATAGAGGGGCTTACGCCCCTCTTTTTAGGTCATTACGTCAGGTCTAACGAATTACCACCAGATTTCCATCTGGGCACCGAAGGTCCACTCGTCGGAGTCACCACGGCTGAAGGTTTTCGCGGAGGTGTCGCTGTACGCGATGCCAGAGTCATAACCAGCACCGGAGTCACTGTTTGCGTAGCCCCATTTCTCATCCCACTTCGCATAGGTTGCGAAGACACGGATAGCCGGACGGGACCAGATGCTGTCGCCTGCCTGCCATTGCTGTGCCAGGGTGATTTTGTACTGGCTGTTGGTGTCGTCAGTTTTCTGAGACTTAACGTTGTCGTAGCCAACTTCCAGCAGGGTACTCATGATTGGCGTCCATTTGTACATAGGACGCACACCGACGGTCCACCACTTGGTACCGTTGTTGTTATCCAGGTTGATGTCCTGGTACATACCCACATACATCAGATCCCAGGAGTCGCCCAGAGAGATCGCACCGTGGTCCAGCACGCGCCACATGTCGCCGTTGTTGTTGATGCTACCACCTTCCGGACGGCCTTTACCGTTGGAGGTCATAGAGTCAGTTGCGTACTGCAGAACGAACTTGTTGAAGCCCTTCAGCATGCTCTGGGTGTGTTCAGCAGTGAACATCCAGCCATCTTTAGACGCGCCAGGCTGCAGGTAGTAGTCATCAGGAATGTTGGTGTGACCATAGTCAACACCAAACTCCAGCGTACCGCCGTCGTTGATCTGCATCTGTGCTAAACGGACGTCGAAGACATCGTTCGGTACCAGGTTGTCATAAATACGATTACCCAGTGCATCACGGTCAGCGAAGGTTGCAGAACCGCCCGATTCGGAAGAACGGGTTGCTGCCAGAGAGAGTTTACCGAAGCCCAGATCGATGTTTTCGATACCCGCACCAGGACCAGAAATATCCCAGTAGTAGAAGTCGATCATGTGAACGTCATGACGTTGATAGAAACGCTTACCGGCCCAGATGGTGGAGCCTGGCAGTGCTTCGATGAGGTTTTTACCCTGCACGTTAGCTTCACGGAAGGCTGGGCTGGTGGATTCCCAGTCGTTCTGCTGAGAAACGGAATACGCGACGTTGGTGTCGAAATAGAAGCTCTTATCACCTTCTTTCCACACTTCCTGGCCCAGTTTCAATTCCGCATAGGTTTCACATTCGTTACCAAGACGGTATTTACTTTGAGCACCGGTTGCCTGGAAACATTGTTGTTCACCGCCACTCCCGGTCCAGCCGATGCCAGAACGAGCATAACCTTTAAAGTCTACGGCACCCGCCTGGGCAGACAGGATGCCTGCCGCAATGGCGATTGCCAGAGGGACTTGTTTGCGCAGAGTAATCATCATTCTATCTCCTGAGATCATTGCTTTTCTTTGAACACTTCACCTGTCGGTTTCGTGTCTTCTTTTGGGATTGCTTAAACGCCTGGCTCTTTATGCAGCCGACGACATGCGGTGCCATCCTCACGGAACAGATGGCAACGCTCTGGCGGCAAACCGATAGCGAATGTGGCACCCTCTTCTACCAACACCACGTCATTCTGGCGGTACACCAGGTTCTGACGAATGGCGGGGATCTGGATATGAATCTGTGTTTCGTGACCAAGTTGTTCTACAACCTGAACTTCACCTTCCAGGGTCACATCAGCGATGTGGCTCGGCAGTAAATGTTCAGGGCGAATACCCAGGGACATGTTTGCCCCTACCTGTACGTTGGCGCTGTCGACCGGCAGCCAGATTTGCTGGCGGTTTGGCAGCTCCACCTGTACCTGTTCAATGGCTGTCGCGGTCACTTTGACGGGCAGGAAGTTCATCTTTGGCGAGCCAATGAAGCCCGCAACAAAGCGGTCTGCCGGGTAGTGATACAACTCCAGCGGTTTACCCACCTGCGCCACACGACCGGCGTCCAGCACCACAATTTTGTCGGCCAGCGTCATCGCTTCGACCTGATCGTGGGTGACGTAAATCATCGTGCGGCCAAGACGTTTGTGCAGACGGGAGATTTCGATACGCATCTGAACGCGCAGCGCGGCATCCAGGTTAGAAAGAGGTTCATCGAGCAGGAACACGCGCGGTTCTGCCACCAGCGTACGGCCAATTGCCACGCGCTGACGCTGACCACCGGAGAGCGCTTTCGGTTTACGCTCCAGCAGATGAGCCAGCTGTAACACTTCCGCCACCTGAGTGACGCGCTGGTTAATCACCTCTTTCTTCGCCCCCGCCAGCTTCAGACCGAAAGACATGTTCTCGGCCACGGAAAGATGGGGATAAAGTGCATAAGACTGGAACACCATACCTACGCCACGTTCCGCGGGCGGGATGTCGTTCATTCGGGTATCACCGATCAGCAAATCGCCACTGGTGATGGTTTCAAGACCGGCAATCATACGCAGCAGAGTAGATTTACCGCAGCCAGATGGGCCGACAAACACCACGAATTCACCTTCGTGGATGTCCAGATTGATGTCTTTTGACACCACTACATCGCCCCAGGCTTTCGTTACATTACGCAGCTGTACGTTCGCCATGCCCTTCTCCCTTCGTTACAACCTGTCGCCGACAGAAACATTCAAGATAAGTTCACTATGGGGTATCCATTACTTTCGCAAATCCTCCACCCCCCGGCTTTTTTATGGGGGAGGAGGCGGGAGGATGAGAGAGCAGGCTCTGCGACCGCCGCAGGAGGGCTGAGGCAAAATTCGTGAAGCCGCCTGCAAAAATCAGCGTGTTTTTATGTGCGCCAGCACTCATAACCTAGGTTTATGCAACAGAGATCACACAAAGAAGGGGTGGGGCGTAGGACTTGGGAGGATGGAAAGAGGATGTCAAATAAGGAGACTGAGTCACGTTGAACCACCTCATGTATCCACGAGCACATCACCAAAAAAGGATGGCAGATATGAAGATCAAGACTGGCGCACGCGTTTTCGCATTGTCCGCCCTGGCAGCAATGATGATTTCCGCACCGGCTCTCGCCAAAATTGAAGAAGGTAAGCTGGTTATCTGGATTAACGGCGACAAAGGCTATAACGGCCTTGCCGAAGTGGGTAAAAAATTCGAAAAAGACACGGGTATTAAAGTAACCATTGAACACCCGGACAAACTGGAAGAGAAATTCCCACAGGTTGCTGCAACGGGTGACGGTCCGGACATCATCTTCTGGGCACATGACCGCTTCGGTGGTTACGCGCAATCAGGTCTGCTGGCTGAAGTGACGCCAGACAAAGCGTTCCAGGACAAACTGTTCCCGTTCACGTGGGACGCCGTTCGCTATAACGGCAAGCTGATCGCGTACCCAATTGCGGTTGAAGCGCTGTCTCTGATTTACAACAAAGACCTGGTGCCTAACCCACCGAAGACCTGGGAAGAGATCCCGAAACTGGATAAAGAGCTGAAGGCGAAAGGTAAGAGCGCCCTGATGTTCAACCTGCAAGAACCGTACTTCACCTGGCCGCTGATTGCTGCTGATGGTGGTTATGCATTCAAGTATGCAAACGGCAAGTATGACGTTAAAGATGTGGGCGTGGACAACGCTGGCGCGAAAGCGGGTCTGACCTTCCTGGTTGACCTCATCAAGAACAAACACATGAACGCGGATACCGATTACTCCATCGCGGAAGCAGCATTCAACAAAGGCGAAACGGCGATGACCATCAACGGTCCGTGGGCCTGGACCAACATCGACAAGAGCAAAATCAACTACGGCGTAACGCTGCTGCCAACCTTCAAAGGCAAGCCGTCTAAACCGTTCGTTGGCGTGCTGAGTGCGGGTATCAACGCCGCCAGCCCGAATAAAGAGCTGGCGAAAGAGTTCCTGGAAAACTACCTGCTGACCGATCAGGGTCTGGATGAAGTGAACAAGGACAAACCGCTGGGTGCTGTTGCGCTGAAATCCTTCCAGGATCATCTGGCGAAAGATCCACGCATCGCCGCAACCATGGATAACGCCCAGAAAGGCGAAATCATGCCGAACATCCCGCAAATGGCTGCGTTCTGGTATGCCACCCGTACTGCAGTTATCAATGCCGCAAGCGGTCGTCAGACTGTTGATGCTGCACTGAAAGATGCACAGGGTCGTATCACTAAGTAATGCCGTAGTTCCCTCTCCCTTTGGGAGAGGGTTCGGGTGAGGGTTGTCGCTATCCGCACGCCCTCACCCCGGCCCTCTCACCCAGGAGAGGGAGAAGAGATCAAACGTGGTAGAGGAAAAACCTCATGGATGTCATTAAAAAGAAACACTGGTGGCAAAGCAACGCGCTGAAGTGGTCGGCGATAGGTTTGCTGTGTCTGCTGGTGGGTTACCTTGTTGTTTTAATGTACGTACAAGGGGAGTATTTGTTCGCCATTGTGACGCTGATTTTAAGCTCCGCTGGCCTGTATATTTTTGCCAATCGCAAAGCCTATGCCTGGCGTTATGTTTACCCTGGCGTGGCCGGGATGGGGCTGTTTGTCCTGTTCCCACTGATCTGTACCATCGCCATTGCCTTTACCAACTACAGCAGCACTAACCAGCTTGCTCAGGAGCGCGCGCAACAGGTGCTTCTGGACCGCTCTTACCAGGCGGGTAAGACCTTCAACTTCGGCCTGTATCCTGCGGGTAATGAGTGGAAGTTAGCGCTCACTGACGAAGAGAATGGCAAAAACTATGTTTCCGATACGTTCAAATTTGGCGGCGAGCAGAAGCTGGCCTTAAAAGAGGCGGCAGCCCTGCCAGAAGGTGAACGTGCCAACCTGCGTATCATTACCCAAAACCGTCAGGCGCTGACTCAGATCACCGCCCTACTGCCAGACGAAAGCAAAGTGACCATGAGTTCGCTGCGCCAGTTCTCCGGCACACAACCGCTCTACACTCTGGCGGATAACGGTACGCTGACCAACAACCAGAGCGGTGTGAAGTACCGCCCGAACAACGACATTGGTTTCTATCAGTCCATTACTGCCGATGGCAAATGGGGTGATGACAAACTCAGTCCAGGCTATACCGTGACCATCAGCTGGGACAACTTTGCCCGCGTCTTTACCGACGAAGGCATCCAGAAACCGTTCTTCGCTATCTTTATCTGGACGGTAGTCTTCTCCGTACTGACCGTTCTCCTGACCGTCGCCGTGGGCATGGTACTGGCGTGTCTCGTACAGTGGGAGTCCCTTAAAGGCAAAGCGATTTACCGCGTGCTGCTGATTCTGCCGTATGCCGTACCGTCATTTATCTCGATTCTGATTTTCAAAGGGCTGTTTAACCAGAGTTTCGGTGAAATCAACATGATGCTGAGCGCACTGTTTGGTATCAAACCGGCCTGGTTCAGCGACCCAACCACTGCCCGTTCGATGATTATCATCGTGAACACCTGGCTGGGTTATCCGTACATGATGATCCTGTGCATGGGTCTGCTGAAAGCGATTCCGGACGACCTGTATGAAGCCTCGGCAATGGACGGTGCAGGCCCGTTCCAGAACTTCTTTAAGATAACGCTGCCGCTGCTCATTAAGCCGCTGACGCCACTGATGATTGCGAGCTTTGCCTTTAACTTTAACAACTTCGTGCTGATTCAGCTGTTGACCAACGGTGGCCCTGACCGTCTGGGTACCACCACGCCGGCAGGCTATACCGACCTGCTTGTGAGTTACACCTACCGTATCGCCTTTGAAGGCGGTGGCGGTCAGGACTTCGGTCTGGCGGCAGCGATTGCCACGCTGATCTTCCTGCTGGTAGGCGCACTGGCGATTGTGAACCTGAAAGCAACACGCATGAAATTCGACTAAGGAGGGCACTGAATATGTCTATGGTTCAACCTAAATCTCAGAAACTGCGCCTCCTCGCGACGCACTTAGGCCTGCTGATTTTTATTGCGGCGATTATGTTCCCGCTGCTGATGGTTATCGCCATCTCCCTGCGCTCAGGTAACTTCGCCACCGGGAGCTTGATCCCGGACGAGATCTCCTGGGAGCACTGGAAGCTCGCGCTGGGCTTCAGCGTAGAGCACGCCGATGGTCGCGTGACTCCCCCCCCGTTCCCGGTGCTGTTATGGCTGTGGAACTCGGTGAAAATCGCCGGGATCACCGCGATAGGTATCGTAACGCTCTCCACCACCTGTGCTTACGCCTTCGCCCGTATGCGCTTCCCGGGTAAAGCGACGCTGCTGAAAGGGATGCTGATTTTCCAGATGTTCCCGGCAGTGCTGTCCCTGGTGGCGTTGTATGCCTTGTTTGACCGTCTGGGCCAGTACATACCGTTTATCGGCCTGAACACTCACGGTGGCGTGATCTTCGCCTATCTTGGCGGTATTGCACTGCATGTGTGGACCATCAAAGGGTATTTCGAAACCATCGATGGCTCGCTGGAAGAAGCGGCGGCGCTGGATGGCGCAACCCCGTGGCAGGCGTTCCGCCTGGTTCTGCTGCCGCTGTCGGTGCCTATCCTGGCGGTGGTGTTTATTCTGTCGTTTATCGCCGCCATCACCGAAGTACCGGTCGCATCTCTGTTACTGCGTGATGTGAACAGCTACACGCTGGCCGTTGGTATGCAGCAATACCTCAACCCACAAAACTACCTGTGGGGTGACTTTGCCGCAGCGGCTGTGCTCTCCGCCATCCCGATTACCGTGGTGTTCTTGCTGGCTCAGCGCTGGCTGGTCAACGGCCTGACGGCGGGCGGTGTGAAAGGTTAAGTTTCATCTGTTATGCCACTGCAACCCTCAACTTTAGACGTATTGTATTGACCCAATACTCAAAATATTTTGCGGTGCTGGAAGGCGGCAAGTGAGTGAATCCCCAGGAGCTTACTAAAGTAAGTGACTGGGGTGAGCGAGCGTAGCCAACGCATCAGCAGCGTAAAATATGAAGAGTAAACTTGTGACTGTTGTTAGGCGGCCTCCGGGCCGCCATTTTTTTATTCGCGCTTCAGTCGCTTAGAGTTGCACAACCACAGAGTCACCACGAGGAGCAGGATCGCGGCTGAGTAGATCAACACGTCGAGCGGTGATTTATGATCGACGATGATCAGCCGCACAATGGCGGTGATCCCAATGTAGACGAAATAGCGTAGTGGGAAATGAAAGCCGGACTGAAAGTACTTCACAATCAGGGCGATAAATTCGAAGTAGAGAAAGTAGACCACCAGTCCTTCCACCAGCTCATATTTGCTGGTTTGCTCGGGGGCGAACAGCACATCCGCCAGATGCACCGTCTCTTTACCGAGAAAAACAACCAGTATCAGGCCAAGGCTCAGCAGACCGAGGTTCAGCACGGTCTGGAGGATTGTTGAGATAAACTCAACACGCGGGCGAGTCAGGGATGTCATACAGCACCTCATTCTCCAGGGCGAGAGTCCTGTATAACGCAAAAATGTGACGCGGATCTATATTTTTTGTTTATGTTTGATGCAATGCAAAGGATTGATCCCCTCTCTCCTTTGGAGAGAGGGGTCAGAGTGAGGGGCATCAGCGGAAGTTGATGTTCTTATCGCTGGTCATATCATACAGCTGGAACTTACGCCCAAGCTGCTGGCCCCCGTCACGTGTTAATGGCACCCAGCCAACCGCCGCGCGGCTGCGGGTTGGGCTCGATGAGAACAGATCCAGCGGAATCGACACGTAAACCCCTTTGGTGAAGTCCCCTTCCCCATACTCGTCCGGTGAGACGTTGGTGATCGTGGCGTAACCGCCAACGACCACACCGCTGTCGAAGTGTTTAGAGATATCCAGCGTGCCGCCCTTGTCGCCTGCCAGATACTGGCCGACGCTGGCTTTTACCAGCACGTCCGGGGCAAACGACGGCGTCCAGTAGGCCGTCAGGTGGCCAGTTTTAACGCTGTAGTCGGTGAACTTCATCATGTCCTGCGCGCTATGCCAGTCACGCTGTTTCACGTAGTTAGCATCAATACCGAACGCCCAGTTACTGTCGACAGGACGGTAAAGTACCTCAGCTCCCGCGCCACCGTACATGGTTTCCAGATAACCGCCGTACACCTGGCCGTAGAAACCGTTACCAAAATACTGGAAGTAGTTGGCCTGCAGGTTGTTCACGTAGACATCGTTCTGCACATATTCACGCACGTGGGTACGAACACGCGGTAGCGCCGAGTCATTCGGCGGGTTGGTGTAGTTAAATTTATCGTAGTTGTTGGCAATGTTTCCAAACAGGCTGCCGGTGGTCAGCAGGTGGTCGGTGACCCACAGATCCGCCGTCGCCATTACGCCCAGCTGATACATGTAGAAGTTTTCTGGCCCGCCAACGGACTGGCTCAGCACCGGATCGATATGGAAATCAAAGCGCGATTTATCGATATACCAGCCCTGTTCGGTGGTATCTGGTACGACAGGCTCAACGCGTTTTTGTACCAGCCCGGTTTCATGCCCAAGCGGTTCACCTTCCAGATGGCGCTTAAGGCTGGCGACATCCGTTTCTGTTGTGACTTGCGGCAGGTTGAGACGGTTTTCCGTCACGCGGATCGTGCGGATCCCGTCGGGCAGATCGTTCATGATTATCCGGTTGGCGCGTTCGATCCCTTCCCGCGAGTCGCGGTATTTCACCTGCTCGCCGGTGACGTACAGCGTATCGCCTTTCACCTGAATTTTCGGATCGGCCAGACCGGCATTGTATTTCAGTAACGTCAGCTGGTTCGCCACCACGGAGTGCTGAATGATGGCATCCTGCGGTTCCGGCTGATAAGCAGGCCGCGCGTTGTCGTTATAGTGCGGCCGCATATCGTTAAAGTTGGTACGTAACGTCACACCAAACATCACGGTGTTGCCGCGCTCGTAGCTGAGGTTAACGTCGGCCCAGTCAGTGACGCGGTAAATGGCCCCGACGTTAAACTTGCTCTTCTGCTCAATCTTCCCGGCGAAATCTTCGCTGTAGTTATTGCCTTCATACTCAAGCTTCAGGCGTAGTGGCTGCCAGGGTGTCTGGTATTCGACACCGCCAAACAGTGAGGCCGGGCCGTGGAACATCTGGTCGCCGTTGATGGAACCCGCTTTCTGGTAGCTGTTATCCCGATAGCAGTACTTTTCGCTATAGGAGCAGAACGGGTTTTTCACGTTACCGCTGGTTCCCAGATAGCCCCAGCCGAGACCAAGTGAGAAATCAAACGGCCCCCAGGCTTTACTGGCCACAACATATTCCGCATCAAACAGACCCGTACCGCCGATATCGCGTGCGCCAACGGAAACCTGCGGCATCCAGTAGCTCTCTTCCCACAGGCGCAGTTTTACGTCGAAAGCTTTATCTTTGTAGGTTTGATCGCCGGAGAAAGCCTCGACGCTACTGTACTTTTTGGTGCGCACATCGGTATAGCGCAGCGTGGTTTCAAGCCACGGGAATAGCTGCACCGACGCAGAGTAGTAGCGGTACTGATCGTTATCACGATAGTTGAGACTCAACTCCCCGTCACGCGCCATGCGCGCGGTGGGCGTTTGCAGTAAACCGACGCCGCCGAAGTCTGACTGAGACGGGCCAATGGGTGCCGGATACGTTTCTGCATGGCAGGCGGCACTGACGCACAGTGCCAGCATGCTGTAGAGATATGTTTTTTTCATTAATCCGGTATCCGCTGTATCAGGGAGCGAAGGATATCGGCGTTAATCCCGTCATACGCCTTCGTCCAGGAGTGGTCGGCAAAACCGACGAAAATCACGCTGCCGGGCATGGGTTCGATATGGCGTTTATTCCAGTAGGCCACCGGGGCTTTTTGCGTGCGCCCGTCGGGGTAAATCACCCATGCGTAGCTGTTATCTGCCCCGCTCAGCAAGCTCTGCTCATCGAGATAGCTCGCGACATCGCGTCCCGGCGTAAAGGACAGTTTTCCCGGACGGCTAATAAGCCCCATCACGGTGACGGTGGAAGGCTCCACCGGAAGCCAGAGCGCATAGTCCCCTTCCAGCGTTGGGTTGCCGTTTTCCACCACGCGGACTTCATCCGGATCAAGATTGATTTTCAGACGCCCGGTAACCTTCAGCGCCTGAAGCTGCTGGCGCATGCTGTTAATGGCTGCCGCATCGTCGCCCCCTTCCTGCTCTGCCAGCCCCGTTAATCTGGCGAGCAGCGCGCTGTGCTTTTGTTCCGCCGCCACCGTCGCCTGTCGCTCGCTGATAACGGCTCCCGGCCACCAGCTGTTCGCCAGTTTTGGCTGGCCGACGAGATCGAGCAAATGCCCGGCGTTGGTCAGGGTTTTGGGTTGTGCGCTGTCCGGCATGTAGACCTTCACCGTCCCGGCAGACCAGGCGAGCGGCGTGGCAAAGCTTGCGATCAGCACAGCGCGGATGAGTATTTTCATGATTTCGCAGCCTTGATCAGGGTCGTTTTGACCGGGAAGAAACCGGCCCCGAGATACTGCAATGACTGGCGGATCTGCCCTTCGTCATCCACCCAGAAGCGGTTATGCCAGGTGGCCTGGTCAGTGGTCACCTCTTCATCCAGCACGCGAACCTGCGTTTCGTCGCTGCCCACGTTGATGCTGTCTGTACCGTCCCAGCGGAAGGTTGAGCGGGCAGTGGCGTAGCGTACCTGCTTGTGTTCTGTCCAGCCCATCGTGCGCGTCCAGCTTGCACCGTCGGTGATTTGATGCGGTTTGATGAGGGGGTCGGCGGCAAGGTTGTTCACCTCAAGCAGGTTGTCGCCACCGAGCAGCGTTTTCACAATACGGCTATGCTGCGTCACGATGGTGGCCTGATCCTGCGTCACCCATTTCTGCTGCCCGTTTTCATCGAAAGCGAGCACCACAAACAGTTGAGGACCATCGTTTAACTGCATGTACTGGCTGGCATACGGCATGTTCTGCAGCTCGTCATCCGTCAGATGCACGCCAGGCGTGCCGAAAATGCTGTCCCACAGCGAGTTCCCCAGCCCTTTGGTGGTGGCTGAGCATGCCTGCAAGAGCAGGCAAATCAGGATGATCCCTGGTCGCTTCACGACTCTTCTCCGTATGGTTCCTACAGGTCCCGCAGGTCCCTGAAAAATCAGAATAACCACACCGAAGTGTGGTTATGATTAAAACACCCGCTATTACCGGGTGCTGGTCGTCGTCGTGGTCGTGGTTCCGGTATTGGAGCCATCACCGCCACCGGTTGCCGCCAGCGCGACACCCACGGCTGAACTTACGGTGCTGGCGCTGGCTGCGGTAGAACTTCCCGCAGACGCAGACGTCGCAGCCGAACCTGCCGCTTCCCCAACCTGAACCGGAGCAGCATAAACAGATGTCACCGCAAGCGCAGATATGGCAAAAATGCCATACAGTACTTTCTTCATAACAATTTCCCTTCATTGAATGAATGGAGGTTTGCCCAAAAAGAATTTCAGGCGGATTCGAGTATACACAACTAATGCGGGTGGATTACCGTGCGAATAAATAGGGGTGGAGTTTTCGGATTATTGGATAAAATTGAAATAGAAGAATATTTAATTAAATATTAAATGATTAAAAATCAACAAGATAGAATTAAATCCTGATAAATGTATTCTCCGTATATTCCTAAAATAAACTGCGATGATTAATGGAGTAATGGTGTTTTTCGGATAAAACTCAGAGCAAGTTTTTGAGGTAAATAACAGACATCAGGAATTATCCGATAAAAAAATGCCGGCATTCCGCCGGCATTTTTCATGACATATTAATTACGCACGCCATGCTTTATAACGATTAATCAAACCATTTGTCGAGCTGTCGTGGCTGTTAATTGCTTTATCGTCACCCAGCTCTGGCAGAATGCGGTTTGCCAGCTGTTTACCCAGCTCAACGCCCCACTGGTCAAAGGTGAAGATGTTCAGGATAGCACCCTGAGTGAAGATCTTGTGCTCGTACAGGGCAATCAGCGCCCCCAGGCTGAACGGGGTCATTTCGCGCAGCAGGATGGAGTTGGTTGGACGGTTACCTTCGAACACTTTGAACGGCACAACGTGATCCAGGGTAGCCGGATCTTTGCCCTGGTCACGGTATTCCTGCTCCACCACCTCGCGAGACTTACCGAACGCCAGCGCTTCGGTCTGGGCGAAGAAGTTAGACAGCAGCTTCGGATGGTGGTCGGACAGCGGGTTATGGGTGATAGCCGGGGCGATGAAATCGCACGGTACCATTTTGGTGCCCTGGTGAATCAGCTGGTAGAACGCATGCTGGCCGTTGGTGCCTGGCTCACCCCAGATGATTGGGCCAGTCTGGTAATCCACCGCGTTGCCGTTACGGTCAACGTATTTACCGTTGGATTCCATGTTGCCCTGCTGGAAGTAAGCGGCAAAGCGGTGCATGTACTGGTCGTACGGCAGGATAGCTTCAGTTTCAGCACCGAAGAAGTTGTTGTACCAGATACCGATCAGCGCCAGCAGCACTGGCAGGTTTTTCTCAGGTGCCGTGGTGGAGAAGTGTTTATCCATCGCGTGCGCGCCGGAGAGCAGCTCAACGAAGTTGTCGAAGCCAACGGACAGGATGATGGACAGACCGATTGCCGACCACAGAGAGTAGCGGCCACCAACCCAGTCCCAGAACTCGAACATGTTCGCCGTGTCGATACCGAACTCACCCACCGCTTTACCGTTGGTAGACAGCGCCGCGAAGTGTTTTGCGACGTGCTTGTTGTCGCCCGCAGTTTTCAGGAACCAGTCGCGTGCGCTGTGGGCGTTGGTCATGGTTTCCTGAGTGGTGAAGGTTTTAGACGCGACCAGGAACAGGGTGGTTTCCGGGTTCACGTTCTTCAGCACTTCAGCGATGTGGGTACCATCGACGTTAGAGACAAAGTGCATGTTGAGGTGGTTTTTGTATGGGCGCAGCGCTTCGGTCACCATGAATGGGCCGAGGTCAGAACCGCCGATACCAATGTTCACCACGTCAGTGATCGCTTTGCCAGTGTAGCCTTTCCAGCTTCCGGAGATGATCGCTTCAGAGAACGCTTTCATCTTTTCCAGCACCGCGTTCACTTCCGGCATCACATCTTTGCCGTCAACGATGATTGGAGTATTGCTACGGTTACGCAGCGCCACGTGCAGCACAGCACGGTCTTCAGTGCGGTTGATCTTCTTACCGGAGAACATGGATTTGATGGCATCTGCCAGCTCTGTCTCTTTCGCCAGATCCTGCAGTTTCGCCAGCGTTTCTTCGGTAATGCGGTTTTTGGAGAAATCCACCAGCATCAGGTCGTCGAAGGTCGCGGAGAACTTATTGAAACGATCGGCATCTTTCGCGAACAAATCCGCGATGGTGACGTCTTTCATTTCATCAAAATGTTTCTGTAGTGCCTGCCAGGCAGCGGTCTGCGTTGGGTTGATGTTTTTCATTAGCAATACTCTTCTGATTTGAGAATTGTGACTGCGGTCGATTGTAGCGCCTGCAAATAAAAATTGTGATGGTTTTTATGCCATTGCCCTGGCCTGCATCAAACACAGGTGAAAAGACCCAAAAAGTATAGCTGCTGGAATGGCCTCCAGGAGCGGCGAAATGTCGCCCAAAATGGGCTAAAATGGAGCATAAAATATGGCTCTGTTATAAGTCCTGTTACTGAGGGGTACCCCCCCATAAAAAATCCGCATAATCCCAGCATTGACAGGACCTCCCCCACATTTTATTTATAGGGCCGTATTTCGCGCCTGCACCTGTTTTCGTATCATTCTTGTGCCAAGGTCGCTTTATTCATTCCCTGACACGAGGTTGTTATGACGAGTTTTGTGGTCGCCAAGTTTGGCGGCACCAGTGTGGCTGATTACGATGCCATGAACCGCAGCGCCGATGTGGTGCTGGCCGATCCGAATACCCGCCTGGTGGTGCTTTCTGCCTCCGCTGGCGTGACGAACCTGTTGGTTTCTCTGTCTGAAGGACTGGAAGCGACCGAACGTTTCGTGAAGCTGGATGCACTGCGCAAAATTCAGTTCAACATCCTTGAACGTTTGCAAAACCCGAACGTGATCCGCGAGGAAGTGGAACGCCTGCTGGAAAATATCACCACTCTGGCAGAAGCGGCTTCCCTGGCAACGTCCACTGCCCTGACTGACGAGCTGGTCAGCCACGGTGAACTGATGTCTACCCTGCTGTTCGTTGAGATCCTGCGCGCACGTAACGTTCAGGCGCAGTGGTTTGACGTGCGTAAAATTATGCGCACCAGCGATCGCTTTGGCCGCGCCGAGCCGGACGTTGAGGTTCTGGCCGAACTGACCCATCAGCAACTGGTTCCGCGCCTGGCAGAAGGCATGGTGATCACTCAGGGCTTTATTGGCAGCGAAGCCAAAGGCCGTACCACCACGCTTGGCCGTGGTGGCAGTGACTACACCGCGGCTCTGCTGGGTGAAGCTCTGCATGCCACCCGTGTGGATATCTGGACTGACGTTCCGGGCATTTACACCACCGACCCGCGCGTGGTTTCTGCGGCAAAACGTATTGATGTGATCGCATTTGAAGAAGCTGCGGAAATGGCCACCTTCGGTGCGAAAGTGCTGCACCCGGCGACGTTGCTGCCTGCCGTACGCAGCGATATCCCGGTCTTCGTCGGTTCCAGTAAAGACCCGAAGGCAGGCGGTACGCTGGTGTGTAAGAAAACCGAAAGCCCACCGCTGTTCCGCGCGATCGCCCTGCGTCGCCGTCAGACGCTGGTGACGCTGCACAGCCTGAATATGCTGCACTCCCGCGGCTTCCTGGCTGAAGTATTTGGTATTCTGGCGCGCCACAATATCTCCGTGGATCTGATCACCACCTCTGAAGTCAGCATCGCGCTGACGCTGGATACGACCGGCTCTACTTCTACTGGCGACACCCTGCTGACGCAGTCACTGCTGATTGAGCTGTCTGAGCTGTGCCGCGTTGAAGTGGAAGAGAACCTGGCGCTGGTTGCCATCATCGGTAATAAGCTGTCCCGCGCCTGCGGCGTAGGCAAAGAGGTCTTCGGCGTACTCGATCCGTTCAACATCCGCATGATTTGCTATGGCGCGTCCAGCTACAACCTCTGCTTCCTGGTCCCTGCCGATCAGGCGGAGCAGGTTGTGCAGAAACTTCATCAGAATTTGTTTGAATAAGCGCAAGAATGGCCCGGGTGTTTTCACCACCGGGCCATTCTTTAGCTTTTCATTACTGTTCTCATCAGCAGCGAATCCAGATCTTTTAAATCTCCTTCACTGCTGTCGGGTAGTACCGGCGGTAATTCTCCTCTCACCAGCTCACTTTGCAAAAAAGCGTGGATTAATGGCCGTTTAGGACCATATTCCGCTTCACCTGCGCGCTGTTTTATTTCCAGCAATGCATCAATTTCCGCACGTAACGGCGCACACAGTTCACTCCCGGCAAGCAGTGCGGCAAAACGCATAGGTGGAACGCCCTTCCCCGCTTCTACCCACCGCACCGCCAGCAAAGGGCGCAGGACATAAAAATACTTTTTCAGCCGAACCGTTTCCCCCTGTAAATATCCACGGAAGTTTTTCCGGGCCATTGAGAAGTAATGCCAGCGGGCGCGCAATGGCGAGAACCACGCGGGTATCAGCGCGCGCAGCTCGGCCAGCACCGTTTCATCTTCCTGATAGACAACAGGGGAATCCAGCCATTCTATTAGCGTCGGATTTGCACCCTTCAACAGGCCCAGAGCCTTACGCCATTCCCAGCCACATACGTCCAGTTCATCATCTATCGGCAGCTCGATCACATCCCGCTGGGACTCGACGCGCAGATACCATTCAGGGCGGTGAACATACAAAAACCTCACATCATAATCGCTATCCGGTGAGGCAACCCCCCATCCCCTACTGCCTGATTCACAGGCGTAGAGCACGCGCACGTTATAGCGCTGCTCTACATCGTGAAGTTGCCCGCAGACGCGTTCACGCATCGCGCTATCAACATCGTTGTTGCTCATTTTTCATCCTTTTACACATACTACCTGACGCAGGGTGTGAACGATCTCCACCAGCGACGATTGCGCTGCCATCACTGCCTCGATGTCTTTAGAGCCTTTACCGAGATGTACGTCGGGCATCACCGCAAGGTGTTTGAAAATAAACGGCATCTTTGCAGTACTCAGCAATTGCGCCTCTGGCTCCACGGGAACGCCGTGAGTCCACATATTGATCGGTGCGCCGTTTGACGCCGTCAGTAATTCAAGATCGCTCTGTTGCATTGCGCTATCCTTTCAGATTAACAAGGCCGTGTAATACCTGGTCCAGACCACCAAATACCGAAATTTTGTCGATACGTTCCGCGACCCTTTCCAGGGTTTCCAGCTCTTTTAAACGCAGCGCCACCGGGTTGTTCTCCATCACCTTTGCGGTGTTTAACAGCGATCGTGTCGCCGCCGTTTCTTCGCGTCGGCGAATAACATTCGCCTGGGCCGATTTTTCAGCCTCTACCAGACGGGATAAAATCGTTTTCATATCACCAGGTAAAACAATGTCTTTTACCCCAAGTGACGCAATTTCCATTCCAAAGGGTAACAGGCGGCCTTGCACCTGTTTGCTGACCACCTCATCAATGATCTGCTTATCTTCCAGTAACTCATCGAGAGTGCGGGTGCCGACCGCCTCACGCAGTGCGAACTGGAGTTCGCGGTACAAATGTTCCAACGGTTTCGTAAGCTGTCCGCACGCCTGCAGCACGTCGCCGTAGCGCCAGTTGGCCGCCAGATTCAGGCGCAGGTTAACTTTGTCCTTCGTCAGGATCTCCTGCCCACTCACTTCCACCACCTGAAGGCGTGTATCCACTACCTCTGCCTCTACGAGATGGTTAATTTTCCAGTATGCCGTCAGGCCCGGCGGTAACAGTGCCTGAATTTCTCCGTCGATTTTCACCACCCCAACGTGCCAGGCAGGTACCTGTACGACCAGCATCGCGTCGCGCCCCTTTACCGCGCCATTACGACGCGGTTGCAGAGCAGCATTCATCACATCCACCGGCACCTGCACGTCGCGGGTATCGATTCTTTTCAGGGTCAACGCAGCATCCTGCTGCCAGTACAGACAACGTGTACAAGGCGGCACAATCTCCTGCAATACACCGTTGTTCGATAACACCCCGATTTCATCCGCAGTAAGATCAACCGCCAGGCAGTAACGTGCCACCCAGTCAGGCTGAAAGCGGCGCAGATAATCCGCCAGCGCATCCGGCACCTCACTGCCGTCCTGGCTCACCACCAGCACGTCGTCCGTATTGAACCACCCCAGACGGTGTTCGCCCGCCTCCAGTACCCGGTAATAATCGCCAGCTTTTGCTACCAGTCCTAACTGACCTTTTTTTATCGTGATTTTTTTAGCCATTTTATATTCCTTAAAGTCAGGCGCGGGTGCAGGCACGAAATCACAGGGGAATGCCTTTTCGCCTGCGATCCGGCACCGTTACCGGCGGCCTTCATTGGGATTGCTGACTGCGCAATACCCCGTTTTTACTTTGATGTTTACGACCAGTTTTCATTGGGAGAATGAATCGGGAATCGAACCCTTCTGTGTGTCATTGGTTGACGGAACGCCCCCGGAAAACAGCCTTGCCGTTCCTGATGCGCCGACGGGGCCTTAACCCCCTGTGTGCTCAACGTCGTGACGTTATCTGTATTGCCAGAATCGTGCCAAAAAACAAAAATCATCGTTTTATTTTTTTATTTCATTAATTATTAATGGATTTTTATTGACCACTATTTTCATCCATTGCCGTTCGGCTCAATATTTTTTATCCTTTACTATCAATAATTATCTTTCTGGATAAATATGAAGAAGCGACGGGTGGTAATCGGGGTGCTTGGCACCGTGATGGATAAACGGGGAAAACGGGCTAATCGCTTTCGCAAATGGCGACCGACCGTTGGGCTGTGCCAACAGCCGGATTTCCCGGTCGACAGGCTGGAGTTGCTTCATCAACCGCGAGATCTCGGCATGGCCCAGCAACTGGCGCAAGATATTGTGCTGGTTTCCCCCCATACCGAGGTACGTCCCAGCACGGTAATCATTGAAGATCCGTGGGATTTCGAAGATGTTTATGCCGCATTTCTCGATTTTGCCACCCAGTACACTTTTGATACCGAGCACGAAGAGTATTTCGTCCACATCACCACCGGCACGCATGTGGCGCAGATCTGCTGGTTCCTGCTGACAGAAGCCCGCTATCTTCCCGCCAGCCTTTTACAGACTGGACCTGCCAGAAAAGAAGCCTCTCCTGAGGAGATCGCAGCCGGAACTTACTCAATTATCGACCTGGATTTAAGTCGCTACACGACCCTCACCAACCGCTTTCAGCGCGAGCAGCAGCAGTCAATATCATTTCTGAAAGCGGGCATTGATACGCGAAACGCCACCTTTAACAGTCTTATCGACAAGATTGAACGCGTGGCGCTCCGTTCCACAGCACCTATCCTGCTGACCGGCCCCACCGGCGCGGGTAAGTCGTTCCTCGCGAACCGCATTTATCAGCTTAAGCAGTCACGCCATCAGGTTTCCGGCAAGCTGGTTTCCGTCAACTGCGCGACCCTGCGCGGTGATAACGCCATGTCCACGCTGTTCGGCCACGTGAAAGGGGCCTTTACCGGCGCACTGTCGGCACGCAGCGGCCTGCTGCGTGAAGCCGATGGCGGCGTCCTTTTCCTCGACGAGATTGCCGAACTAGGCCTGGATGAACAGGCGATGCTGCTCAAAGCCATTGAAGAGAAAACCTTTTTCCCGTTTGGCTCCGACAAAGAAGTTCACAGCGATTTTCAGCTTATCGCCGGAACCCACCGTGATATGCGCCAGTGGGTGGCAGAGGGACGTTTTCGTGAAGATCTCTATGCCCGTATTAATATGTGGAGCTTTGCCTTGCCCGGCCTTGCCCAACGGAAAGAGGACATCACGCCGAATGTCGACTACGAACTTCAACGTTTCTCTCGCGAAAGCCAGACGCAAATCCGCTTCGATAAAGAAGCGCGCGAAGGCTATCTGACCTTTGCCTGTTCCAGCAGGGCACTGTGGCGCGGCAACTTTCGCGAGCTGAGCGCAAGCGTCGCACGCATGGCGACGCTGGCGGAACGAGGGCGTATTACTCAGGATCTGGTGCTGGAGGAGATTTCCCGGCTTCAGACCGACTGGCAAACTGACATGCCACAGCCTGCAACTTGCATGGAGATTGACCTCTTTGACCAGCGGCAACTGGAAACGGTGCTAGAGGTGTGTCGCCGCAGCGCATCGTTGTCTGAGGCCGGACGAGAGCTGTTTGCCGTTTCACGGCTCAAAAAAGCCAATCCTAACGACGCTGACCGACTGCGCAAATATCTGGCTCGCTTTAGTCTGAGCTGGGAAAGCATCCGGACATAATCCATTTGAATATTATTTCCTTACGCGATAAACAATAACTATAGCCGGGCTCGACCCCGGCTTTTTATAACAAACACTTGCAACATTATCGCACATTGCCTCCGTGGGCTTTGTGGTGATTGTCGCGGTAGTGCTGCATAACCCCCTTGGTCTGCTGGGTGGCTACTGGTCCGGCAAACCCATTGATGAGCAACCGAAAAAAGATGTGGTGAAACAGGTTTAATTTGCTGCGTTTGCTTTACACTGAAACCTTCCCATCAGGAGGCTTCAGCAATGGCTACACCACGACTGACCCAGAAAGACATGACGGAAGCCGAGCAGCGCGAACTTAAAACGCTACTCGACCGCGCCCGCATCGCACATGGCCGCACGCTGACGAACGCCGAAACCAATCAGGTTAAAAAAGAGTACATCGACAAACTGATGGCTCAGCGCGATGCCGAGGCGAAGAAAGCCCGCAAACTGAAAAAGCAGCAGGCTTATAAACCGGATACCGAGACGACCTTTTCCTGGTCGGCCAATACCTCAACCCGTGGAAGGCGCTAATCAGCGCCCTTTCTTTTTACGGCCCGGCTGGGCGAAGCGCTTCCCGTTAGCCGGTTTGCCCCGCCCCTTTTCTTCCGCTTGTGGCGCTTTTACCACAGGACGCTTAATTGCCTGCGTTTTTGGCTTCGCTTTGGTTTTTGGCTTCGCCTCGGACGAGGAGTTTTCGATAAGCTTAAACAGCTCAATCAGCTCGTCACCGGTTAAATCGCGCCACTCGCCCAGCGGGATACCGGACAGGCTGACGTTCATGATGCGCGTACGTTCCAGCTTCGTCACTTCATAACCAAAGTGCTCGCACATACGGCGGATCTGACGGTTTAAGCCCTGTACCAGGGTAATACGGAAGGCGAACGGCGCTTCCTTCTTCACCTTGCACTTTTTCGTGACGGTTCCGAGGATTGGCACGCCTGCGCCCATACCGCGAATAAATTCATCCGTGACCGGCTTATTGACCGTAACGATGTACTCTTTCTCGTGGTCGTTACCGGCGCGCAGAATTTTGTTTACCAGGTCGCCGTGGTTAGTCAGGAAAATAAGACCCTGGGAGTCTTTATCCAGACGACCAATCGGGAAAATACGGCTGCTGTGGTTAACGAAATCAACGATGTTGTCCCGCTCGCCATCTTCCGTGGTACTGACAACCCCAACCGGTTTGTTCAACGCGATAAACACCAGATCTTCTGCATCACGCGGTTCGATGACCTGACCATTCACTTTGACCACATCACCGGGCACCACCTGGTCGCCAATAGTGGCGCGTTTGCCGTTGAGGAACACGTTACCCTGTTCAATGTAACGGTCAGCCTCGCGACGTGAGCAGATCCCGCTCTCGCTAATGTATTTGTTTAATCGGGTTGATTGAGTTGGCAGCATAGTTTCTCCTGTAAAGGCGAAATATACCTTACCTTGCGGCTGACCAAAATGCCTTAGTAGCCATTGATAAGAAAATCGAGCGCATCCCGTAGAGAAGCCCTTTTATCGGTAAGATCTGCAACGCTCTCACCAATTTCTTTTGCTGGGATTCCAGACATCATATGCATCATTACGACACAGGATTTTCCCGCGATTTCAACGACAGGGCAAACTTTCGCAGGTAGATTGCTGCCAGCCAGGTTGTCCAGCTCGATCGCGGGGGCAACCAAAACATGTTTCATCACATTCGCAACGGGGTGCTGCATATTGATTAACCAGGGATAGACTTTCTTCCCGTTACCCGTGTTCTCATAAGCAAAATATTGCTCCATCAGAACGACCTCTGAAAATCGCTGAAAGAACCGTTTTCATCGACCCACCGGTTAACGGCATCGATAGCGTCCTGATTCTCTTCAAGCCAAACCGTACGTTGATTTTCGCGAAACTTCTCCTGCAATGCCTCTGTTAGCACAGCTGAAAGATTGAGTTTAAGCTTTCGGGCCTCTTCCAGTATTTCTGGTGCTAAAGAGACATTGACCGATTTTTTAATTCCTTTGACTGTGCGCATGATAACCCCCATTGGAGTGCGCATGAATTGGCGAAGTGTAGCGTAGTATATGAGCATTTCCTATTCCCTTAAAAATATGAGGGCTAAGGGTAGATTGCTCATTAAAGAGTGTCACGCCTCGCAAAACGGTTTTGCGAGGCGCTTTCAGAGATTAATACTCATCCCGTTCGTCATCTTCGTCCGGCTGTTCCATCACGCTGTATGCTACCGCGCAGAACAACGAGTTCAGACGTTTCATGTCCCCCAGCAGCCCCAGGTGCAGGGAGCTGGTTTCGATACTTTGCACGTTTTGCTGATGCAGACGCTCAACGTGAGCATGCGAGTAGCGACGGTTGAGAATGCGGAAACGGTGTTTATTACGGCGCAGGCGTCGCGCGCTCGGCACATCACTGGAGAAGAAGACCGACATCGCCAGCTTCAGGTTGCTCACCAGCTGTTCGTGCAGCGCTTCAAGCTCTTTTAAACCTTCACCCGAGAAGGCCTGCCGCGTGGCCAGCGATTTGTCGGCGATTTCACTGCCCATGCGTTCAACGATATCCGAAGCCTGTTCCAGGTTGAGCGACATTTCAATGATTTCTGCCCAACGACGGGACTCCTCTTCCGCCAGTTCATCCTGCGGAATACGTGCCAGATAAAGCTTGATGGCGGTGTAAAGCACGTTAATGTCGTCCGCTATCCTGCGCAGTTCTTTCTCTTCGCGCGGCTCACCGTGCATCACCTTTTGCAGCCCTTCAAGCATGGTTTCCATCGCATCGCCTATGCGCAGCGTTTCACGAGCGGCATTGGCAATGGCCAGCGCGGGAGTATCCAGTACCGTGGTGTCCAGATGCTTCGGTTTCAGACGTGCATCCAGTTCAGGCTCATCGCGGATAAGACGCTCGCAAAAACGGGCCATTGGCGCAACAAAAGGCACCATCGCCAGGCAACGCGTCAGGTTGTAGAAGACGTGGAAGTAAATAACCAGTTCCGCCTTCGGCAGCGGGAGGTTGTCCATCAGGTTCGCCAGCGGGTGAACAAAAGGCAAAATGATCAGGCTACCCACCAGCTTAAACAGCAGGCTACCAAGCGCCACGCGGCGAGCGGCGGCATTCGCGGCGCTGTTGTTCAGCATCGCCAGCAGTCCCGAGCCGAGGTTGGCACCGATAACCAGACACAGCGCCACCGGGAAGGAGATCGCCCCTGCGGTGGTGAGCGTTGCAGTCAGCAAGACGGCCGCCAGGCTGGAGTAGCTGACGATGGCAAACACCGCGCCAATCAACGCATCCAGCATGATGTCACCCGTCAGCGAGGCGAAGATAACCTGCACGCCGTTGGCCTGAGTGATGGGGGTGACCGCCTGCACAATCAGTTCCAGCGCCAGCAGGATCAGCCCCAGGCCAATTGCCACGCGGCCAAGCTGTCCGGCGCGGGTTTGTTTACGACCGAGGAAGAAGATAACGCCGATAAAAATCAGCAGCGGCGACAGCCAGGAGAGATCGAAAGTCAGGATACGCGCCATCAGCGCGGTCCCCACATCAGCACCGAGCACGATAACCAGCGCCGGAGCCAGCGCCACCAGATCCTGTGCCACAAACGAGGTAACGAGCATAGTGGTGGCATTACTGCTCTGAACCAGCGCCGTCACACCGATACCCGCACAGAAGGCAAGTGGCTTCTTCTCAACGCTGCTGCTGAGAACGGTACGTAAGCGCGCGCCAAATACGCGCATGACACCGGTACGGACAATATGCGTGCCCCATACCAGCAATGCCACAGCAGAGAGCAGGTGTAACAGAGTCAGCACGGAAGGGGGTTCTCCTTATCGTTATAGGTTTCCTTAGGTTCAGTATAAGGGTTTAAGCGTAAGAAAGAGACAGGGCACCCGATGCGTGCCCTGTTTGTTGTAAGGAAAAGTGACGTCAGTCGGCGTCGTAGCCCAGGTTAGGCGCTAACCAACGCTCGACTTCGGACACGCTCATGCCTTTGCGCAGGGCGTAGTCCTCGATCTGGTCACGCTGCAGCTGTGCCACGGCGAAGTATTTGCTGTCCGGATGGCTGAAGTACCAGCCGGATACAGACGCGCCCGGCCACATGGCAAAGGACTCGGTCAGTTTCATGCCGGTGTGCGCTTCCACATCCAGCAGCTTCCAGATAGTGCCCTTTTCGGTGTGTTCCGGGCAGGCCGGGTAACCCGGTGCCGGACGAATGCCCTGGTAGTTTTCGCGGATCAACTCCTCGTTGCTGAGGTTCTCATTCGCCGCATAACCCCAGTACACCTTGCGCACACGCTCGTGCAGGTACTCCGCAAAGGCTTCTGCCAGACGGTCAGCAATCGCTTTGACCATGATTTTGTTGTAGTCATCGTGTTGCGCTTCGAACGCATCCGCCAGCGCATCTTCTTCCAGACCACCGGTCACGGCAAATGCGCCGATGTAATCGGCTTTACCGGAAAGTTTCGGTGCAACGAAATCGGCCAGGCAGTAGTTAGCAAAGCCCACTTTCTCGGTTTGCTGGCGCAGGTGACGGCTCACCGTCAGCACGTGCGTGCGGGTTTCATCGCGATAAATTTCGATGTCGTCCCCCACACGGTTTGCCGGGAACAGGCCCACCACACCGCGCGGGTTGAGGGTTTTCTCTGCACTCAGCTTATCCAGCATCTCGTTAGCGTCGTTGAACAGGCGCTGTGCCTCTTCCCCCACCACGTCATCTTCGAGGATGCGCGGATATTTACCTGCCAGCGACCAGGTCATAAAGAACGGTGTCCAGTCGATGTAGTTACGCAGCGTTTCGATGCTGGCGGTAACCTCCTGCACGCCCAGGCGATGCGCCACCGGTGGCGTATAGCTCGGCCAGTCAAACGCCAGATCGTTATCGCGCGCGGCCTGTAACGTAACCGGCGGCGTGCGGGGTTTTTTACGCGCGTGCTGAATACGAACGGTTTCGTACTCTTTGCGGGTGCGTGCCACAAAGTCATCGTGCTGTGTGGCGGAAAGCAGCGCAGAGACAACACCCACGGTACGCGAGGCGTTCTGCACATAGACCGTCGGGCCACTGTAGTTCTGCTCGATTTTCACCGCCGTGTGCGCTTTTGAGGTGGTCGCCCCGCCAATCAACAACGGAATGGTAAAGCCCTGGCGTTCCATCTCTTTTGCCACGTTGACCATCTCGTCCAGCGACGGTGTAATCAGCCCGGAAAGGCCAATCAGGTCAGCATTCACTTCGCGCGCGGTTTTGAGGATTTTATCCGCCGGCACCATCACACCGAGGTCGATAATTTCGTAGTTATTACACTGCAGCACCACACCGACGATATTCTTACCGATATCGTGTACGTCACCCTTCACGGTGGCGATGACCATCTTGCCGTTACTGGAGCCTTTCTCTTTGCTGGCCTCGATAAACGGTTCAAGATAAGCCACGGCCTGCTTCATCACGCGCGCGGATTTCACCACCTGCGGCAGGAACATCTTGCCCTCACCAAACAGATCGCCCACCACGTTCATGCCGTCCATCAGCGGACCTTCGATCACTTCTATCGGGCGTGTTGACTGCTGACGCGCTTCTTCGGTGTCCTGCTCGATAAACTCGGTAATGCCTTTGACCAGCGAATATTCCAGACGTTTTCTCACGTCCCAGGAACGCCACTCGGCCTGCTGAACGTTTGCCGCTTCATCGGATTTGCTGCCGCGATATTTCTCAGCCAGATCCAGCATACGCTCGGTGGCATCGTCGCGACGGTTGAGGATGACATCCTCCACCGCGTCGCGCAGCTCCGCAGGCAGATCGTCGTAAATCGCCAGCTGTCCGGCGTTGACAATCCCCATGTCCATACCGTTACGGATGGCGTAGTAGAGAAACACGGCGTGGATAGCCTCACGCACCGGGTCGTTACCACGGAATGAGAACGACACGTTCGAGACACCGCCGGAGATCAGCGCATGTGGCAGCTCGCGCTTGATGTCTTCACACGCGCCGATAAAGTCCTGAGCATAGTTGTTGTGCTCTTCAATCCCGGTCGCGACCGCAAAGATATTTGGGTCGAAGATGATGTCTTCCGGCGGGAAGCCCACCTCTTCGGTCAAAATATTGTACGCGCGACGGCAAATCTCAATTTTACGCTCACGAGTATCGGCCTGGCCTACTTCATCAAAGGCCATCACGACCACGGCGGCACCGTAGCGGCGCACCAGCTTCGCGTGGTGGATAAAGATATCGACTCCCTCTTTCATCGAGATGGAGTTAACAATGCCTTTGCCCTGAATACATTTCAGCCCTTTCTCGATGACTTCCCACTTCGAGGAGTCAATCATAATCGGCACGCGGGCGATGTCCGGTTCACCGGCGATCAGGTTGAGGAAACGCACCATCGCCGCTTCGGCGTCGAGCATCCCCTCATCCATATTGATATCGATAATCTGCGCGCCGCTTTCTACCTGCTGGCGAGCAACGTCCAGCGCTTCGCTGTATTTTTCTTCTTTAATCAGTCGCTTGAACTTCGCCGAACCGGTGACGTTAGTACGTTCACCCACGTTCACAAACAGGCTGTCGTCACCGATGGTCAACGGCTCAAGACCGGAGAGGCGACAGGCGACAGGAAGCTCGGGCAGTTTACGCGGCGGCAGCCCGGCCACCGCATTGCTCATGGCAGCGATGTGCTCCGGCGTGGTGCCGCAGCAGCCACCGACGATATTCAGGAAACCGGACTCGGCCCACTCACGGATTTGCACCGCCATGGTGTCCGCATCCAGATCGTATTCACCAAAGGCATTTGGCAAACCGGCGTTCGGGTGAGCGGTGACGTAGCATTCAGCGATGCGCGAGAGTTCCTGCACGTACTGGCGCAGCTCATCTGGCCCCAGCGCACAGTTCAGGCCGAAGGAGAGCGCATCAGCGTGGCGCAGGGAGTTATAAAAGGCTTCAGTTGTCTGGCCGGACAGGGTACGGCCAGAGGCATCGGTAATGGTGCCGGAAATCATGATCGGCAGGTCAACGCCCAGCGCCTCGAATTCCTCTTTTACCGCGTAAATGGCGGCTTTGGCGTTGAGGGTATCGAATACCGTTTCAATCAGGATCAGATCGGAACCGCCTTCCACCAGCGCTTTGGTCGATTCACGGTAGGCCGTGACCAGCTGATCGAAGGTGATATTACGAAACGCCGGGTCGTTTACGTCCGGTGAAATCGACGCGGTACGGTTTGTCGGGCCAAGAACCCCGGCCACATAGCGCGGTTTGTCCGGCGTGCGGGCCGTCCATTCGTCCGCGCAGGCGCGCGCCAGCTTCGCCGCTTCAAAGTTGATTTCCGCCGACAGGGATTCCATCTGGTAATCCGCCATAGCGATGGTTGTCGAGTTGAAGGTGTTGGTTTCAACGATATCCGCACCCGCTTCGAAGTACGCGTTGTGGATTTCCGCAATGACGTGCGGCTTGCTTAATACCAGCAGGTCGTTGTTGCCTTTCAGGTCACATGGCCAGTCGGCGAAACGCTCACCGCGGAAATCGTCTTCACTCAGACGATAGCCCTGGATCATCGTGCCCATACCGCCGTCCAGCACCAGAATTCGTTCATTTAACTGCGCACGCAGTTGCTCTACTTTGCTGCTCACACTTGCTCCCGACAACGCTCAACCAGGCCAAAAGGCCAGCAATCCATACTGGCATAATCTCGCAGGGTGGAAAAGTCACACAGTGGTAACATGAGACATGTTCACTATCACTCATCCGATCAGTCAGGATTACGGTTGCAAAATCACCAAATAAAACGAAAATGATTTCCACGATACAGAAAAAGGAGATCGTCATGGTCGCGACCGTTCCCGCTAAACGCGGCAGAAAACCTGCTGCCACCACCGCCGCACAACAGGGCGGGCAGGTTCAATCGCTTACGCGCGGCCTGAAGCTACTGGAGTGGATAGCCGAGTCACACGGCAGCGTGGCCCTCACGGAGCTGGCACAACAGGCCGGATTACCCAATTCCACCACGCACCGCCTGCTGACCACCATGCAGCAACTGGGCTTTGTGCGTCAGGTTGGTGAGCTGGGGCACTGGGCAGTGGGTGCGCATGCGTTTATTGTTGGCAGTAGCTTCCTGCAAAGCC
This sequence comes from Enterobacter sp. LM3, assembly GCF_046622475.1. Lineage (NCBI taxonomy): Bacteria > Pseudomonadati > Pseudomonadota > Gammaproteobacteria > Enterobacterales > Enterobacteriaceae > Enterobacter > Enterobacter sp. LM3. The sequence goes on along the minus strand of NZ_JBJURN010000013.1, from coordinate 6,722 downwards.
GCAATCTGCTGGCGATTGTGCACCCTATTCTGCGCAAGCTGATGGAAGACTCCGGCGAAACGGTAAACCTGGCCGTGCTGGACCAGAGTGACCACCAGGCGATTATCATCGACCAGGTACAGTGTACACAGCTGATGCGTATGTCAGCACCGATTGGCGGTAAGCTGCCAATGCACGCCTCCGGAGCAGGAAAAGCATTTCTGTCGCAGCTAAGTGAAGAGCAGGTCACGGGGCTGTTACACCGCAAAGGGCTGCATGCTTACACGCACGCTACGCTGGTTTCCCCTGTGCACCTGAAAGAAGATCTGGCTTTGACGCGTAAACGCGGCTATTCGTTTGACGACGAAGAACATGCGCTCGGCCTGCGCTGCCTTGCTGCCTGTATTTTTGACGAGCACCGTGAGCCGTTTGCCGCCATCTCCATCTCCGGGCCGATTTCACGTATGACCGATGACCGTGTAACCGAGCTGGGTGCGCTGGTGATTAAGGCGGCGAAAGAGGTGACGCTGGCGTATGGTGGAATTCGCTAGGGTGGTTTCCTGCCAACATTCGGACCGTAGGCCCGGTAAGCGCAGCGCCACCGGGCGATTAGGCTGCACTGCGGACTGATGCCATCACCCCGGCCCTCTCCCACCGGGTGAGGGTGAAAATCTGAAGCAAAACCTCTGCTTACGTCGGTAAGCATACACATCTTCCACGTGCCCGTTCTTAATCCGCGTTTGCAGCCCGCGCCAGTAGCTGGCGTGGAACAGGTCATCATGCATCTCTTCAAATAACGGCCCGATGCGCGGGTCAGCACACAGCCAGTGACGAAATTCCTCCGGAAACACGTCGCCGGGTGAAACGCTGTACCACGGTTCGCCAGACAGTTCATCTTCCGGGTAGCGCGGCGCTGGAATATCGCGGAAATTCACCTCAGTCATGTAGCAAATTTCGTCGTAATCGTAGAACACCACCCGACCGTGTCGGGTCACACCGAAGTTTTTAAACAGCATGTCACCCGGGAAGATATTGGCCGCAGCAAGCTGGCGGATGGCGTTGCCATACTCTTCAATCGCATCCCGCAAGACCTGGCCGTCTGACTGTTCCAGCCAGATATTGAGCGGCACCATCCGGCGCTCAATGTAGAGATGGCTGATCGCAATTTTATCGCCAAGATCGGTGATTTTCCCCGGCGCTTCCTGCAGTAATAACGCCATAAGCGCCGGAGCGATCTGCTGCTTATCCAGCACAAAATTTTCGAACTCCTGGGTATCGGCCATCCGCCCGACGCGATCGTGCTCTTTCACCAGCTGGTAGCAAGCGCGGACATGAGCGGCGGTCATCTCTTTCTGTGGCGCGAATTTGTCTTTTATCACCTTAAACACACGATCAAACCCCGGCAGGGTGAACACCAGCATCACCATGCCGCGAATGCCAGGAGCTTCGATAAATTGCTCATCGGCGCTGGCAATATAGTGCAGATACTCCCGATAGCTTTCGGTTTTCGCGTGCTTCTGACAGCCAATTGCCATATACAGCTCGGCGGTGGTTTTGCCCGGCAGGATCTCCCGTAGCCACTCCACCAGCGCCGCAGGTAGCGGGGCGTAAACCATGAAATAGGAACGGGCGAAACCAAACACAATACTGGCTTCCGCGCTGGTCGTCAGGCAGGTATCGACAAACAGTTCGCCATCATCAGTACGGTGAATAGGCAGCAAAAACGGGACCGTGGCGGTTGGCGTCACCAGTTTCCCGACCAGCCAGGCCGCTTTGTTACGGTAGAAAAGCTCATTGGCGACCTGCAAGTGGCTGTGCCTGAGCTCCCCCTCACCAAAGGTTTCGTTGAGATGTGCGATGATATAGCCAATATCCCGGGCTTTATTCTGCCAGGGCAAACGCAGCGGCAAGTCCGTTAATATGCGGTGCAGCAGCGGCTCCCAGCCGTGATCGGGAAAGAAGTCTTTCGCCAGCGGGCGCGGAATCGTACGAAAACGGCGTTCCGGCTGGGAGCTGAAAATAAATAACCGCTCAGGAGATAGTGAGCGGTGGTCAAATAACCGGCAATAAACGGAGTTGAAAAAGCTCTCCGCAATCTCGAAGCGCGGGTAATCGGGTAACAAGTGGGTGTAATGCTCTTTCACCCGCAGTAAAAAAGCCGCATCAGGGTTTTTGCCGTCGGTAATGCAGCGCAGCTGCTCCACCACCAGGCCTACGTGGTGATCGTAGAGATGGATGCGCTGCTTCATAGCCTGCTGAACCGCATGCCAGTCGGCATGTTCAAAGCGCTGCTGCGCGCCAGATGTCACTTCCAGAAAACGTCCATACTGGGCATCGAAACCCTGCAGGATGGTTTGTGCGATCAGTAATTCCAGGCCACGCGACATACATTCCCCTTCACCCAACCCTCTCCCCGAAGGGAGAGGGGGACATCATCAGAACTGTGCTTCTTCGGTTGAACCCGTTAAGGCGGTTACGGAGGAAGCGCCACCCTGAATGATGGTGGTCACGTTATCGAAGTAGCCAGTTCCTACCTCCTGCTGGTGAGACACAAAGGTATAACCCTCTTTACCCGCGGCAAATTCTGGCTGCTGAACCTTCTCAACATAGTGCTTCATGCCTTCACCCTGCGCGTAAGCATGCGCCAGGTCGAACATGTTGAACCACATGCTGTGGATACCCGCCAGGGTGATGAACTGGTATTTGTAGCCCATATCGGACAGCTGCTGCTGGAAGCTGGCGATGGTTTTGTCATCCAGATTCTTCTGCCAGTTAAAGGACGGTGAGCAGTTATAGGCCAGCAGTTTGCCCGGGTATTTTGCATGGATGGCATCGGCAAAGCGTTTTGCCAGCGCCAGATCCGGCGTGGAGGTTTCGCACCAGACCAGATCCGCATATGGAGCATACGCCAGGCCACGGCTGATCGCCTGCTCAATGCCGGCATGAGTGCGGTAGAACCCTTCGCTGGTACGCTCACCGGTAATGAACTCGCTGTCATACGGGTCGCAGTCAGAGGTGATCAGGTCAGCCGCATCGGCATCGGTACGAGCAATCACCAGCGTCGGTACGCCGAGTACGTCAGCGGCCAGACGCGCCGCAACCAGCTTCTGAATCGCTTCCTGGGTCGGGACTAACACTTTACCGCCCATGTGTCCGCACTTCTTCACTGACGCCAGTTGGTCTTCGAAGTGAACGGCCGCTGCACCGGCCTCAATCATCGATTTCATCAGTTCAAATGCGTTCAGCACGCCGCCAAAACCGGCTTCCGCATCCGCAACGATCGGCAGGAAGTAGTCAGTAAAGCGCGGATCGTTTGGCTCAATGCCTGCCGCCCACTGGATCTGATCCGCACGACGGAAGGTGTTGTTGATCCGATCCACCACCGACGGCACGGAGTTTGCCGGGTAAAGAGACTGATCCGGATACATGCTGGAGGCCAGGTTAGCGTCTGCCGCGACCTGCCAGCCAGAGAGATAGACCGCTTCAATCCCGGCTTTCGCCTGTTGCAGCGCCTGGCCGCCGGTCAGCGCACCAAGGCTGTTGATGTAACCCTTTTTGGAACCGCCGTGCAGTAAGCGCCACATTTTCGCCGCGCCATTCTGCGCCAGCGTACATTCCGGGTTGACCGAACCGCGCAATTTCACCACTTCCTCTGCACTGTACGGACGGCGGATGCCTTCCCAGCGCGGTTGTGTCCACTCTTTCTGTAACTCTTCGATCTGTTGGGTACGGGTTTTCATGTGCAGATGCTCCATATTGTTATGTGGTGGATTACGCCAGCAGGCGGTAGCCTGGCAGGGTGAGGAAGTCGATTAAGTCATCAGATGTGGTGATTTGCTCCATCAGGCGTGCGGCATCATCAAAACGTCCGCTGCTGAAGCGGTGTTCGCCCAGCTCGTCCTGGATCACCCGCATCTCTTCGGCCAGCATCTGGCGGAACAAGGCTTTGGTTACTGGCTTGCCATTGCTGAGCGTTTTCTGATGGTGGATCCACTGCCAGATGGAGGTTCGGGAGATCTCCGCCGTAGCCGCGTCTTCCATCAGGCCGTAAATCGGTACGCAGCCGTTGCCGGAGATCCATGCTTCGATGTACTGCACGGCGACGCGGATATTGGCGCGCATGCCCTCTTCAGTACGTTCACCTGAACACGGTGCCAGCAGTTGCTCTTCCGCGGTTGGGGCATCTTCTTCGCGAGTGACAAACAGCTGGTTTTTGTTGTCGCCGAGTACGCGGTTGAAGACCTCCATCGCCGTATCGGCCAGACCTGGATGCGCAATCCACGTCCCATCATGGCCGTTACGTGCTTCCAGCTCTTTATCGGCTTTCACCTTATTAAGTACCTGGTTGTTACGCTCAACGTCTTTGCTTGGAATAAATGCTGCCATACCGCCCATCGCAAAGGCTCCACGCTTGTGGCAGGTTTTAATCAGCAAACGCGAATAGGCGCTAAGGAACGGTTTATCCATAGTGACAACCTGGCGATCCGGAAGTACCCGGTCAGCATGATTTTTCAGGGTCTTGATGTAGCTAAAGATGTAGTCCCAGCGTCCGCAGTTCAGACCGACAATGTGGTCACGCAGGGCATGCAGGATTTCATTCATCTGGAAGACTGCGGGCAATGTTTCAATCAGCAACGTGGCTTTGATAGTGCCGCGTGACAGATTGAAGTAATCTTCGGCGTAGCTGAATACCTCGCTCCACCAGGCCGCTTCCTGCCAGGACTGGGTTTTTGGCAGGTAGAAATACGGGCCGCTGCCTTTTGCCAGCAAGTTTTTATGGTTGTGGAAGAAGTACAATGCAAAATCAAACAGGCTGCCTGGGATAGCTTCGCCGCGCCAGGTGACATGTTTTTCAGGCAGATGCAGACCACGCACGCGACAGATCAGCACAGCCGGATTTGGTTTGAGCTGGTATATTTTCCCGGCTTCATTGGTGTAGCTGATAGTACCGTTAACGGCATCACGCAGGTTGATCTGCCCGTCGATCACTTTGCGCCAGTCCGGTGCCAGAGAATCTTCAAAATCCGCCATAAAGACTTTGACGTTGGCATTCATGGCGTTGATCACCATTTTGCGCTCTACAGGGCCGGTGATCTCAACACGGCGATCCTGTAAATCGTCGGGAATACCACGGATTGTCCACTCACCGCGTCGAATGGAAGCGGTTTCCGAAATAAACCCAGGCAACTTTCCATTGTCAATTTCCTGCTGCTGGTGAATACGCGCTGCCAGCAGCTTATTGCGCTGTGGCGTAAAGCGGGTTACCAGCCCGGTCAGGAACTCGACAGCCTCTGCCGTCAAAACTTGCTGCTCCTGCTCGCCATACGGCTGGGTAAAGGCCAGTTCATCGACCGTCGTTGCCTGTTGAGTCATTACTCTGCTCCTCATCAAAGATCCAAAATCACGCTCCCAATGCGAACGAAAGATCGTTGTGTAGTTTTCGCTCAGCAAAATTAAGACTACTCATAATTTTTCTAAAATCAAAAACAATTTCCATTTTAATAATTAAATTGACGTAATCGATTGATTAATATGAATTTAAAGTTTTATTCATTGCTGAGTGTTATTTCGGAAATAAAAAAGGCACCCGAAGGTGCCTGATTTGAATAGCTGAAACGCTTTAGGATCGTTTAGTGCAGAAGATTACTCCAGTGTCGGATTCATGTGACGCAGATCGTATGGCGTTATTTGGTAGACGTAATAGTTGAGCCAGTTAGTAAACAGCAAATTGCCGTGGCTGCGCCAGGATGCTCCAGGCTTGTTCTGCGGATCGTTTTTTGGGAAATAGTTATACGGAACATCCGGGTTCAGACCGGCTTCAACATCGCGGAAAAATTCCGCAGCGAGAGTATCGGCATCGTATTCAGGGTGTCCGGTTACAAAGGCAATGCGCTTATCTTTGCTGGCAAACAGATAGGCATCTCCCTCTTCCGTTTCCGCCAGGATCTCAAGATCGGTGTAATCACGGATCAACTGTGCCGGAAAATCCGCATAGCGGGAGTGCGGGGCCAGGAAGACGTCGTCGAAACCGCGCGTCAGTAACGCATGAGGATGAAGAATGTGGTGTTCGTATACGCCAGAGAGCTTTTCAGTACGGGTTTGCTTCGGGATACCATAGAGAATATTCAGTGCGGCTTGTACCGCCCAACAGACAAACAGCGTGGAGGTCACGTGATCTTTTGCCCACTCCAGCACCTGTTTGATCTGCGGCCAGTAGGCAACATCATTAAATTCAACCAGACCCAGCGGTGCACCGGTGACGATCAGCCCATCGAAGTTTTCATCACGAATGTCGTCGAAGTTGCAGTAGAAGTTATTCAGGTGCTCGGATGGGGTATTACGCGACTCGCGGGCATCGATCCGCAACAGCTGAATATCAACCTGCAGCGGAGAATTCGACAGCAGACGCAGGAACTGGTTCTCTGTTTCGATCTTTTTCGGCATCAGATTGAGAATAAGCACCTTCAGCGGGCGAATTTCCTGACCTGTAGCGCGTGAAGCCGTCATTACGAAGACGTTTTCTTCACGTAAGAAATTGACGGCTGGTAGCTCGTCCTGCACCCGAATCGGCATAACCTTATATCCTCACAGCATACGTATAAACGTTTAGACATCCAGACAGCTAACGATACCCAGAAATGAGCTGAATGTCGAGTCTGCAAGCGAAAGGTGAGAAAGTTTCAAGGAGGGGATCGCGAAAATCCAAAGCAAAAAACCCCGCACCTTCCGGTACGGGGTTCTTC